>NZ_JBBCYQ010000010.1:0-171971 GCF_037144815.1 Curtobacterium sp. USHLN213 | reverse complement strand
CGGGGGGGGGGGGGGCCCCACCCCGCCCACCCCCCACCCGGCCCCCGCCCCGGCGCCCGGGCGTCACCCCCCCCCCCCCACGGCCCGGGCGGGGGGGGCCCCCCCCCCCCCCCGCCTCCAGTCCGTTTCGCTGTCGCGTCTACGGGCGCAGGAGCACCTTGCCGACGCGGCCGGCGGTGTCCGAGGCGCGGACCGCGTCGCGGACGTCCTCGAAGGCGAACGTCTCCGCGACGGGGAGCGTCAGCGAACCGTCGAGCACGCGGGTGATGAGCTCGCCGAAGAGCTGCCCCTTCGTCTCGGCCGGCATCGTCTTGCTGACGACACTGCCCCAGAAGCCCTTCACCGTGAGCTGGCCGAAGATGACCTTGCCGGACGGGATCTCGAGCGTGGGGGAGGCCATCGCGCCGAACACGACGAGGGTGGCGTTCTCGCCGAGCACGCTCGCGATGTCGCCGGCGGCCTTGCCGCCGACGGACTCGACGCCCGCGACGATCGGCGCACCGCCGGTGATCGCGGCGACCTGGTCCTTCCAGTCGTCCGCGTCGGTGGCGACGATGCGCTCGATGCCCTGCTCGCGGAGCTCCTCGACGCCGGCGGCGCGGCGGACGAGCCCGATGACGTTGATGCCACGCGCGGCGCCGAGCTGGGCGACCATGCGGCCGACCGCGCCGTTCGCGGCGTTCTGGATCAGCCAGTCACCCTCGTGCAGGTCGAGCGAGTGCAGCAGGCTGATCGCGCTGAACGGCATCGAGACGAGCTGGGCCGCGGCCTCGTCGGGCATCGCGTCCGGGACCGGGACCAGCCCGGCGGCGTTCGCGGTGTAGTACTCGGCCCAGACGCCGAACGCCCCGCCGGCGACGCGCTGGCCGACCTGCAGGTTCGTGACGCCCTCGCCGAGGGCCTCGACCACGCCGAGCGCCTCGGTGCCGGAGGCCGCCGGCAGTTCGGGCTTGAAGCCGTAGGTGCCGCGGACGGTCCAGAGGTCGTGGTTGTGGATGGGGGAGAGGACCGTGCGGACGAGGACCTCGCCGGCGCCGGGGGTGGGGACCGGGCGCTCCTGCACGCCGAGGACCTCGGCCGGCTCGGCGAAGGTCTCGTGGACGACGGCGCGCATGGTGGTGGGGGTGGTGCTCATGGACTAGTCCTCCGAGACGGTGATGGTGACGTCGATGTTGCCGCGGGTCGCGTTCGAGTAGGGGCAGACCTGGTGCGCGGCGTCCGCGAGGGCCTGTGCCTGGTCGTGCTCGAGCCCGGGCAGGACGACCTCGAGCAGCACGGCCAGCTGGTAGCCGCCCTCGCCGTTCGGGCCGATCTGCACGCGGCCACCGACGGAGGAGTCGGCGATCTTCACCTTCTGGCTGCGGGCGACACCCTGCAGTGCCGAGTGGAAGCACGCGGCGTACCCGGCGGCGAAGAGCTGCTCGGGGTTGGTGCCGGCGCCGGAGCCACCCATCTCCTTCGGGATCGCGAGGTCGAGCGCGAACGAGCCGTCGCTGGTGGCGACGCGGCCGTCGCGGCCGGCGCCGGTGGAGAGGGCCTCGGCGGTGTAGAGGGCTTCCATGGTGTTCCTTCCTTCGTGGGGTCAGTGGTCCGCGGCGGCGCGGTTCGGCGTCGCAGCGGCGTGCATGGTCTCGGTCAGCCGGTGCAGCGTCGCGATGAGTTCCGTCGCGGCGTGCTCGTCGGGCAGGCCCATCCCGGCGGCGATCGTCGACGGGATGTGGGCCAGTTCGCCACGGATCGAGCGGCCGCGGTCGCCGAGCGTGATCGTGACGACCCGCTCGTCGGTGCTGCGACGTTCGCGACGGACGAGGTCCGACTGCTCCATGCGGCGCAGGAGCGGTGAGAGGGTGCCGGAGTCGAGCTGCAGGTGGTCGCCGAGACCGGAGACGGTCTGGTCGCCCTCGATCCACAGCGTCACGAGGACGAGGTACTGCGGGTAGGTGAGCCCCCACGGTTCCAGCAGGGTCCGGTACGCCTGCGTGGTCGCACGGCTCGCCGCGTAGAGGGAGAAGCACACCATCTCGTCGGTCACGGGCATGCCACAAGCATTGCACGCAACTCAGTTGTGCACAACCGTATCGGGGACACCTGTTGCCGATCTGTCCCGGTCACGCCCCGGTCGACCGCCCATGGTCACCGCCGTCCCGACCGCGGCGAGGGCGACGCCGATGCCAACGACCTGCGCGGACGAGAGCGTCGCCCCCGGCGCGGGGCCCGGTGCGGCGGACGGGAGGCGCGGGGCGGGGCCGACCCGCGCCTCCCGTCCGTCAGTCGGTCGCGTCGGCGGTCGCCGGGGCGGCGTCCGGTCCGGCCTCCTCGGTGTCCTCCGGCCGGCTGCGCAGGCGCAGGGTCGCCGCGAGGCCGAGCACCAGGAAGCCCGCGGCCGACCAGGCGGCCGCGCGCGTGCCGTCACTGAACGCCTCGGCCGCAGCGGCTCCTGCCGTCGGACTCTGCTCGGTGAGTGCCGCGATCGACCCGCCGGAGGACGCGACCACGGCATCGGCGATCTGCGACGCGGCCGCGCTCGACGCCCCGGCGTCCTCGAGCCGGTGCTGCAGCAGCGTGCCGGTCGACGTGAACAGCACCGTGCCGAGCACCGCGATGCCGAGCGCCGACCCGATCTGCCGGGCGGTGCTCTGGGCGCCGGAGGCCTCGCCGCTGCGCTCGACCGGGACGTCCCGCAGCACGACGCTCGTGAGCTGCGCGGTCGCGAGCCCGACACCGAACCCGTAGACGAACAGGCACGGCACGATCGCCCACCACGGCGTCGACGAGGTCACGACGAAGCCGATCGCCGCGACGCCGACGATCTCGGCGGCGATGCCGATCCGGACGATCCGCAGCGCGCCGATCCGCTGGCCGGCCGTCGCCGCGAACCCGCTCGCGACGAACGACCCGATGGCCAGGGCGAGCAGGACGAACCCGGTCTGCAGCGCCGAGTACCCGAGCACGTTCTGCAGCCAGATCGGCAGGGACAGGATGATGCCGAACTCGCCGAGGGACACGATGAGTGCCGCGATCGACCCGTTCCGGAACGACCCGATCGTGAAGAGGTCGAGCGCGATGAGCGTGGAGCGGCCCGCGCGCTGCCGCCGCCTCGTCCAGAGGACGAACGCCACGCCCGCGACGACGCAGAGCGCGAACGCGTACGGGATCGGGGAGAGCGGTCCGGGCCAGGTCCAGTCGCCGACCGTCAGCCGGGTGGCGTTCGACCACCAGCCGTACGTGCGTCCCTCGATCAGGCCGAACACGAGCGAGGCGCTCGTCACAACGCTGAGGACGGCGCCAACGACGTCGATCCGGCCGGCGTGCACGGTGTCGCGGGACTCGCGGACGGTCAGGGACGCGCCGACGACGATCGCGATGCCGAGCGGCACGTTGATGCCGAACGCCCACCGCCACGAGAAGTCCGTCGTCAGCCAGCCGCCGAGGAGCGGGCCCACCGCGACCATGCCGCCGATCGTGGAGCCCCAGACGGCGAAGGCGATCCCGCGCTCGCGGCCGGTGAAGGTGGCGTTCACGAGCGAGAGGGTCGTCGGCAGCACCATCGCGCCGCCGACGCCCTGCACGATGCGGGCGAGCACGAGCAGGTCGCCCGTCGGGGCCAGTGCGGCGAGGACCGAGGCGAGCGCGAACACCGTGACGCCCACGATCAGCAGGCGCCGTCGGCCGAAGCGGTCGGCGAGCGAGCCGAACACGAGCAGGAGCGCCGCGAAGACCAGGGTGTAGCTCTCCTGCACCCACTGCACCAGGGTGGAACCGATGTCGAGGTCGGCCACGATGCTCGGGATCGCGACGTTCACGATGGTCGAGTCGACGATGATGAGCGAGACGGCGATGCTGATGACGACGAGTCCGGCCCAGCGTCGGCGGTCGGGGGTGTGGTGGGTGCTCACGGGGCGGCTCCTCGGGTAGTCAGCATGCTGACGATCACCGTACGCCCGGAACGGCGACCTCGTGGAGCGCGCTCACGGGCGGGGTACGGACACCGTCGAGCGCGTGCATGGCCGGGACGGTTAGGCTGACGTGACCCACGATGACCACCAACGACCTCGACAACTCAGCGACCACTGGAGCCGGCCCCACCCGCCGCACCGGTAGGGCGTCGTCCCACGGCAAGACGATCCTGATCGGGGAGCACGCCGTGGTCTACGGCGCACCCGCGCTCGTCCTGCCGGTCATCGACGCCGTGGTGGTCGCCACGGTCACGCCGATCGACGACGCCGAGGGGCACCACCTCGAGTCAGCCGTGCACACCGGCCCGCTCGACCTCGCCCCCGCCGCCGTGATGCCGACCGTCACCGCGGTCACCGCCACGCTGCGGCACTTCGGCGTGACGGACCGCCGCTTCCACGTGCGCGTCGACAGCGAGGTCCCCACCGCTCGCGGCATGGGATCGAGCGCGGCGGTGGCAGCGGCGGTGACCGCGGCGGTCGCGGACGCACTCGGCGAGACGCTCGACGCCGAGGCGCACCACGGACTCATCCAGGAGTGCGAGCGGGTCGCCCACGGCCGACCGTCCGGACTCGACGCCCGCGGGGTCGTCGCCGACGCACCGGTCTGGTTCGAGGGCGGCCGCATCGAGCCGGTCGAGCTCGGCGCCCGGTTCGCCTTCGTGGTCGCCGACACCGGGGTCCCCGGCCACACGCGCGAGGCGGTCTCCGCCGTCCGTGCCCGTCACGACGCCGACCCGGACGGCACCGGCGCCGTGATCGATCGGATCGGCGCACTGGCCCGACGCGCGCGGGCGACGCTCGTGGACGGCGACGCACAGGCGCTCGGTGCCACGATGGACGCCGCGCACGAGCTGCTCAGCGATCTCGACGTGTCGAGCGACGACCTGGACCGGCTCGTCGGCGCCGCACGTGCGGCCGACGCCCTCGGCGCGAAGCTCACGGGCGGGGGCCGCGGCGGGTGCGTCATCGCCCTCGCCACGGACGTCGACCACGCGGACCGCATCGCGGCCGCACTGCGCGGCGCAGGTGCCGCAGCCACCTGGACCACCACGATCGGAGACCGCGCCTGATGACCGCCACCGCCGTCGCGCACCCCAACATCGCCCTCGTCAAGTACTGGGGCAAGGCGGACGCCTCCCTCGCCCTGCCGGCGACCGGCAGCGTCTCGATGGGACTCGACGTGTTCCCGACGACGACGTCGGTGACCGTCGGGGACACGGCGGACGACACCCTCACCCTCAACGGCTCGGTCTCGACCGACGGGGCGCTCGTGCGGGTCACGCAGTTCCTCGACCTCGTGCGCGAGCTCGCCGGGTCCTCGGCGCGGGCGTCGGTGGTGTCCGAGAACACCGTGCCGACCGGAGCCGGACTGGCCTCGAGCGCCTCGGGGTTCGCGGCGCTCGCGACCGCGGCCGCGGCGGCGTACGGTCTCGACCTCTCCGCGCGCGACCTGTCCCGGCTCGCCCGACGCGGCTCCGGTTCGGCCACCCGGTCGATCCCCGGTGGCGTGGCGGTCTGGCACGCCGGCGACGACGAGGGCTCCTACGCCGAGCCGATCCCCGCGCCGCCGATGGCCATGGTCGTCGTGACGATCGACGCCGGCCCGAAGGCGATCGGCTCGCGCGAGGCGATGCGGCGCACCATCGCGACGTCGCCGTTCTACCCCGCCTGGGTCACCTCGACCACCGAGACCGTCGGGGACATGCTCACCGCCTGCGCCGCGGGGGACTTCACCCGCATCGGCGAGCTGACCGAGAGCAACGCCCTCCGCATGCACGCCACGATCGAGGGCGCCTTCCCGCCCATCCGCTACCTCAACGCCCGCAGCGTCGCCGTGTTCGACGCCGTGGCCGAACTCCGTGCCGCCGGGGTCGAGGCGTACGCCACCGCCGACGCCGGCCCGAACGTCGTCGTGCTCACGAAGCCCGAGGACCGGGGCGCCGTCGCGTCCGCGCTCGCGGGCTTCGGCGACGTGATCGAGTCCGGTACCGGACCAGGCGCGCGCCTGCTCGGCTCCGAAGTCCCTGCGACGCAGGACCCGGAGGCACCCGCACCGGGTGTCGTCCGACCAGAGGAGTCCGCCGAGTGATCGAGTTCCGTGCCCACGGCAAGCTGTTCGTCGCGGGCGAGTACGCCGTCGTCGAGCCGGGCCAGCCGTCCGTCATCATCGCCCTCGACCGCGCCATCACCGCGCGCGTGCGCGAGGGCCACGGCGCCGGCAGCGTGCACTCCGAGGAGTACGGACACCTCCCGCTCACCTGGACCCGCGCCGAGGACGGCATCGCACTCGACACCGAGCACCACCCGTACGACTACGTGATGGCGACGATCGACCTCGTCGAGAAGCTCCGCGCCGAGCAGGGCATCGCACCGCGGTTCCACGACCTCCGCATCCACAGCCAGCTCGACGACGCGAGCGGCCGGAAGTTCGGGCTCGGGTCCTCCGCGGCGGTGACCGTCGCCACGGTGGGGGCCCTCGACCGCTTCTACGGGCTCGGGCTCTCGCAGCGGAAGCGCTTCCAGGTCGCCCTGCTGGCCACGATCCGGGTGAACCCGCGCGCATCCGGCGGGGACCTCGCCGCGAGCACCTTCGGCGGCTGGCTCCGCTACAGCGCACCGGACCGCGAGCGGCTCGCGGCGCAGCTCGACACCCGCACCGTGACCGAGATCCTCGGCGACGCGGACGCGTGGGAGGGCTTCGACGTCCAGCGGCTGCCCGCCCCCGAGAACCTCGAGCTGCTCGTCGGCTGGACCGGTTCTCCGGCCTCGACCACGAAGCTCGTCGGTGTCGTCCGTCGGCACCGCAACGGCGGCTACCAGGCGTTCCTCGACGAGAGTCGCACCTGCGTCGACGACCTCACCGTCGGCCTGCAGACCGGCGACGCCGAGCGCACCCTCGGGGCACTCCGGCGCGCCCGTGGGCTGCTCCAGCGCCTCGGCACGTCGGTCGGCTCGCAGATCGAGACCGAGCGACTCGCGACCCTGTGCGACGTCGTCGAAGCCGCGGGCGGGGCGGCCAAGCCGTCCGGTGCCGGCGGCGGCGACTGCGGCATCGCGCTCGTCCCGGCGGACACGGACCTCGCCGGCATCCACCGCGCCTGGGAGGCGCACGACATCAGACACCTCAGCGTCGCGGTGCAAGCGCCCGAAGGGAGCGTCGATGACTGACCTGCTGACCCCGATCCCCACGAAGTGGGTGGGGCCGATCCGCATCAGCGGCAACGCGGTGGAGGGCGAGCACGAGGTGCCGCTCGCCACGTACGAGTCGCCGCTCTGGCCGTCCGTCGGCCGCGGTGCCCGCATCTCGCGCATGGTCGAGGGCGGCATCGTCGCGACCGTCGTCGACGAGCGCATGACCCGTTCGGTCGTCGTCCGTGCCGACAGCGCGGCCGCGGCACACCTCGCGACCGGGCGCATCCTCGCCCGGCAGGACGAGCTCGAGCAGATCGTCGCCGGCCAGAGCCGCTTCGCGAAGCTCATCGAGGTGCACCCGGAGATCGTCGGGGACCTGCTGTTCCTGCGCTTCGCGTTCACCACCGGCGACGCCTCCGGGCACAACATGGTCACGCAGGCGGCGGACAAGCTCCTGCCGGCCATCCTCGCGTGGGAGCCGGGCCTGCGGTACGTCAGCGTCTCGGGCAACTTCTGCACCGACAAGAAGGCCACCGCGGTGAACGGCATCCGCGGACGCGGCCGGAACACCGTCGCCGAGATCGTCATCCCGGGCGAGGTCGTCGAGAAGCGGCTCCGGTCGAGCGCGGCACGCATCGCCGAGCTCAACGTCGCGAAGAACCTCGTCGGGTCGACCATCGCCGGGGCCATCCGCTCTGCGAACGCCCACTACGCGAACATGCTCCTCGGCTTCTACCTGGCCACCGGGCAGGACGCGGCGAACATCGTCGAGGGGTCCCAGGGCATCACGAGCGCCGAGGACCGCGACGGCGACCTGTACTTCGCCACGTCGCTCCCGCACCTCATCGTCGGCACGGTCGGCAACGGCAAGGGCGGGGACCTGCCCGTCGTCGAGGACGCCCTCGTGCGCCTCGGCTGCCGCGAGGACCGCGAGCCCGGTGCCAACGCACGCCGGCTCGCCGCCCTCTGCGCCGCGACCGTCCTGTGCGGGGAACTCTCCCTGCTCGCCGCGCAGACCAACCCGGGCGAGCTGATGGCCGCCCACGTCGCGATGGAACGTCGCGGCGCGAAGCCCGCCGGAGGTGCAGCGTGACCCGCATCGGCATCCACGACCTCGCCGTCGCGACCGGGCACCACGTGCTCGAGCTCGACGACCTCGCCGAGCGCCTCGGGGTGGACCCCGCGAAGTACCACGTCGGCATCGGGCAGGACGCGTTCAGCGTGCCCGCTCCCGACGAGGACATCGTCACGATGGGCGCCGCCGCCGCGAAGGAGCTCATCGACCGCCACGGTGCCGACGGCATCCGCACGGTGCTCTTCGCCACCGAGTCCGGGGTGGACCAGTCGAAGGCCGCCGGGGTGTTCGTGCACGGCCTGCTCGGGCTGCCGCAGAACGTCCGCGTCGTCGAGCTGAAGCAGGCCTGCTACGGCGGGACCGCTGCCGTCCAGCTCGCCCTCGGCATCGTCGCGCGTGCTCCGCGGGAGCGCGTGCTCGTCATCGCCGCCGACGTCGCGCGCTACGACGTCGACACCGCCGCCGAGCCGACGCAGGGTGCCGGCGCCGCCGCGATCCTGATCGCCGCTGACCCCGACCTCATCGAGATCGAGCCGGCCGCGGGTGTCTTCACCGCCGACGTCGACGACTTCTGGCGGCCGAACGACCGCTCCACCGCGCTCGTCGACGGCCGCCTGTCCGTGAGCGCCTACGTCGACGCGTTCGTCGGGGCGTGGGACGACCTCGCGGCGCAGGGGGGCCCGGCGTACGAGGACATCGTGCGCTTCGTCCACCACCAGCCGTTCACGAAGATGGCGCTCAAGGCGCACCGGAAGCTCACGCAGCACGTCGGGGTGCCCTTCGACGAGTCCGAGCTCGCTCTCGGGTTCACGTACAACAAGCAGACCGGCAACACCTACACGGCGTCGCTCTGGATCGGGCTGGCCGCACTGCTCGACCTCGACGACGACCTCGCCGAGGAGCGCATCGGCCTGTTCAGTTACGGGTCCGGCAGCGTCGGGGAGCTCATCACCGGCATCGTGCAGCCGGCGTACCGCGAGCACCGCCGTGTGGGTCGGGTCCGCGAGCTCCTCGCCGCCCGGGTGCCGCTCTCGGTCGACGCCTACCGCGAGCTGCACGCCGCGGGTGCCGCGACGAGCGAGGACGTCGAGCGTCCGCAGGTCACGGATGCGCCGTACCGCTTCGCCGGCGTCCGCGGCGGCGCACGCCGTTACGAGGCGACGCGTCCCTGACGCGACCGCGCGTCCCTGACGTGACCGCGCGTCCCTGACGCGACAGGCTGACGGACGGGAGGCGCGGTGCCGGCCGGCACCGCGCCTCCCGTCCGTCACGACTCACGCCGCTGCGGACAGGACCTCGCGTTCCAGACGCTGGTAGCTCGTCTCCATGCCGTCCGTCATGCCGGTCGCGAGGATCATGTCCCGCTGCTCCCGGTCGGGGTAGGTGATGCGGAGCGTCATGAGCGTGACGCCCTCGGCCTCGTCGAACTGCAGGTCGTTGACGTTGGCCGGGAACGGCGCACCGGTCATCCGTTCGGTCGTGACCATGCGGCGTTCCGGCTCGATGACGAGGTTCTCGCCCTCGAACCCGAACGCCTCGCCCTCGGTGTCCCCGACGGGCGCCCAGGCCTGCCGGAACGAGCCGCCGACGACCAGGTCGTTCTCGCACACCGTCATCTCCCACCCGTCCGGGCCGAGCAGCCATCGGCGCATCAGCTCCGGCTCCGTGTGCGCACGCCAGAGCAGGCGCCGCGGCGCCGCGAACGCGCGGGTGATGACCACGTGGGTGTCGTCCACGATCTCGGTGACCGTGCCCCGGCCGAGGGCGTACTCGCGGAGGTCGGCCAGCACCGTGTCGAGCTGCCCGAACGCCTGCTCGTAGCCGTCGAGCATGCCCATCTCGAGCATGGCGTCGAGGTCGGCGGAGGACGCGAACGACGTCAGCACCGTCACCCGTGACCCGCTGTCGACGGTGTCGAACGACAGCACGGTCTCGCTCGCGGGCAGCGAGTCGTCGACCGTGCCCTCGGCGTCGGAGAACAGGTCGCGGAAGGCGATCCGGCGGGGCTCGTCGACCTCGGAAACCTGCCAGAGTGCGTGGAACCGTTCGTTCTCGGGCGAGGTCATCCGGTAGTGGGCGACGCCGCCGGGACGGAGGTCGAACGACGTGAACGTCGCGGGGAACCCGGGCGGGCCCCAGAAGCGTTCGAGCTGCCGGGGATCCGCGAACGCTGCCCAGAGGCGTTCGACGGGGACGGGGAACTCGGCCACGAGGGTCATGGTGAGCTCCTCGGGGTCGGTGTGGACGGACGTGGTCGGCATCAGTGGCTCCCTTGCGTTCGGTCGTCGCCGCGCGGCGCGCGGTCTGCTCCCAGCAGTGCGTCGAGCCGGTCGATCCGGCCGCGCCAGAGGTCCGCGTAGCCGTCGAGCAGCCCACGGACGCGATCGATCTGTCCCGGCTCGGCGCGCACGATGCGGGTGCGGCCCCGGGGTTCCTTGGTCACGAGTCCTGCTCCTTCGAGGACGGCGACGTGCTTCTGGACGGCGGCGAACGACATCGCGTAGGCGTCCGCGAGCGCGCTCACGGACGCCTCGCCGACCAGGGTGCGACGGACGATGTCGCGTCTGGTCGCATCGGCCAGGGCGTGGAAGACCCGGTCGACCTCGGCATCGCTCAGTTCGGTTCGTGCAACCATTTGGTTGTACGTTACGACGGTCCTGCCCGCCGCACAACCCCCGCGGTGTACAAGGACGCATGGGTCAGCTCATCTACGACGGAGAGCCGCTCGACCTCCGGATCGACGACCGAGCGCTCACACACCTGCAGATCGTCATCGTGAACATGCTCCGGCGGGAGCACCGATTCGCGTTCTCGTGGAAGGACGACGCCGTCCACGGCAACGGGCGCAGCACCATCTGGATGCACCCGAACGTGAGCCTGCACTTCAAGTTCTCCGGCAGCCGGGTGCCCCGGATCAACCGCAGCTGGCTCGAGGACCTCTACGCCGCAGCCACCTCGGGCTCCGGTCTCGTGCTCACCCCGGAGCCGTCGGACACGAGCACGGCGGACGACTCGGCGTGGTCCCGTGCGGTGGTGCCCGGCGACGCGGACGACGACTCCGGCACCGACGACGCCGGGTAGCACACTGTCCGTGAACGGTCAACGGGTCGCGCACGTCCGTGCAGTCTGAGTACGGTGGGCGTACCGCGCGAGTGATCGACTCCGGCCCAGGGAGCCGGTGACGGTGGCTCCGCGGTCGGAGGGGGGAACCACGCGACGCGCGAGGAGTCCCGGATCAGGGGCCTCCCGGCCCACAGCGCCCCCTCGCCGTCGCCCCGGTCGTGGATTCGGGTTCCGCACCGGGGCGACGGGCGTGGCACCGGCCGCGCGCGCCGCTCAGTACACGTCGCGGACGTAGCGCTTGCCGCGCCGCATGTCGGCGAGGTACGCCTGCGCGTCGTCCTCGCCCTTGCCCCGCTGGCTCGCGATGACGGCCAGGAGCGCCTGCTCGACGTCCTTCGCCATCCGTGAGGCGTCACCGCACACGTACAGGTGTCCGCCGTCCTCGAGCCACGAGTAGAGCTCCGGGGCACGTTCGAGCATCCGGGTCTGCACGTAGACCTTCTCGGCCTGGTCGCGCGAGAACGCCAGGTCGAGGCGGTCCAGCACGCCCTGCTCCTGCAGCTCGGTGAGTTCGTCCTCGTAGACGAAGTCGGTGTCGCGGTGCTGGTCGCCGAAGAACAGCCAGTTCCGGCCCGTCGCCCCGGAGACCGCACGCTCGTGCAGGAACCCGCGGAACGGTGCGATGCCGGTCCCCGGGCCGACCATGATCATCGGCGCGGACGGGTCGGCGGGGACCCCGAACGACGCGTTCGGCTGCAGGTAGACGTCCACGGTGCCGTCGGGGGCGACCCGGTCGGCGAGGAACGTCGACGCGACGCCGGCGTACATGCGGTGCGGGTCCCCGTACCGGACGGACGCGATCGTCAGGTGGATGCGGTCCGGGTGCGCGAGCGGGCTCGACGAGATCGAGTACTGGCGCGCCTGCAGCGGTCGGAGGTTCGGCAGGAGTTCGTCGAGTCCGGGTGCCGCGGGTCCGGCGTCGCGGAGCAGGTCGAGTACGTCGCGACCCCACAGCCAGCGGTCGAGCTCGTGCTTGTCACCGTGCGAGACGACGGCGGCGAGCTCCGACGACGGTGCGCGCTGGACGAGGTCCGCGATGAGGTCCTTCGAGGGCGTCCGGATCTCACGGTCGGTCCGCAGTACCTCGGTGACCGGGCGGCCGTCGAGCGTCTCGGAGCCGTTCGCGCCGACCTGCTCGAGCAGCTCGCCGACGAACACCTCGTCGTTGACCGGCACGACCGCGAGCGCGTCGCCCGCCGAGTACTCGATCCCGGAGTCGCCGAGGTCGAACTCGTAGTGCCGGATCTCCTTCGCGCTGCGCGGCGAGGAGAGCAGCCGGTTCTCGACCAGCGTCGACGGGTACGGGTTGCGCTTGTTCCACTGGGCACCGGGCCTGGAGGCACGGCTCGCGCCCGCCCCGCCGGCCGCGGTCGTCGCACCGGTCGCCGCCACCGCCGTGGCCGCGCCGGGCTGCACGCCCGCCTCCGCCGCCAGACGGTCGAGCACCGCAGCCGTCCAGAGCGCGGCCGGGTCCTCGTAGTCAACGTCGCAGTCGACGCGGTCGTGGATGCGGGTGGCGCCGAGCTGCTCGAACCGGGTGTCGAGGAGCTTGCCGGCCTGGCAGAACTCGTCGTAGCTCGTGTCGCCGAGCCCGAGGACGGCGTACTGCAGTCCCTCGAGCCGCGGCACGGTGGTCGCCTGGATCGCGTCCCAGAACAGTCCGGCGTTGTCGGGCATCTCGCCCTCGCCGTACGTCGAGGTGACCACGAGCACGTGCGACATCCCGGCGAGTTGCTCCGGCGTGACGGCGTCGAGCGCGGTGGCACGACCGCCGAGCCCGCGGGCCTTCGCGCCGGAGACCAGCTCGTCGGCGAGGAACTCCGCGTTGCCGGTCTGCGTGCCGAACAGCACGTCGATCGTCGTCGTCGGGGTGCCGCCGGAGGCCCGCTTGCCCGCGGCGGCGATGCCGGCGATGAACCCGGCGAGCCAGGACTCCTGGGCCTGCGAGAACGGTGCGTCGACCGGGATCAGCGATCCGGTCGGGGGGAGCAGGCTCACGCGGACACCGCCTCGGTCGGCGCCTGCGGTGCACGGCGGGCGATGTCCTCGAGCGCTGCGTTCGCGAGCAGCTCGTCGAAGCGGGCCTCGCGGACGCGGCCGTCGTTCTTGGCGTTCTGGTGCATGATCCACCCGGTGGTGCCCGGCGCGTCCATGCTGCGGTTGTTCCGCTGCGTGAGCGCGCGCTTGTAGTCGTCGAGGCGCTTGATCGCGATGAGGGTCGCGAGCTCGTCGTCCGCGAAGCGGTCCAGCGTGCCGCGCAGGTACTTCACGACGCGCTGCTTCACGAAGAAGTCCTCGGTGAGGATGAGGTTCTTGACCGCCTCGGTCACCCGGGGGTCGTTCGGGCCGGCCGCGCCGGGGACCCGCTCGAGCGCGAGGTCCTGGGCGACGCCGAGCACCGTGTACGAGGACAGGAGCGAGAACATGTCGTCGCCCTGGTCGCCGAGCGACGGGGCACGGCCGCCGAGGACGGCGCGCTGGTCGCGGTAGTCGACCTTGAACGCGCGGAGCTTGTCCGTCGCGATCGAGGTCGCCAGCTCGTCGAGCAGTTCGTTCCGGCTCGCCGCGGCCAGGATCTCGCCGGCGTCCTGGGTGAGCAGGAGCGCCCGGGGCATGCCGACGAAGACGTGCTGGCGGGTGGTCTCCCACTCGGCGAGCAGACGCTCGGCCAGCGCCGAGCCCGTCGCCTCGAGGTGCCACTCGAGCAGCAGGCGCGCCGCTGCCTCGTGGAAGGCCCCGCGCTCGGTGTCGGTGACCGGGAACACGAGGAGCGAGTCGGTGCTCGCGCGCTCGGTGACCTCGCCGGAGGGGTCGTACTGGTACAGGAACCCGCCGGACATGCCGTTGCCGAGGCCCTTGCCGAAGGTGCCGAGGTTGAACACGGCACCGCCCGTCATGTACTCGCAGCCGAAGTCCCCGACGCCCTCGACCACGGCCGTCGCGCCGGAGTTGCGCACGGCGAACCGGTCGCCGGCCTCGCCCTCGACGAAGGTGCGGCCGCCGGTCGCCCCGAACAGCGCGAAGTTGCCGACGAGGACGTTGCCGCCCTGTCCGGCACTGCCACCACCGGGGGCGCGGACGATGATCCGGCCGCCGCTCTGGCTCTTGCCGACGCCGTCGTTCGCGGTGCCGGTGTGCTCGAGCACGATGCCGTCGTTGTTGAACACGCCGTACGACTGCCCGGCCGACCCGAGCGTGCGGATCGTGACCGCGCCGTCGACGAGTCGGCGGCGTCCGCGGTCGTCCGTGGTGATCGCCGGGAGCCCGGACAGGTCGGAGCCGCGCAGCTCGTGGTTGAGCAGGCGCTCCACGTCGATGCCGAGCTGGCCGCCGACGGACTTGTCGCTGTTGCCGAGCAGCACGCCGTGCACGAGCACGTGCGCCTGCTCGTGGTCGACCAGGGCCGTGCGGACCCGCTCGAGCAGCGCGTCGTCGGTGTGGAAGTCCTTCTCGAGGTACTCCGGGTCCTCGACGAGCTTCTCGGGGACCTGCGCGAGGAGCGCCCGGACGTCGAGGCGCCCGACGCTCGCCGGGTGGTCGAGGAGCTGCAGCAGGTCGGTGCGACCGCGGGCCTCGCGCAGGGAGCGCAGGCCGAGGCGGGCGAGGATCTGCCGCACGTCGTGGGCGATGTTGAGCAGGTACTGCGCGAGCGCGCGGGGGTCGCCCTCGAACGCCTCGGCGTTCGTGGTGAGACCAGCCGGGCACTTCACGTTGCAGTTCTTCGCCATCACGCAGCCGAGCATCATGAGCGCGGTCGTGCCGAACTCGAAGCTGTCGCCGCCGAGCAGCGCGCTCGTGACCACGTCGGAACCGGTTTGGTGCGCGCCCGAGCAGCGGAGCGTGACCTTCTGGCGGAGGCCGTTCGCGACGAGCGCCTGGTGGACCTCGGCGACGCCGATCTCCGCCGAGCGGCCGGCGTACTTCAGGCTCGTGACGGCCGCAGCGCCCGTGCCACCGGTGTTGCCCGCGACGTTGATGACGTCCGCGCCGGCCTTGGCGACGCCGACCGCGATGGTGCCGATGCCCTCGGAGGACACGAGCTTCACGATCACCCGGACACGGGCGGCCTTGCAGTCGTGGATGAGCTGCGCGAGGTCCTCGATCGAGTACGTGTCGTGGTGCGGCGGCGGCGAGATGAGCTCGACGCCGGGGGTGCCACCACGGGCCGCGGCGATGTCCACCGTGACCTTCGGCGCGGGCAGCTGGCCGCCCTCGCCCGGCTTCGCGCCCTGGCCGATCTTGATCTCGAGCTCCTCGAGCATCGGGTCGGCGAGGTAGCCCGCCCAGATGCCGAACCGTCCCGAGGCGAACTGCTTGATGCGCGAGCCGCGGATCGTGCCGTAGCGGGAGTGGTGCTCGCCGCCCTCACCGCTGTTCGACATGCCGCCGACCATGTTCGTGCCGTGCGCCACCGCCTCGTGCGCGGTGGCGACGAGCGCGCCGTGGCTCATCGCGCCGGACGCCAGGGTCCGGGTGATCTCGTGCGCCGGCTGGACCTCGTCGAGCGCGACGCTCGCCGGGGCGTGGTCGAGCAGTGCGAGCAGCTCGACGGCGGAGCCGGTGGCGCGGAGCGTCACCTGGGTGTCGTCGACGGAGTCGACGTCGACCTGGCCGGGGTGCAGCAGCGCGAGGCCGTCCGCGAGGGCCGCGTGGCGCAGTGCACCCGTGGTCCCCGTCGACGTGAGTTCGAGGCGGAAGCGAGCCGTGCCTCCTGGAAGGTCCCCGTCGTCGGCCGGACGCGAGCCGGAGAGCCCGCGCACCGTGACGCTCGCGTTGCCGGTGGTCGAGAAGCGGCCGAGCTCGCGGGCGAAGTCCTCTGCCGTGTCGATGCCGGTGACGTCCGCGGGCAGCGCGAGGACGTCGCGGAGGGCCGCGGGACGGCGCGACCGCTCGTCGTGCGTCGTCTGCAGGAACGTGACGTAGCCCGGGGTGATCCGGTGCGCGTCGATCTCGGCGTCGCTCAGCCGGTCGTAGCCCGTGTTGCGGTAGGCGGTGTCGGTGATGCCGAACGCGTCGTCGAGCTGGCCGAGCGTGAGGAGCCGCAGCGCCTCGGAGTCGCCGGAGCGCTCGAAGGCCGGACGCTCCTCGGTCATGCCGCCGAAGCCGCGCACGCTCGCGACGCCGAACGAGTGCCCGGCACCGTCCGAGCGCTCCTTGAAGAGGCCGAGCATGGGCACCTGGCCCTCGGACTCGACCGTGCGGGCGCGCTCGTGCCAGTCCGTCGCCGCCTGGGCGATGCGGGCGAACCCGACGCCGCCGACCGGGGCCTGCATGTGCGGGAAGACCCGGGCGAGCAGGTCGTCGCGGGTGTCGAGGTAGTTCGGCTCGAAGAACTCGCCGCCGATGTAGCTCTCGGCCGTGCAGAGCCCGACGCGGCCCATCGTCTTCGCGAGGGCCTTCTCGGCCGCCTTCCGGAAGCGCTTGAGGGCGAGGTCGGTCGCGGTCAGTTCGCCGGCCGGGGCGGGCGCTGCGGGGTACTTCTCCTCCGCACGGAGACGTGCGGAGAGGCTGTACACCGCTGCGGCGCCGAAGCCGAGCGCCGTCGCCACGTGGTGTGACGATGGCAGCTGACCGGACTCGGCGACGACGGAGATCCGCAGCCGCAGGCCGGTCTCGATGAGCCGTTGGTTGACGGCGGCCACGGCGAGGATGACGGGGAGGGGCGCGTGCGTCGACGACACGTTGCGGTCGGTGAGCACGGCGATGCCGCCGGTGCGCTCGGCGAAGGCGGCGACGGCGTCGGCGAGGTGCTCGGTCGCGGTGCGGACCGCGTCGGCGTTCGCCTGCTCGTCGCCGAGCACCGGCACGTAGAGCATGTCGAAGCGCTCGAGCGGCACGATGTCCTGCTCGCGCAGCCGCACCATGTCGAGGTGCCCGAGGATCGGGGACTCCACGACGAGCTGCCGCGTCGCCGAACCCGTCCCGTCGGGCTTCGCGCCGAGGGCGACGCGCATCGACATGCCGTCGGCCTCGCGGATCGAGTCGAGCGGCGGGTTCGTCACCTGGGCGAAGCGCTGCGAGAAGTACTTCGCCATGCCGCCCTCGGTGTCGCTCAGGGCGTTGATGGCGTTGCCGTAGCCCATCGCCGAGATCCGCTCCGAGCCGTTCTGCAGCATCGGGTCGAGCATGAACCGGAAGCTCTCCTGGTTCAGCGAGTACGCCACGTAGCGGCCCGCGAGCGACAGGTCGCCCTCGTAGCCGAGCGTGGTCGTGGTGCGCTGGTACTCCGGCGCCGGGACGTCGTCCAGGTTGACGCGGGCGGCGTCGAGGAGCGTGCCGTACGGCTTCCGCGCGGCGAGCATCTCGAGCACCTCGCGCGTGCGCATGAGCGTGCCGGTGCGGTGGTCGACGACGAGCATGCCGCCCGCCTCGATGCGGCCGCGGTGCACGACGTCCTCCGGCTCGAACTCGACCTGACCGGCCTCGGACGACACCATCAGGTACTCGGCGGTCTGCACCGAGCGCAGCGGGCGCAGGCCCAGTCGGTCGAGCCGGGCGCCGACCACGTCGCCGTCGCTGAAGATCACGGCGGCCGGGCCGTCGTTCTTCTCCTCGTAGAGCGAGAAGAACTCGAGCATGTCCCGCACCGCCGGGGTCAGGGTGCGGTCGTTCTCCCACGCCGGGGGCATGAGCGAGACCACGGCCTCGACGATCTCGAGGCCGTCGTCGAACACCCGGCTCTGCAGGGTCTGGTCGAGGCGGCTCGAGTCGGACTGGCCGGGCGGGCGGACGATGCTGCGGGTGCGTGCACGGGCGAGGGCCTCGTCGGACAGCCGGTTCTTCCGGTCGGTGTTCAGCTCGCCGTTGTGCGCCATCAGGCGGAACGGCTGCGCCATCGTCGGGTGCGGCTCGGTGTTCGTCGAGAACCGGGTGTGGAAGTAGAGCGTCCGGACCGAGTGGCGTGGGTCGCGCAGGTCGGTGAAGTACCCGATGACCTCGCCGGAGTTCAGCCGCCCCTTGAGGATCTGGGTCCGGGCGCCGAGCGACAGCGGGTACAGGGCGGCGTGCTCGGCGCGGTCGGCGGCGGCCTGGCCGTACGACACCGCCTCGATCGCGAGGAGGGCGCGGTTGGCGGCGGCGTCGACCTCGGCGCGGGTCCACGCCTCGGGGGCACGGAAGACCCACTGCACGATCGGCAGCTGGTACTGCTCGGCCTCGGGACGGGCGACGGAGTGGTCCACCGGGACGTCGCGGACGAGCAGGAGCTCGAAGCCCTGCTGCTCGATGGCGTCCGTGACGGTCTGCTGCGCGCGGGCGCGCTCGGCGTCCGCAGTCGGGCCTGCGCCGCTCGGCACGAAGCAGTTCGCGACGCCGAAGTGGCCCGCGCGGAGCTCCTCGCCGGTGATCGCGCTGAAGAACTCCACCGACAGGTCGATGCTCACGCCCGCGCCGTCACCGACACCCTCGGCGGACTTGCCGCCGCGGTGGGGGATGGCGCACAGCGCTTCGTCGCCCTTGCGGATGACGTCGTGGCTCGGCGTCCCGTCGAGTCGGGTGATGAAACCGACGCCGCAGTCGCTCGATTCGCGGGCAGGGTCGTAGAGACCGAAGGAGGAGGGGTTCACGTGTGCAGGTCCAGTGGGGCGTTGCCGGCAGCGGACGGCCAGGCTGCATCAGTGGAGCGCTCGCCGCGGGCAGACCGATGGTGGCAGTCGGGCCCTGTGGGGTTGTGGTGCGGTGAGGCGATGCTACGGCGCGGTATACCGCCCGCGCAACACCGCGGGGCCGGGGTGCGCGGCGCGGGCGCGGCGGGGGTGTGCGGCGCGGGTGCGGCCGGGGTGCGGCGCGGCGTGCGGCGCGGTTCGCTTGCGCACAACGAAAGTCACTCCGCGCCGCGGATCCCCGTGGTGCGGAGTGACTTCCGTTGTGCGAGCGCGCGGCCCGGCCGCCGGCCGCGCGGCGGCCGCGGGCCGGCCGGGCGGCCGCGCCGCCGTGCCGCCGGCCGGCGGCGTCAGGCGGCGTGGCGCTCGTCGACCGCGATCGGCTCGGTCGCCGCCGTGCTCGCGTCCGCCGCCGGGGTCGTGCCCGGGCGGATGAGCTCCGGACGACGCCGCGACCGGAACACCCACGCCTTGAACAGGACGAAGCGGACCAGCGTCGCCACGAGGTTCGCGGCCGTGAGCACCACGATCTCCGCACCGTGCGACGATCCCGGTGCCGCCGAGTGCAGGATCACCAGCGACCCGGACGTGATCGCCCACGCGATCCCGAACACCACCAGCCCCTGCACGTGGTGCCGCCCTGCGCCGGCACGTCCCCGCACCCCGAACGTGAAGCGTCGGTTGAGTGCCGTGTTGCCGATCGCGGTGACCAGGAGCGCCAGGAAGTCTGCGGTCTGGGCACCGATCGCCGGGCGGAACAGGGCGTAGAGCACGGCGAACGCGATCGTCGACAGCACGCCGATCGCCCCGAAGCGCAGCACCTGCCCGACGATCCCGACGTGCGGCGGCGTGAACGGACGGCGGCCGATGGCGTCGTACACCGCACCGATCGCCACCCGTCCGGTCGCGAGCCCGCGGGAGACCCGCCACATCCCCTTGAGGTCCTCGGTCGCGGTCGAGGCGATGTGCACCGACGAGTTCACGTCGTCCACCCAGTCGACCGGGACCTCGTGGATCCGCAGTCCGGCGTGCTCGGCCAGCACGAGCAGCTCGGTGTCGAAGAACCACGCGTCGTCCTCGCAGAGGGGCAGGACGTGTTCCGCGGCCTGCCGGGTGATCGCCTTGAAGCCGCACTGCGCGTCCGAGAAGGACACCCCCATCGTGGTGCGGAGCAGCAGGTTGTACGAGCGGGAGATGAACTCGCGCTTCCCGCCGCGCACCACACGTGACGAGCCCGCCAACCGGGTGCCGATCGCCACGTCCGAGTGCCCGGACAGCAGCGGGGCGACCAGGGGTTCGAGCGCGGCGAGGTCGGTGGAGAGGTCCTCGTCGACGTAGACCAGCACGGTGGCCGGCGACGCTGCCCAGACGGCCTTGAGCGCACGGCCCCGGCCCTTCTCGGGCAGGTGCACCGCGTGCACGTCCGGCAGCATCGCGGCGAGGTCGTCGGCGATGCGTGCGGTGTCGTCGGTCGAGGCGTTGTCCGCGATCGTGATGCGCCAGGTGTTCCGGAGCGACGTCCGGCAGAAGGTGTGCAAGCGGCGGACGTGGGCGGCGAGCGTGTCCTGCTCGTTGTAGCAGGGGACGACGATGTCGATGTCGAGGGTGTGGTTCGTCTCCGTCATACCGCACATGCTCGGGACCGGGCATACGGGGACCGCAGCAGCCCGCTGTGTCGCGTCTAAGAACGCGCGGGCGGCCACCGCGCAGTCCGACGACGACTGCGCACGGTGGACCACGAGCAGTCGTCGTCAGAGCGCGCACCCGTGGCCGGGCAGCACGGAGCGGACAGCGCGCACCGCGGCAGGGCAGCGCGGAGCGGACAGCGCGCAGCGGGTCAGCGCGCGAACAGCACCTGCACGACCGCGATGACCACGAGCACCGCGATGGGGACGCCCGCGATCCAGACCCCGGCGCGCACCTGTGTCCGCCGGATCGTGGCCGGCGCGTGCGACGTCCGGGCGAACTCGGTCGCCGCGACGAGCTCCGGGGCCGCGGCCGGCGGCGCGGGCTCGGGCTGGGGCCGGTCGTCCTCGAACGCGGGCACCTCGACCACGAGGTCGTCGGCGCGCGGCCGCTCCGGCAGTCGTGCGAAGTCGTTCGGCATGCGGGCCCCCGTCCGTTCCCGTCCAGTGTGCCACGGCACCGACAGCACCGACGGCTTCCGCGCCGGCCGCGCACCCATCGGCAGCCGAGCTGCCGGCCGCGCACCCACCGGCGGCCGAGCTGCGGGTCAGCCCTCGACGGTGAGCGCTCCCGACTGCAGGACGACCCGCCCGTCCTTCGGCAGCCACACCTGGAGTCCGCCGACCTCGGCGACCGAGAACCGCGACCGCTCGGAGTCGAACAGCTGCGTCACGGCCCCGGACGGCGGGAAGCGTCGGTCGTTCCCGACCACGATCGCGACGTACGGCCCCTGGTCGGCCCGGGTGGTGCCGCGCTCGGCGACGTACGGCACGAAGAGCCCCGGGGTCGCCGACACGAACAGGATCTTGCCGTCCGGCACGTGCTGTTCCTCGAGGTAGTCCCCGAGCAGCGCGATGCCCGTCGGGTGCTGGCGCGCGATGTCCTGGCTGAGCCGGACGGACGGCACGACGAGCGAGACGACCAGCACGAGCGACAGCGCCGTCGCGACCGGGGCCGCCCCCCGCACCGGCACACGCGGCAGTCGCGCCAGCCCGATCGCGGCCAGGACGAGCAGGAACGGCATCCACGCCGAGTAGTACGTGGGCAGCGCGATCTTCGCGACGACCACGTAGAAGCCCACGAGCAGCGCCAGGGCGATGCCGACGTACGCGACGAGCCGGTCGGCCCGGATCGCCAGCGCCGCGACGACCCCGACCGCGAGGACGACGAGCAGCAGCACCCCCGTGCCGGCCTCCATGAAGTGCAGGTTCGCCCACCACGGGGCGAACCGGTAGACGGTGCCGCCGATGGTGATCGGGTGGCCGGTGGTGTTCTGCCCCTCCTGGAACTCGATCATGTACCGGATCGCGGACCGGATCCCCATCGGCACGTACGACACGACGAACACCAGCCCGAACGCGGCCGCCCACATCGCGCCGCCGACGAGCAGTCGACGCCAGGCCCGGAACAGCACGGGCAGCAGCAGGAACACCGGCAGCAGCACCACGGTGGAGACCTTCGACGTCACCGACAGGGCCATCAGCGCACCGGACACGGGCGCGAGCCACCACCGGTCGCCGCGCATCCACACCCACGCCGTGGCCACTGCGAGCACGGCGAACGCGGTCATCACCGGGTCGAGCAGTGCCAGACGGTCGACGCGCGGACCGGCACCACCGCGCGGCGTCAGCCACCAGAGGGCGGCGGCGAGCAGGGCGCCCCAGTAGCCGATCTCGCGCCGCAACCACCAGTACAGCGCGCCGCCGACGCCGAAGGTGAGCAGGGCGACGAGCACCCGCGGACCGATCGGCCCCTGCCCGGCGACGAGCTGCGCGAGACCGAACAGGTACTTCGCGGTCGGGGGGTGCTCGCGGTTGAACGAGAAGTCGCCGTGCACGTACTGCCAACCCGCGCGGAGGTAGATGTCCTCGTCGCCGGTGATGTTGGGCCCGCCGATGTTCCAGAAGCACTGGTAGAGGGCCCAGAGCAGGACCACGGCCGCCACTCCTGCCCGGATGCGGAGGTCACCGGTGAGTGCGGACAGTCGTGAGGGCACCGTCCGAACCTAGTTGCTCGGCCGCTCCCGAGCGAACCAGCCCGGTCAGCCGGCGTCCGGTGTCCGACCCGGCAGATCGACCGTGAACGCCGTCCGCCCCGGCTCCGAGGCGACCCGGACGAGCCCGTCGTGCGCGGTCACGACGGCCCGGACGATCGCCAGCCCGAGGCCGCTCGTGCCGTGCTCGCGGGACCGGGACGCCTCGCCACGGGTGAACCGGTCGAACAGCGTCGGGAGCACCTCGGCGGGGATGACCGGTCCGTCGTTCGTGACCACGAGACGCACGACGTCGCCGGTCCGCTGCAGGGAGACCACCACGGACGTGCCCTCCGGCGTGTGCGTCCGCGCGTTCGCCACCAGATTCGTCACGACCCGCCGCAGCTGCGTCGTGTCTCCGGACACCACGAGCGGGTGGTCGTCCAGCACCTGCAGCGTCCACCGGTGCCCGGGTGCGGTCGCGCGCGCGTCCATCGTCGCCTCGACGACGATCGACGTCAGGTCGACCGGCTCGCGCGCCGGTGCCGGGCCGGACGCCAGGGCGACGGCGTCGAGCCGTGCGAGCAGGAGCAGCTCCTCCACGAGGTCGCCCATCCGCACCGCCTCGCGCCCGATCCGGTCGACGTTGCGGCGCACCGCGTCGGGGTCGTCCGACGACGCCGAGAGCTCGGCGTACGCCCGCACGGTCGCGATCGGGGTCCGCAGCTCGTGCGACGCGTCGGCGACGAACGTCCGCATGCCCGTCTCGGCCTCGCGTCGGACCGTGAGCGCCCGGGCGACGTGTCCGAGGAGGCGGTTGAGCGCGGTGCCGACCTGCTCGACCTCGCGGTTCGCCGCGAGGTCCCCGGCCGAGACCCGCACCGGGATGTCCGTGTCGCCGCGCTCCAGGTCGAGCTCGGTGACGTCGGACGCCACGGCCGCCACCCGTTCGAGCGGGCGGAGCGATCGCCGGACGAGCAGGGTCAGCGCCCAGGCCGCGACGAGCAGCCCGACGACCGTCACGACACCGATGACGAGCAGGAGGCGGGCGATGGCGGCGTCGAGGTCGCCGAGCGGCAGCGCGGTCACGAAGACGTCGCCGTCGTCGCCGACGGCCTGGGCCCGGTAGGTGCCGAGCTTCCCCAGGTCGACCGTCACGGGGTCGCCGTCGCTGGCGATGCGCGACAGGGTCGCCTCCTGCGCCGACGACAGCCCGTGCTGCCGACCGCTGCTGTCCGTGTACCCGCCGAGGACGGTCGCGCCGTCGCGCCGGATCGCGACGACGGTGCCGGCGGACTGTCCGGGAGCGCCGATGAACGCGTTGTCCGGGTCCGAGCCGGAGTCGGTACCGGTCGACGGGGGCGGTGGCCGTTCGCCGTCCGGCCCGCCGACGGTCCGCTCGGCCGCGGTCGCGAGTTCCGCGTCGAGCCGGTCGACCAGGTACCCGCGGAACGCGACGACCGTCACCGCTCCGACGACGACGTTGGTCGCGACGAGCAGGAGCGCCACGGCTGCCACGATCCGCCACCGCAGCGACGGCACGCGCCGCCGACGGTCGGTTCCGTTCCGGGCCCGGGAGGCGCGGCTCGGCGTCCGCGGTCGGCTCACGTCGTCGGCCGGAGCACGTACCCAGCTCCGCGGACGGTCTGCAGCATCGGCTCCCGTCCGGCGTCGAGCTTCTTGCGCAGGTACGACACGTACATGTCCACGAGGTTCGACGACGTGCCGAAGTCCATCCCCCAGACGTTCGCCAGGAGTTGCTCCCGGGAGAGCACGCGGTTGGCGTTCCGCGCGAGGTGCCGCAGCAGCTCGTACTCGGTCGGGGTGAGGTCGATCGGTTCACCGGCGCGCGTGACCGTCCTGGCGTCCTCGTCGAGCCGGAGGTCGCCGACGCTCGTCCCGGCCGGACTCCCGACGGCCGCGACCCGGGGCGACGTCCGGGCCAGGATCCGCGCCCGGACGAGCAGCTCGTCGATGCCGAAGGGCTTGGTCAGGTAGTCGTCGCCGCCGCCCGTGAGTCCGGCGAGCCGGTCCTCGGGGGCGTCCCGCGCCGTGAGGAACAGCACCCGCACGTCGTCCCGGGCGTCCCGGAGGCGCTCGAGCACCTCGAACCCGTCGATGTCCGGCAGCATCACGTCGAGGACGACCACGTCGGGTCGGAAGTCCCGGGCGGCGAACAGCACATCGCGCCCGCGGTGCACGGACCGCACCTCCCAGCCGTCGCCCGTGAACGCGAGGGCGACCGCGTCCGCGAGGGCGTGCTCGTCGTCGACGACGAGGGCGCGGACGGGCGAGCCGTCGGTGCGCTGCAGCGGTTGCCCGGTCACGCCCGCGAGCCTATCCACCGCGCCCTCGTCGTCGATCACTTCGTGCTGCTCAGGTCGTAGACGGTCTGGCCGCCGACGGTCGTGGACTCGTAGTTCGCCGCGACCCACTCCTGGATGGCCGACGCCGTGGACGATCCGCCGCCCATCCCGCCGCCACCCGAGCCGGAGGACACGTAGTACCCGATGTCCCCGTCGGCGACGTACGCCTGGAACTCGGCGAGCGTCGGTGCCGGGTCGCTCGACCAGCCGCCGATCGCCATGACGGCGGTGTCGGTGTCGAGTTCGAGCTGTGCTGCCGACTGTGAGCCGTTCACCGCGGCCGCCCACTTCGCGTCGGACGCCTCGAGGAGCTTCTGCAACGCCGACGAGGTCGTCGACCCGCCACCGCCCATGCCGCTCGGGGCGCCGTCGGTCGATCCCTCGGCGGTGCCGTCGGTCGTCCCGGTCGAGCCCCCGGCGGTCCCGGAGGCGCCACCGGGCGCCGTCCCGTCGGCACCCTCCGGCGCCTCGCCGGTCATGCCCTCCGGCGGGGTCCCGCCGGGACCCTGCTGGGAGCCGCCGTCGGTGCTGGAGCCGCCAGTCTCGGAGTCGGAGGTCGATCCGCCGGGTCCACCCGCGCCTCCTGGCATGCCACCCGTGCCACCGCCGCCCATGCCGCCGGAGCTGCCGCCCGCCGGACCGACGCTCGGGATCGAGCCGGAGTGCGCGACGGTCGTCGTGGCGAGGGCGTAGGCCGTGGTGCCGCTGAGCCCGAACAGGGTGCCGGCGAGGACGCCGATCGTGACGAGCCTGCGGAGCGACGGCACACTGCCCATCACGACGAGCGCTGCCGACAGCAGGCCGCCGGCCAGCATCACCCAGCGGAGCCAGGGCAGCCACGTCGGGTTCTCGTTGAGCAGGCACCAGCCCCAGAAGGCCGTGACGCCGATCATGGCGGCGAGGCCGATGCGGCCGGTGAAGCGCTCGCGGGCGTGCCAGAGCAGCGCGCCGCCGGTGCCCACGAGTCCGGCGATCGCCGGGGCCAGCGCGACCGTGTAGTACGGGTGGATCGTGCCGGACATGTACGAGAAGACGAGTCCGGTGACGAGCAGCCAGCCGCCCCAGAGCACGAGTCCGGCGCGGGCCGGGTCGGCCAGGTGACGGCGGCCGACGACGACCAGGCCGACGACCAGCGCGATGAGTGCGGCGGGCAGGAGCCACGAGATCTCGAGGCCCATCTCGGACGAGAACAGCCG
This sequence comes from Curtobacterium sp. USHLN213, assembly GCF_037144815.1. Taxonomy (NCBI): domain Bacteria; kingdom Bacillati; phylum Actinomycetota; class Actinomycetes; order Micrococcales; family Microbacteriaceae; genus Curtobacterium; species Curtobacterium sp. USHLN213. Next base: position 145,864 of record NZ_JBBCYQ010000010.1, on the reverse strand, counting down.
GTTCAGACCCGTCGACCCGCCGAACGAACCGCCCGCGGTGCCGCCGGTCATGCCGCCGCCTCCGCCGCCGTTGCCCGAGCCGCCGAAGATCCGACCGAGGCCGTTGTAGCCGAACACGAGGTCGAGCACGGTGTTGTTCGTCGAGCCGCCGATGTAGGGGCGGGACTCGGCGGGCCACAGCCACACGGCGACCACCCACCAGCCTGCGGCGACGACGAGGGACCCGGCGGCGACGAGCAGGCCGACGACGCGCCTGCCCCAGGTGGTGCGAGCGGCGAACAGGTACACGAGGCCGAACGCCGGCAGGACGAGCAGCCCCTGCAGCATCTTCGTCAGGAAGGCGAACCCGAGGGCGACCCCGGCGAGGGCGATCCACTTCCAGCTGCCCCTCGGGAGCGCCCGCACGGTGCAGTACGCGCCGGCGGTCATGAGGAGGACGAGCAGCGCGTCCGGGTTGTCGAACCGGAACATCAGCGCGGCGGCCGGGGTCGCCGCGACGACGAAGCCCGCGAGCAGCGCGCCGACGTTCGCCGTGGTGGCCCCGAGCCGGGCGAGCGTGCGGCGGACCGTGCCCCACACGAGCGCGACGGACCCGACGGCCATGAGGGCCTGGGGGAGCAGGAGGCTGAAGCTCGAGAAGCCGAACAGCCGGGCGGACAGCACCATCACCCACAGCGAGGCCGGGGGCTTGTCCACCGTGATGAAGTTCGACGAGTCGAGGGAGCCGAAGAAGAACGCCTCCCACGACTTCGTGCCGGCCTGCACGGCGGCGGCGTAGAAGCTGTTCGCGTACCCGGAGACGCTGAGGTCCCAGAGGTACACCACGGCGGTCACGGCGAGGAGCGCCCAGAACGCGGGCCGGAGCCAGCGGGCGTCCTCGCGCTCGCCGAGGAACAGGCGGGCGACGGGCTTGCGGCGCCGATCCCGCGCGTCGGTGCGCGCGGTCTCGCGTCGATCGGTCACGGGTATCGGGTACGTGGTCATGGCAGTGAGGATTCCGGGCGTTCCCCGACTGTCACCCTGCGTCGGCTATGCGCGCCCTAAGACGGGCGGCGCGCAGTTCACGCGTACCGCTGCGCCGCATGCAGGGCCGCCCCCGTGTACGAGCCGCCGAACAGGAACACGTGGAGGAGCAGCGGCGCGAGCTGGTGCAGCTCGACCCGCTCCTGCCACCCGGCGGCGAGCGGGGACTCGGCGTCGTAGGCGGCGAGCACGGCCTCGAGTCGGGGGAGTCCGAAGAGCCCGAGGAGCGCCAGGTCCGTCTCGGCGTGCCCGCCGTGCGCGATGGGGTCGATGAGCACCGCTCCCGTGGGCGTCGTCCCGTCGACCGGGTCCGCGTCCGTCGGCCAGAGCACGTTGCCCGCCCAGAGGTCGCCGTGCAGCCTCGCCGGCCGGTCCCCGACGAGCTTGGGCTGCGGGGACCCGAGCGTCCCGTCCTGGACCCGGTCGGCGACCCGGTCGAACACGGCTGCCTGGGCGTGGTCGAACCCGCCGGCGTCGACGATGCGGCGGACGAAGTCGCGGATCCGGTACTCCGCGAAGAACTCGCCCCAGGTCGCCGGTGCGTCCGCCGCGGCGACGAACGGCGTGCGGGAGCGTCCCATCCGCAGGGGCGTGCCCGTCGGCCAGCCGGACGGCGGCGCGCCCCAGTGCTCAGCGCCCGCGGCGTGGGTGTGCGCCAGGGACCGCCCGAACCGCTCGGCCTGCCGCGTCGACGGCGAACCGTCCGGGATCAACTCGAGGTCGAGGACCGTCGGGCGGGGTCGACCGAGCACGCGGGCGATCCGGGTGCCGCCGTCGGGTTCGGCCTCGGCGAGCCAGTCCAGACCGGCTGCCTCGGCGGCGGCCTCGTCGGGGGAGGCGAAGGTCTTCACGTGCGTCTCGGCCATCGTCCCATCCTGCCGCTGTCGCCTCCGCACCGGGTCAGACCGCGTCGACGAGCGCCCTCGCCAGCGGGTGCCACTCGCGGGACGTCGGCCCGCTCAGCACGAGCGTCCGTGAGAGCCGCCGGGCCATCGGCACCATGACGAGGTCCGGCGGCAGCATCACCCGCCCGAGCGTCGGCACGATGGACACGCCCTCGCCCCGCTCGATCATCCCGAACATGGTGCTCATCTCCCGCACCCGGTGGGCGTACCGGAACGGCTGCCCGTCGAGTTCGTGCAGCCGCTGGATCTGGTGCTCGCACCCGCCACCGCCCGCGACGAGCCCGTCCTCGTGCAGGTCGTCGAGCGTCAGCGCGGGGAGGTCGGCGAGCGGGTGGTCGCGGCGGACCACCGCGGCCATCTCGTCCTGCGCGACGACCACACCGCCCGGTGGCACCGGCGTCGGGTCGACGAGCACGGCGGCGTCGACCGTGCCGGCCTCGAGCCACTCGGGCATCTCGTCGTCGTCGCCCTCGTAGACCTGCACGTCGACGTCCGGCAGCGTCACCGCCCACAGCTCGCGGAGCCGCGGCAGCAGGCCCTGGCAGACGGTGGGGACGGCGGCGAGGCGCACGGTGCCGCGCGCCGTGGCGGGCCGGACCACTGCCTCCAGGGCCTCGACGGAGGCGAGCACGCTGCGGGCGTGGGCCAGCAGAAGGTCGCCGAGGGGCGTCGTGACGGCGGCCGCCCCACGCCGGACCACCGGACCGCCCACCTCGCGCTCGAGACCCGCGAGGGCGTGCGACACAGCGGACTGCCCGACGCCGAGCACGGACGCCGCGCCCGTGAAGGAGCCGGCGTCGACGGTGGCGACGAACGCGCGCAGCTGGGGCACCGAGACGGTCATGCGTCTTCCTCATCCGTTCATGAGCGACATGCGTTTGCCGCATGCGCCGAGGATGTCGACACTAGGCGACATGAACGCGGTCCTCTACCTCCTCGTGGCACTGACCTGGGGCTCGAGCTTCCTGTTCGCGAAGATCGGGCTCGACGGGCTCGCACCGCAGCTGGTCGCCACGGTGCGCACGGTCCTCGGCGCGCTCACGCTCGTCGCGGTCCTGCTCGCGACCCGCCGGCGCTGGCCGCGGGAGCCACGGGTCTGGGGACACCTGCTCGTGGTGTCGGTGTTCCTCAACGCGGTGCCGTCGTCGCTCATGGCGTGGGCGGAGCAGACCGTGCCGTCCGGTCTCGCGAGCATCTACAACGCGACGACGCCGATCATGACGTTGGCGGCCCTCGCGGTGCTCGTGCCGTCCGAGCGGCTCCGCGGACGGCAGGTCGCGGGCATCGTGCTCGGGATCGTCGGCGTCCTGGTGCTGGTCGGTCCGTGGAACGTCATCGGGGACCCGGAGGTCCTGGCGAGCGTGCCGGGGCAGGTCGCGCTGCTCGGGATGACCGCGTGCTACGGCATCGGCCTGGCGTACCTGCGGCGGTTGGCGGTCGGCAGCGCGTACGACCCGGTCACGCTCGCGACGGTGCAGCTGACGCTGGCCTCCGGACTGCTCCTGCTGGTCGCGCCCGTCATCGCCACGGGTCCGGTACGGCTGGACTGGAGGATCGTGGGGGCGATGGTCGCACTCGGTTGCGTGGGCACGGGGCTGGCCTATGCCTGGAACACGCGGCTGGTGCAGGCGTGGGGAGCGGGTCGCGCCTCGACGGTCACCTACCTGACGCCCGTCGTCGGGGTGGTGCTCGGCGTGCTGGTCCTCGGCGAGCACGTCCGCTGGAACGAGCCGGTCGGGGGACTCGTGGTGCTGCTCGGCATCGCGCTGGCGTCGGGCGTGGTGGGCCGGCGGCGTCTGGGCGTGCGGGCTCCCGCCTGAACGGGGGCCGGATCCGAGAGCGACCGCGGCCGTAGGATCGGGCCGAGAAGTCGTCCACGGAGTCGTCGACGGAGACGGAGACCGGTCATGACCGCCACCCACCACACCAGCGCCACCGCCTCGGTCGCAGCGATCCTCGCCGAGTCCGCAGCGCGGTACCCGGACGACGTCGCCGTCATCGTCGGCGACCGGCACACCACCTACGCCGAGCTCTGGAGCCAGACGCTCGCGTACGCCGGTGCGCTGCGGGCCCGCGGCGTGGGACCGGGCGACCGTGTGGCGATGCTCGTCCCGAACGTCGAGGACTTCCCGCGGGTCTACTACGCGACCCTCGCGCTCGGCGCCGTGGCGGTCCCCGTGCACGCGCTGCTCAAGCGACGCGAGATCGAGTACGTCCTGCGCGACAGCGGCGCCGCGCTGCTCGTCTGCGCCGCACCGCTGCTCGGCGAGGGTGCGGCCGGTGCCGAGCTCGCCGAGGTCGACGTGGTGACGGTGCTCGCCCCGGCCGACTCCCCGGACCGGCTCGAAGCGCTCGCGCAGCAGGCGGAACCGCTCGACACCTACGTCCCCCGGCACCCGTTCGACACCGCGACGATCCTCTACACGAGCGGCACCACCGGCAAGCCCAAGGGTGCGGAGGGGTCGCACTTCTCGCTGCTCGAACAGGTCAACACGAACCTGATGACGACGTTCGACATGCACCGCGGGGACGTCCTGCTCGGGGCCCTGCCGCTGTTCCACACCTTCGGGCAGACCTGCACGATGAACACCGGCTTCCGGGTCGGCGCGACGATCGTCATGCTGCCGAAGTTCGACGGCGACACGGCGCTCGCCGCGATGGTCGAGCACGGGTGCGGCATCTTCATGGGCGTCCCGACGATGTACATGGCGCTGCTCGACGCGGCGACCCGCTCCGATGCCCGTCCGACGCTGCGGTACGCGATCTCCGGCGGCGCCTCGCTGCCCCTGGCGGTCCTCGAGCGGTTCCAGGACGTCTACGACGCGCCGATCCACGAGGGCTACGGCCTCACCGAGACCTCGCCGGTCGCGACCTTCAACCACGTCGGACGGCCGCCGCGCCCCGGCACGATCGGCACCCCGGTGTGGGGCGTCGACGTCGAGATCGCCGACCCGGAGCAGCACGACGCGATCGTGATGTTGCCCCACGGCGAGATCGGCGAGCTCGTCATCCGCGGGCACAACCTCATGAACGGGTACCTCGACCGTCCCGAGGACACCGACGCCGCGATCGTCGACGGGTGGTTCCGGACGGGCGACCTCGGGACGAAGGACGACGACGGCTACCTGACGATCGTCGACCGGACGAAGGACATGATCATCCGCAACGGCTACAACGTGTACCCGCGGCAGGTGGAGGAGGTCCTCGCGACCCACCCCGACGTCACGATGGCCGCGGTGTTCGGCGTGCCGCACGAGCTGCACGGGCAGGAGATCGAGGCCGCCGTGGTGCTCCGTGCCGAGGCGACGGCGACGCCGCAGGAGCTGATCGACTTCGTCGCCGCCGAGATCGCCGCCTACAAGTACCCCCGGGCGGTGCACGTCCTCGACGCGCTGCCCCTCGGCCCGAGCGGCAAGGTGCTCAAGCGCGAGCTCGTCGACCGGTTCGGCGCGGAGGTCCCGGCGGCCGGGTGACGTGGACGTGGACACCGTCGTGCGGTCACCATCGCTGTCCGAACTCGCTCGGGGCCTGGCGGCGCTGCGGTCGTGGCAGCGCGACGACGCACTCGTGCAGCTCCACCCCGGCGACCTCGGGTGGGCGTGGCGCCACGGGGCGGACGCGGTCGCGCGTGCGGTGCGCCTCTGGGAGGCCGACGGGCAGATCGTCGCCTTCGGCTTCCTCGACGGACCGACCACGCTCCGCATGACGGTGGCGCCCGAGCGCTGGACGGACCCGGACCTCGCGCGCGCCCTGGCGGCCGACGCCTCCGACCCCGGCACCGGCGTGCTCCCGAGCGGCCCTGCGTCGATCGAGGTACCGGACGGCACCGCCCTGCGCGGAGCGCTGCAGGCTGCGGGATGGGGCGCCGGCGAGTCCTGGACGCCGCTGTCCCTCGACCTGGCCGCGCCGGTCGGAGCACGCGGGTCGTCGCTGCACGTCGAGATCGTGCACGGCGCGGACACGTCCGACTTCACGGCGGTCCACCGCTCGGCCTGGGACAACGGGTCGTTCACCGACGAGCGCTGGAGGGCGATGTCCGCCGGTGCACCGTTCGCGGAGGCTCGCTGTCTGCTCGGCAGGGACGACGCCGGAGAACCGGTCGCCGGGATCACGGTCTGGTCGGCGGGCCGCGGCCGTCCCGGACTCATCGAGCCGCTCGGCGTCCACGCCGCCCACCGCGGTGCGGGGCACGGGACCGCGATCTGCGTCGCCGGTGCGGCACTGCTCCGCGAGACGGGAGCGTCGACCGCGTGGGTCTGCACCCCGAGCGACCTCGGCAGCGCCGTCGCGACCTACCGGGCGGCCGGCTTCACGAAGCTCCCGGAACGGCTCGACTGCGTCCGGCAGGCCTGAGGCGAGTGACTCGGCGGGTGCCGGACGTACGCTGGCACCTGTGACCCGGCCACGCCGACCCTCGACCGCACGGTTGCTGTTCGCGTCGTCGCACCCGGGGCCCACCGTCACCGTGACCGTGCTCGCGACGGTCATCGCCGTGGCGGTCGGGCACGCGTGGTGGACGGTCGTCCTCGTCGCCCTGACCGTCGTCGCCGGGCAGCTCTCGATCGGGCTCGCGAACGACTGGATCGACGCCGACCGCGACCGGGCGGTCGGTAGGTCGGACAAGCCCGTGGCACAGGGGGCGATCGCCGTCGGCACGGTCCGTCGCGCGGCCTTCGGCACCGCCGGGGCGTCCGTCGTCCTGTCGGTGTTGCTCGGGCCGGTCGCCGCCGTCGCGCACCTCGTGCTCGTGGCCGCGGGGTGGGCGTACGACGCAGGGCTCAAGCGCACGGTCTGGTCCGTCGTGCCGTTCGTGGTCGCGTTCGGGCTGCTCCCGGTCGTGGCGGTCTCGGCCGGGCCGGACGGCGACTGGCCGGCGTGGTGGGCGATCGCGACGGGGGCGGTGTTCGGCGTCGCGATCCACTGCACGAACGTGTTGCCGGACCTGGTCGACGACGCGGCCACCGGGGTCCGGGGGTTCCCGCACCGACTCGGGCTCCGGGGCGCGGGCGTCACGGCGTTCGGGTCGCTCGTCGTGGCGGCGCTGCTCGTGCTCGGTGGTCAGGTGCTCGGGGACGATCCGGTCCGGGGGGCGGGGGTGGTGCTCGCGGTGCTCGGGACAGTGGTGGTCGTCGCGCTCGCCGGGGTCGGGGTGCGGCTCGTGCTGGCCGGGCGGGCATCGCGGGTGCTGTTCCGGCTCGTCATCGCGTCGTCGCTCGTGCTCGTCGTCGAGCTCGGCCTCGCCGGCGCCCGCCTGGTCGCCTGACCCGGCGCTCCCGCGCTCCCGCGACCCGTCACGCCCACCGCATCGCGTACACACCGGCCAGCGCATCCGCGGTCGGGAGGGACAGGACCGTCCGGAGCAGCGCCTCCCGTCCGGCCGCCCCCACCCTGCCGAGCGGACGGCCGAACGGACGTCCGAGCGCCATGTTCACCTCCGCCTGCCGCGCCGCCCGCTGCGCGACAGCCTGCCGCCGCCGCGCGTACTCCGGCCACGGGCCGGCGCTGCCCGAGGCGACCGCCTCCGCGAGGAGCGGCGCGAGCTCGGCCGCGTCGAGCCACCCGAGGTTCATGCCCTGCCCGCCGATCGGGCTGATCTCGTGCGCCGCGTCCCCGGCGAGGACGACACGGCCGACGCCGACCCGCTCGGCCTCCCGGCGTCGGACACCGAACCCGCTGCGCATGCTGCAGGACGTCGGGTCCGGCCGGACACCGGTGCGTGCCGCCACGATCGCCGCGAGGTCCGCGGCACTCGGCGACGGATCGTCCGAGGACGCCAGGAGCACGACGTACCGACGACGGTCGCCGGGCAACGGGAAGGACTCGACCACGCCGGCCGGTCCGACGTCGACGAGCGCGTCCGTCCGGGCAGCGGGGTCCTCGACGTCGGCGAAGTCCCCCATCGCGTAGCGGTCCGGGTAGTCGCGACCGGTGGTGGCGATGCCGAGCAGGTCCCGCACGGTGCTCCGCGAGCCGTCCGCCCCGATGACGAACCGGGCCCGCACGGCCACCGCGCCGTCGGGGCCGGTCCCGACCGCGTCGACGTGGTCCGGGTGCCGCTCGAGCGCCGAGAGCACCGTGCCGGTCCGGAGCGCGTCCGGCGCTGCCGCGGCGAGCCGTTCCCGCAGCAGGGTCTCGGTCCGGTGCTGGTCGAGCGTCGCGACGTACGGGTGCGTGGCCGACGCGTGGTCGAACGTCAGGGCGCCGAGCTCCCGGCCACGGCTGCGCGCGACCCCGCGGCGGACCCGGACGGCCTCCGCGAGGACCGGCCCGTCCAGCCCGATCGCGGCGAACGCGTCGAGGGACGGCGGGTGGATCCCGATCGCGCGAGAGCCGTCGGCGCACCCTCGCGCCGTTCCCACACCACGACCTCGAGCCCGCGGGCCGCGAGGAGCGCCGCGGCGAAGAGGCCGACGGGCCCACCGCCGACGACGAGGACGTCGACGCGCTCCGTGGTCACGGCCCGAGCCTACGGACGGTCGGCGCAGCGCCCACCCAGCCGATCGGCGCCCCGGGGTCATCCGCTCGACCGAAGCGCTCCACCGGGGCCGTCCGCGATGCTGGGGTCGTGCCCTTCACCGTCAGCCACGCGGTCGTCGCCCTGGCCGCCCGCCGCACCCCGCTGCCCGTCGCGGCGGTCGCCGTCGGAGCCATGGCGCCGGACGCCGTCCTGTTCGCGCCGTTCCTGCCGCCCTACGTCGTGGCGCACTCGTGGGTGGGCGTCGTGACGATCGACCTGGTGGTCGCGCTGGTCGTCCTCGTGGCCTGGTGGTACCTGGTGCGGCCGGCGTGGGCGGCGGCCGTGCCGGGCGTCCGCGAGCGGCTGCCGGCGAGCTGGTCGTCCCCTCCGCGTGCCGGGGACCGGCCGGTCCGCCGGGCGATCGCGGTCGTCGTCGCCTGTCTCGTCGGGAGCGTGACGCACGTCGTGTGGGACGCGTTCTCGCACGAGGCCGGGTGGGCGGTGCAGGTGATCCCGTTCCTCCGCGAGGGCCCGGCGGCCTACCCGGTCTGGGCCGGCGTGCAGGACGGTTCGAGCGTGCTCGGGTTGCTCGGGCTCGTCGTCGCGGCCGTGGTGTGGTGGCGACGGAGCACGCCGCGTCGGATGCCACCGGTCGCTCGGCCGGAGGCCGCGGTCGTGGTGGCCGCGGGCGCGATCGTCGTCCTCGCCGTGCTCGGGATCGCCGGTCGGGTGCTCCTCGGCGGCGGTGGCGTCGCCGGGATCGTCACCGAGCTCGCCTTCCGGTTGCCGGTGGTCGTCGCGCTGGTGCTCGTGGTCGGCGCCGTCGGACTGCTGGTCGGACGCCGCCGTCGCACCCGCTGACGCGGACGCCGGAGGCGCGGTGCGTCCGCCGTCGGTCGTGTCGCGTCCGGCGGACCGCGGGTCGGGAGGCGCGGTGCACGCGCCGTCGGTCGTCGCGCGTCCGGCAGACCGTGGGTCGGGAGGCGCGGTGCGGGGCCGACCCGCGCCTCCCGTCCGTCAGGCGGTCGCGTCCGCCGTCTCGCGCGCGGACCGGTCCGCGGCGACCAGCCGCCGGGCCTCACGGAAGCGCTTCCGCAGTCGCTCGACCGGCACCTCGACCGCGTAGGCCGCCCCGACCGCGACCAGCAGCGCCGCCCCCACGAGCCACACCGTGCCCCACGCCCCGATCGCGAACGTGCCGAGCAGCGCGATGACCACGGGGTGCCAGAGGTACGCCGAGTACGACACGCGACGACCGAACCACGACACGGGCGTCCACGCGAGCGCGGCCGACAGCGGGGACCGCACCGACACCAGGCCACCGATGAGCAGCGCCGAGATCAGCCCGGTCACCGGGAGCACGACGCCGAACGACCAGGCGTGCTGCGTCCAGTCGTCGTCGATCCAGAACTGGACCGCGGCGAGCAGCCCGATGCCGAGCCAGGTGCCGACGTGTCCGGCGATCCCGGAGGCCCATGTCCGGAAGCGCTCGTCGTCGAGGAGCAGTGCGAGCAGGCACCCGGTCGCCAGCGGCACGACGCCGAGCACGGGGGAGAAGTACACGTCCGGGGTCGCGCCGCTGTTCGGCGTCCGGTAGCTCAGCCACGACGCCGCTGCGGCACCGACGATCACGACGCCGAGCCCGGTCATCAGCCAGCGCCGACGCGACCGCAGTGCGAACAGGAGCACGAGGACGGGCGGCCAGACGAGGTAGAACTGCTCTTCCATCGACAGGCTCCACGTGTGCGCGAAGACGCCCTGCGTCGTGTCCCAGAAGGAGCGGAAGAGGTTGCCGGTGTAGCTCAGCGCGATGAACGCCGCCTCGCCGGGGGAGAACGAGGCGCCCTTGTAGTCGCCGACCCAGTTCCACAGCGCGAGGCCGACGATGACGAGCGCGAGCAGTGCCGGGTAGAGGCGGAGGAGTCGCTTCGTCCAGAACGAGCCGAGCCGGATGCGCCCGGTGCGGCGGTGCTCGCCGAGGAGCAGCGTCGAGATGAGGAACCCGGAGAGCACGAAGAACACCGTCACGCCGATGAACCCACCCTCGAACTGCGGCACGTGCAGGTGGTAGAGGATCACGATGAGGATCGCAACCGTCCGGAGCCCGTCGAGCGCCGGAGCACGGTTCGTGAGCGGCGGCGGGGGCGTCGGTCGTGCGTGCCTGCCGTCGGTGTCGGCCGGTGCGGATGTCGTGCGGGTCCGCTCCGGCGAGGTCGTGGTGATGGCCACGGACGCCTCCTGCGCGATGCTGTCGATGGGGTCACGGGCCGTCGGGCCGTGACCGGATCGTTACATGATGCTCGCGGAAGGTAAGAGCCGTCTCAACGACCGGGGTGCACCAGGGTCGTCAGGGCGTCGAGTCGTTCGTGGGCGATCGTGGCGAACGGGCGTTCCTCGTCGTCGGCGATCCACTGCGCGAACGACAGGTGGAACACGGTGACGGCGGTCTCGGCGGCGATGGTCGCGGCGGGCTCCGGGACGCCGCGGTCGCGCAGGACCTCACCCAGTCGGACCTTCAGGGTCGCGAGCTTCCCGAGCTCCCGTTCGCCGAGTGCGGGGTTGCCGTCGATGATGCCCTGGCGTGCGCGCGACCACGGGCGGCGCTCGTCGGGGAAGAACGCGCCGCTGGCGTCGAGCGCGAGCCGGACGAGGTCGAAGGGCGGGGTGCCGGCCGGTGCCGCCTCGATCGGGGTGGTGAACATGCCGAGGAAGTCGTCCTGCCCGGCGAACAGCACTTCACGCTTGTCGGCGAAGTGTCGGAAGAAGGTGCGCTCGGTGACCTCGGCCGCGGCGGCGATCTCGGCGACCGTCGTCTCGTCGTACCCCTGCTCCGCGAAGAGCTCCAGGGCAGTGGCCTGCAGTCGCTCACGGGTCCCGGGTTGCCATCTCGCCATGTCTGCAGTCTACTGATGACAGTGACTGACATCGAGTGCTACGGTGATGTCAGTTCATGACATCACCGCCGTGGACACCTGCGAAGGGAAAGCACATGCACGTGTTCGTCACCGGGGCCTCCGGATGGATCGGCTCCCACACCGTCGACGAGCTCCTCGCCGCCGGGCACACCGTCACCGGCCTCGCCCGCTCCGACTCGTCGGCCGCCGCGCTCGAGGCGAAGGGCGTCGCCGTCGTCCGCGGTGACCTCGACGACCTCGACGCCATCCGCCGCGGGGCCGCCGCGTCCGAGGGAGTCCTGCACCTCGCGAACAAGCACGACTGGGCGAACCCGGCCGCCACGAACGCCAGCGAACGCGCCGCGGTCGAGACCATCGGCGATGCGCTCGTCGGCACCGACCGGCCGTTCGTCGTCGCCTCGGGCGTCGCCGGACTCGCACAGGGGCGCCCCTCGACCGAGGCGGACCCCAACCCGTTCGTCGGCCCGGACAGCATGCGCGGCGGCAGCGAGAACCGCGGGTTCGACTTCGTCGACCAGGGCGTGCGCACCATCGCGGCCCGCTTCAGCCCGACCACGCACGGCACCGGCGACCACGGGTTCATCGCCGCGATCGTCGCCGCCGCACAGCGCACCGGCGTCTCCGGCTACATCGGCGAGGGCACGAACAGCTGGGCCGCCGTGCACGTCACCGATGCCGCTCGGCTCGTCCGGCTCGGCCTCGAGCACGCACCCGCGGGCACGAGGCTGCACGCCGTCGCCGAGACCGCGATCCCGACCCGGGCCATCGCCGAGGCCATCGGCGACGCCCTCGGGCTGCCCGTGACCTCGGTCGACCCGGCCGACGCGGTGTCGCACTTCGGGTTCATCGGGCAGTTCTTCGGCATGGAGATGTCGGCGACGTCCGAGGCCACGCGCGAGCTCCTCGGCTGGGAGCCCACCGGGCCGGGGCTGCTCGAGGACATCGCCGCCGGCGCCTACTCCGACGTGCGGGTGGCGTAGCGCGACCCACCGCCGGGGGGGGGGCGCGGGGGGGCCCCCCCCCGCCCCCCCCCGCCCGCGGCCGGGCCGGACCCCCCCGCCCTGGGTGAGCATAACTGGTCGGGTCCCGTCTCCGGACCCGACCATTTCTGCTCACCAAGTGCGCGCGCAGGGCGCGGGGGCGCGCCCGCGGGGCGCGCGGCGCGCCCGCGCGCGCCTACTCCGCCTTCTGCATCTGCCAGGGCTCGGGCTCGCGGTCGCCGTTCGGCCGCACGGGCCGGACGTCGCCGACGATCGGGATCGCCCGCTTCCGCATGAACCAGAGGTACCGCACGAAGAAGTGCGACAGCGTCGACAGGCGGTTGCCGTTCCCGAGCAGCGACGCGATGTGCACGGCCACCCACGCCGCCCAGGCCACGGGTCCGACCATCGTGATGCCCCCGCGGAGCTGGGCCACCGCGGCGTTCGTGCCGATCGTCGCCATCGTGCCCTTGTCGAAGTACTTGAAGTGCTCGGTCGGTTTGCCCGCCATGAGCCGCACGATCTGCCGCGCCGAGTGCCGTCCGCCCTGCAGCGCCGGCTGGGCGAGCTGCGCGAGGGCCTCGTCCTGCGCGGCGATGTCACCGGCGGAGAAGATCCGCTCGACGCCCTTCACGCTGAGGTCGTCGTTCACCTGGATGCGTCCGCCGTGGGTCTGCGGCATGCCCCAGCCGGAGACCTCCTTGTGCGCGGCCACACCGGTCGCCCAGATGACCTGCGACGCCGGGATGAACTCGCCCTCGGCCGTCATCACACCGTCGGGCTTGACCTCGGAGACGCCGGTGTTGAGGCGCAGGACGACACCGCGCTTGCGGAGGACCTTGGCCGCGTAGCGACGCAGCCGCGGGGCGAACGGCTTGAGGAGCTCGCCGCTGCGGTGCACGAGGGTGATCGAGATGTTGCCGCGCTCGATCTCGGGGTACGCGCCGACGAGGGCCTGGTCGCGGAGTTCGGCGAGCGCACCGGCCATCTCCACGCCGGTCGCGCCACCGCCCACGATGACGATCTTGATCTCGTCGGGGCCCTGGTTGGCGGCGGCTTCCTCGAGGCGGGTGAACAGCTCGTCGCGGATGCGGAGCGCCTGCGAGCGGGAGTACATCGAGTACGCGTACTCGTACGCGCCGGGCGTGCCGAAGTAGCTCGTGTTCACGCCGTTCGCGAGGATCAGCCAGTCGTAGTGCAGGTGCTCGCCGTCGGACATCTCGGCGACCCGCTCGACCGGGTCGATGCCGGTCAGCAGCCCGTGCCGGAACTCGGCGTTGCTCTGCTTCGCGCGGAGGCTCCGGAGGAAGTACGTCACGTCGCCGGCGTTCAGCCCACCGGTCGCCACCTGGTACATGAGCGGCTGGAACATGTTGTAGACGTGGCGGTCGACCAGGGTGACCCGCACCGGTGCGTCGGCGAGCTCGCGCATGGCCGCGACACCGGCGAATCCACCGCCGACGATGACGACGTGCGGGCGGGTGTCCTGGGGCATGCTGACTCCGGCTTCCTCGGATGGTGAGATGGTCACCACCGAGGGTACGCGCGGTTCGGACAGTCGTTCGACGGCCGGGCGCGAACCGCTGGCGGCAACGCGGAGCGTTGCGCGGGTCGCGCCGACCGAGCCTGCGAGGGAGGACTGCCTCCGTCAGGCGTCGAGCCGTGCGTAGGTGCTCACGACGTTGCCCTTGCTCGTCGCGGTGCTGTCGACCAAGCGCAGGCGCGTGGGCGGGTCGGTCGGCTCGAAGAGTCTGCGGCCCGAGCCGGCGATCGCTGGGTGCACCATGAGCTGCAGTTCGTCGAGGACCCCCGCGAACAACAGGCTGCGCACGAGCGTGACACTGCCGCACACCGCGATGTCGGCGCCGTCCCGCTGCTGCAGCCCGCGGACGAACTCGGGGACGTCGCCCGTGATCCGGGTGCTGTTCTCCCACGCCAGGTCGTCGCCGAGCGTGGTGGACGCCACGTGCTTCTCGATCGGGTTGATCCACTGGCCGAAGGGGTCGTCGGGGTGGGCGGGCCACCACTCGGACCACTCCAGGTAGCTGTTCCTGCCGAGGAGGACGGTGTCGGTGCGGGCCATGAACGCGCCCATGCCCGCACCGAGCTCGTCGTCGAAGGAGTCGTACTGGAAGGTGTACGGGTCCTGCACGACGCCGTCGACCGACGTGAAGAGTCCAGCGGTGACCTTGCGCATGGTCGGAGCGTAGCCCTCAGCTGTTGGCGGAGGAACCGCTCGTGTCCGATCCGGTGCCGGAGCCGGTGCCGGTCCCACCCTGCGTGCCGTTGCCCGGGAACTGGCCGGTGCCGCCGCCGGGGAACTGGTTCGTGCCGCCGTTCGTGCCCGGCACCTGCGTCGTGGACTGGCTCGTGCCGCCGCCGATCGCGTGTCCGATGGCGAAGCCGATGCCGCCGCCGACCAGCAGCGCCGCGAGGCCGACCCCGACGGCCAGCACCTGCCAGAACCACGGCGGTCGCGGGCCGCGCCCGCGCCGGGGCGTCGCCGCGGAGCCGTACCAGGGCGTCGCGCCGTTCGGGGCGCCCGGGTTCCACGAGCCCGCGGAGGGTGCCGGTGTCGCGTACGGGTGCTCGGGTGCCGGCGCCGGGGCGTCGAGCGTCGCGGTCGAGGTGGGCGTCGGTGCGGCGCCCCAGCCGGCCGGGCTGGCGGGGTACGGCGTGGTGGGCTGGTGGGCTGCGGGGTCCACGTCGTCGCGGGACTCGCGGGACTCGGGGTTCACGGGGGTGCGCTCGGTCATGAGGACGAGTACAGACCGGTCACCTATGTGCGGGCGATGACGACGCTGGTGCGTCACTGTGCACAGCGCCGTCCGCGTAGCCTCGCATCGTGCGCGCGAGAGTCGAGACCGTCCGGATCGACGGGCTCCCCGTGCGCCTGCACACCCTCGCGCCGGCCGGCAGGGTGCACGACGCCCTCGCCCCGACGGTCGTGCTCGTGCACGGCATCGGGATGTCGCACCGGTCGTTCGCACGGTCGCAGCGGGCGCTCGCCGCGACGCACCGGACCGTGAGCGTCGACCTGCCGGGCTTCGGCGGGCTCCCGGCGGCCGGCCGGAGCCTCACCATGACGGAGCTCGGGGACCTCGTCGTCCGCGCCGTGCGGTCCCGCGGGGCCGGGGACCTCGTGCTCGTCGGGCAGTCGATGGGGACGCAGGTCGTCGCCGAGGCGGCCCGTCGGCACCCGGACGTCGTCGCCTCGGTCGTGCTCGTCGGCCCGGTCATCGCGGCCGGTCGTCGTCGGCTGCTCACGCAGGCGCTCGACCTCGGGCGGGACGGCTTCGTCGAGGGCGCCCGGATGAACGCCGTCCTCGTGACCGACTACCTGCGGAGCGTGCGGCAGTACGTGCCCGAACTCCGACCGATGCTCCGCTACCGCCTCGAGGACACCGTCGCCGAGCTCGCGCAGCCGGTGCTCGTCGTCCGTGGCACCGAGGACCCGATCGCACGCCACGACTGGTCCGCCCGGGTCGCCGCCACCGCCCCGCGCGGCGCGTTCGTCGAGCTGCCGGGGCCGCACCACGTGCAGGAGCGCCAGCCGGTGGCGTTCGCGCGGCTCGTGGGGGAGTTCCGCCGCGCGCAGACCCTGGAGGGGCTGCGGTGACCGACGCGACCACGTCGGGGACGGACGGGGCGCGCACGGACCGCACCGCGCCTCCCGTCCGCGTCTCCCTGCTCCGCCGCACCCGGTGGGCCGTCCTCGACTGGTGGTACGCGATCCGCTGGCAGGTGCGGAGCCTCGGGCCGACGACCGCCGACGACTACCGGAGCGGCGACGGCCAGCCCGTCGTCGTCGTGCCCGGCGTCTACGAGACCTGGCACTTCATGCGTCCGCTCATGGACGCCCTGCACGACCGCGGACACCCCGTGCACGTGCTGCCGGTGCTGCGGCACAACCTGCGTCCGGTGCCGGAGTCCGCGGCGGAGGTCCTCGCGTACCTCGACGAGCACGACCTCCGCGACGTCCTGCTCGTCGCGCACAGCAAGGGCGGGCTGATCGGGAAGTACGCGATGACGCGCCTCGACGACCACGGGCGGATCGACCGCATGGTGGCGGTGTCGACGCCGTTCGCGGGCTCCGGGTACGCGCGGCTCGCACCCGTCCGACACCTGCGGGCGTTCCGGTCGAGCGACCCGGTGCTCGCCGGCCTCGCACGGGAGCTCGACGCGAACGCCCGGATCACCAGCGTGTACGGCGTCTTCGACACGCTCATCCCCGAGGGCAGTGCGCTCGCCGGGGCGACGAACGTGCGGGTCCCGGTCGGCGGGCACTTCCGCATCCTCGGCGACCCGCGGACGCGTGCGGCGGTGCTCGCCGCGGCGGATCCGGACCACCCGGGCACGGCCGAGCCCCGGCCTGGCCCGACCCCGGCCGAGCCCCGGCCTGGCCCGGCCCGACCCCGGCCTGAGCCCTAGGCGCCCGGCAGGAACAGGCAGAACGGGTGCCCGTCGGGGTCGAGCAGCACGCGGACGTCCTCCTGCGGCTGGAACGCCGCCTGACGAGCGCCGAGCCCCTCCGCCCTGGTCACCGCCGCCGGCAGGTCCTCCACCTGGAAGTCGAGGTGCAGCTGCATGCCGGGGGCGTCCTCCGTGCCGGGCCACGTGGGCGCGACGTACGCGGGTTCGTACTGCACCGAGAGGCCCGGGCCGTCCTCGGGGCGGATGCGCGCCCAGGTCGGGTCGTCCTCGTGGACGGTCCAGCCGGTCAGCGCGCCGTAGAACCGGGCGAGCGCGAGGGGGTCCGGCGACTGCAGCACGGTGGCGGCGAGCGTCGGCATCGACGGGTCAGCAGCGGTCATGCGGCGGAGCGTACGCCGGACCCGCCCGCCCGGGTCGGCCGGGTCGTTCGGGTCCGCAGCGTGCGAGGTTCCGCGCACCGTGTGGGCCGCGGGGCGTCGCACGCTGCGCGCAACCTCGCACACTGCGC
This sequence comes from Curtobacterium sp. USHLN213, assembly GCF_037144815.1. Lineage (NCBI taxonomy): Bacteria > Bacillati > Actinomycetota > Actinomycetes > Micrococcales > Microbacteriaceae > Curtobacterium > Curtobacterium sp. USHLN213. Next base: position 128,642 of record NZ_JBBCYQ010000010.1, on the reverse strand, counting down.
CGCGCCGCCGCGCCGCCGGACCCGCCCGCCCCGGTCAGCGCGTGGCCACGCTCGCGCGCTCGACGATCCGGTGCGGCACCACGACGGTCTCGGGCGGAGCATCGCGGTCCTCGATCCGCCGGGTGAGCAGGTCGAGCGCCGCCGTTGCGAACGCCCGTCGGTCGAACGACACCGTGCTCAGCGCGGGGATCGCGTACGCGGCCCCGTCGACGTCGTCGAACCCGATCACGCTCACCTGCTCGGGGACCCGCACGCCACGCGCGGCGAGGACGTGCAGCACCCCGAACGCGATCGAGTCGGTGAACGCGAACACCGCGTCGGGCAGCGGGTGCTCGTCGAGCCACGCCGCGAACGCCGACGCCGCCGCGCTGGTCGACCACGCCGGCAGCGGGACCCGCAGGTCCGGGTCCGCACCGATGCCCGCCGCCGCGAGACCCGCGAGGTACCCGCGCTCCCGCAACTCGCTCGTCGCGGTGGCCTCGACGTCCCGGGCGGCACCGACGATCGCGATCCGACGGTGGCCCCGGCCGACGAGGTACGACGTCACCTGCTCGGCCGCGGCACGGCTGTCGACGTGCACCTGGTCGACGTGCTCGGGCTCCACCTCGCCGATGACGACGGTCGGGGGCAGCCCCTCGGTCGAGGCGAGGACGCTCGCGCTGAGCGACACCGGGTTGAGGATCAGCCCGTCGACGAGGTGCGCCCGGGCACGCGAGACGAGGTCGCGCTCGCGGGCGGGGTCGTTCGCGGTCTGGTCGAGCTGCACGGTCCAGCCGCGCTCCCGCGACAGCTCGACGAACCACTGCGCGAGTTCGGCCGAGTAGGCGCTGGCCATCTCGGGGAGCGTCAGGGCGATCGCGCCCGAGCGTCCGTTGCGCAGACCCCGGGCGGACAGGTTCGGCACGTAGTCGAGCTCGGCGAGTGCCTGCTCGACCCGTGCGCGGGTCTCCGGGCGCACCACGACACCGCCGTTGATGACGTTGGAGACGGTCTTCGGCGACACCCCGGCGAGGGCAGCCACGTCCCGCACGGTCGCGCGCATCGCCACGAGCGTAGCGCGGCTGCGGCTCAGGGACGCACGTACCGGTGCACGTACGTGGTGTAGCCGACGGGGACGGTCGCGCTCCCGGCGGTCTCCGGATCGTCGTCAAGCACGCGCCGCACCCGGTCGAGGAGGGCGGTGCGCTCGTCCGGCGGCAGCACGATGACGTAGCTGCGCGAGGCGACCATGTCGAGGAACGCCGACCGGTCCTGCTCGTGCACCCACGGGAACCGCTCGTGCTCGACGGCGCCGTCGTCGAACGGTGCTCCGACGACCGGCGCGCTCTGGACGCTCGCCCGCGACTCGGGCTGGGACAGGATCGCGCTGATCCGGGCCGACCAGGGCCGGGTCTCGTCGCGGACGTTCCACACCAGACCGAGGACGCCGCCGGGGCGGAGGACCCGGGCCACCTCCTGCGACCCCCGCACCGGGTCGACCCAGTGCCACGCCTGCGCGAAGGTCACGGCGTCGGCGCTCCCGTCGGCCAGCGGGATCGACTCGCCGGTCCCCGCGAGCGCCCGCACGTCGGGCAGCACCGTGGTGAGCCGGTCGCGCATCGCCGGGTCCGGTTCGACGGCGACGACCTCGGCGGCGCGTCCCACGAGGCTCCGCGTGAACTTGCCGGTCCCCGCGCCGACGTCGGCGACGAGTCGGGCGTCCGCCGGCAGGAGCCAGTCGACCGCCGCGTCCGGGTACCCCGGCCGTCCGCGCTCGTAGGCGTCGGCAGCGGCTCCGAACGAGTTGGCGTACTGCTCGAGGGTCATGCGTCCAGCATGCCCCGCCCGGCCGGCCGTGTGGCGGACTGGAGGCGCGGGTCGGGGCCGCCACGCGCCTCCCGTCCGCAGCGGGGTCGCCGGGCGACGCGTCGCTCACGCCGTCGGGACGGGCACCGTCCTGCCGGTCCGCACCGACTCCTGCGCCGCGAGGACGATCGACAGCGTCCGCAACCCGACCTGCACGTCGGGCTGGGGCTGCGCGCCGGCCCGCACCATGTCGAGGAACGTCCGCAGCATCGGCACGTCGTGGTCCGCCCCGTACCGCAGCTCGATCGGCCGGCCGCCGACCGCGTCGAGCCCCCTGGCCGCCGCGCCGAAGAAGTCGACCGACACCGTGCCGCCCGTCCCCGCGACGTCGAGCGTCAGGCCGCCCCACGCCGGCGCCGTGTCCGGGCGGCTCCACGAGCAGTCGATCGCGACGACCATCCCGGTGTCGTAGCTCACCGTCACGAGCCCGGCCGTCTCGGCCCGTGCGCGCTCGGCGTGCAGCACGCGGTTCGCGACGGCGGTGACGGACACCGGTCGCGCGCCGGTCAGTCCGTCGACGAGGTCGGCGACGTGCACGACGTGGTCGACGATCGCGCCGCCGCCGCTCAGCGCCGGGTCCGTGAACCAGTCGCGCGTGAGCGGCAGCATGCCGTTGTTCGCGCCGCGGACCGAGAACACCGTGCCGAGCGCACCCGAGGCGTACGTGGCCCGCAACCGGTCGAACGCCGACGCGAACCGCACCGGGTAGGCCATCATCAGCGTGACCCCGGCGCGCTGCACGGCGTCGCGGATCGCGAGGCCGTCCGCCCACGAGGTGGCGAGCGGCTTCTCGCAGAGCACGTGTGCGCCGGCGGCGGCTGCCCGTTCGACGAACTCGCGGTGCCGCACGTTCTCGCTGGTGACCACGACGGCGTCCGGTCCCCAGGCGAGGAGGTCGTCGACCGTGTCGGCGTGGTCGACGCCGAGCGCTCCGGTGAGGTCAGCGCCCCGGAGTTCGCCGAGGGTCGTGCCGGTCGAGACGCCGCCGGGGTCCGTCCCGCGCACCTCGACGTCGGGCATCGCGGCGAGCGCCGAGAGGTACCCGATCGCGTGCGTGTGGGCGAAGGACAGGACGCCGACGCGGAGGGTCACAGCGTCACCTCCACGGGTTGTCCGGACTCGATCGACGCCAGGGCGGCATTGGCGAGGCGCACCGCGACGGCACCGTCCGCCGCACTGACGCGGGGGAGCGGCCCGCCGTCGAACGCGGCGACGAAGTCTGCGAGCTCGAGGGCGTACGGGTCCTCGGCGGGGTCGACGGACGGCAGGAACCCGTCGACAGCGGTCGGGGTCGCGAGGTCGGCGCGGGTGTCCTCCTCGGCGAGGGACGAGTGCGACAGGCTGCCGAGCGTGCCGGTCACCGAGTACTCCGTGCTGAAGGCCAGGTGCGGTGGTCCCCAGAGTCCGGCGACGTGGCTGATCGCGCCGGACGCGTGCGTGAGGAGGACGTGCGCGGCCTCGACCGGGTGCTCGTCGTCGCCCGTGCGGACGGTGACGGCGGACACCCGGGTGACCGGACCGGCGACCCAGCGGGCGATGTCGAGGTCGTGGATCATCTGGTCCATCACGATGCCGCCGGACTGTGCCCGGTCGCCGAACCACGCGACTCGGGTCGGGAACGCGCCGGAGCGGGAGAATCGCAGGACGGCGAGGTCGCCCAGGAGACCGGTGGTGACGGCCTCGTGCAGGCGCCGGTACGCGGGGAACCAGCGGACGACGTGCGCCGGGTAGAGCTGCAGGCCCGCGTCCGCCGCCCGGGCGACGAGGTCGTCGGCGTCGGCGTCGGTGCGGGCGAGGGGCTTCTCGGAGACGACGTGCCTGCCCGCCGCGAGTGCCGCGCGGACGACGGCGGCGTGGGCCGGTGTCGGCACGACCACGTCGACGACGTCGACCGCGGCGAGCAGCTCGTCGAGCGAGTCGGCGACGGTGATCGTGCTGCCGACCCGTGCGGCCTCGTCCGCGAAGGCGGCGGCGAGCGCGGGCGCACCGTCCTGCGAGTGCACGACGAGGTCGCCCAGGCGGAGGAGCCCGGGGACGTGCGCGACCGCGATGCCGCCGGCGCCCACGAGTCCGATCCGCCGGCGTGGTCGGGGTGCTGACTGCAGCGTCATGGAGCCAGCGTAGAGGTCCGCCGGACGCCGTGCGGCGATGCGACCCGGCTTCGTCCCGATGGACCGTTACAACGATGGAAACGTTTGGCAACGGGTTGCCGCACGGTTGCCGTCACCGCCAGGGTCGCTCCAGGAATCCAACGGAGGGGGCCACCGAGTGACGAAGCTCGACGACCGTGCGACGAACCGCACGAGGACCGCTGCACAGCGCGACCCGGGAGCGGCACCACCACCCGACCCCGGGCTCCGTCGGCGCAGCACGTGGCAGCGGATCCGCCGTGACCGCGTCCTCCTGCTCATGGGCCTGCCCGGCGTCGCGCTCCTGCTCGGGTTCCACTACCTGCCGCTGCTCGGGAACCTCATCGCCTTCCAGGAGTACCTGCCCTTCGTGCCGCTCGGCCGCAGCCCCTGGGTCGGCGTCGAGAACTTCTCCGTCATCTTCGACGGTGACCCCGAGTTCCTCCGCGCCCTCGGCAACACGCTGCTCATCACGCTCGTGCAGGTCGTGTTCGTGTTCCCGGCGCCGATCATCCTCGCGCTCATGCTCAACTCGCTGCTCTCCGAGCGGATCAAGCAGGTCGTGCAGTCGGTGCTGTACCTGCCGCACTTCCTGTCGTGGGTGATCGTGGTCGCGGTGTTCCAGCAGATCCTCGGCGGCTCCGGGCTCGTGAACAACGCCATCCGCGCGGCCGGCGGTGACGCGATCGACTTCCTCGGCAACCCGAACGGGTTCATCGCCCTGCTGACCAGCCAGGTGATCTGGAAGGACACCGGGTGGGCGACGATCCTGTTCCTCGCGGTCCTCAGCCAGATCGACGCGAGCCTGTACGAGGCCGCGAAGATGGACGGCGCGAGTCGCTGGCGGCAGCTCTGGCACGTCACGCTGCCCGGCATGCGCGGCATCATCATCCTGCTGCTCATCCTCCGGCTCGGCGACTCCCTGACCGTCGGGTTCGAGCAGATCCTCCTGCAGCAGCAGGCCGTCGGCCGGGCCGCGAGCGAGGTCCTCGACACCTACGTCTACAACAACGGCGTGCTCGGCGGGCAGTGGGGCGTCGCCGCAGCGGTCGGGCTCGTGAAGGGCGTCGTCGGCGTCCTGCTCGTCCTCGGCGCCAACAAGCTCGCGCACGTCTTCGGCGAAGCGGGCGTCTACCAGAAGGAGGCGAAGTGACCGCCACGCACACCGTGACCGTCCCCCGGACGAAGAAGCGCCGCCGCGGTGGCCCGGACGCACCCCCGCTGCCCGGACGGCTGCTCACCGGGTTCGTCCTGCTCGTGATCTGCCTCGTCGTCATCCTGCCGTTCGTCGGCATCGTGTCGACCAGCCTCGCGCCCGTCGCCCAGGTGAACGACGCCGGCGGGTTCGTGATGTGGCCGCAGGGACTCGACCTCGGCGCGTACCAGAGCATCTTCGCCGGCGGCGTCGTCACCCGCGCGATGCTCGTCAGCATCGGGATCACCGTCGTCGGGACGCTCATCAGCCTGTTCGTCAGCGCGATGCTCGCCTACGCCCTGAGCCGTCCGGGGTCGTACGGCTCCGGGTTCGTCCTGAGCCTCGTGCTGGTCAGCCTGCTGTTCGCGCCCGGGCTCATCCCGAACTACCTCGTCGTCAAGGAGTTCGGGCTGCTCGACTCGTACTGGGCCCTGATCCTGCCGACGGCCCTCAGCGCGTTCAACGTCATCGTGATGCGGTCGTTCTTCATGGCGATCCCGAAGGAGCTCATCGAGTCCGCCCGCATCGACGGCGCCGGCGACTTCCAGGTCTTCTGGCGGATCGTGCTCCCGCTGTCCAAGGCCGTCCTCGCCGTGATCGGCCTGTTCTACGCGGTCGGCTACTGGAACGCCTTCTTCAACGCGCTGCTCTACATCAACGACACCGCGAAGTGGCCGCTCCAGCTCGTGCTGCGCACCTACGTCATCAACAACGCGCAGCTCGGCGGCGCCGACCTCGGCACGTCCTCCGACGCGCTGCCCCCGCAGGCCTCGATCCAGATGGCGATCCTCGTCGTCTCGATCGTGCCGATCCTCATCGTCTACCCGTTCCTGCAGCGGCACTTCGCCAAGGGTGTCCTGACCGGCGCGGTGAAGGGCTGACCATGACCACCTCCATCAGCCGCCGCGCGCTCGTCGCGGGCGGACTCGGGATCGCCGCCACGACCCTCCTGGCCAGCTGCTCGACCGTCACCCGGTCCACCGACGTCCGGGCCATCAACAAGGCCGTCCAGCTGCCGGACTACGTCCCGTGGACCGGCGGCCCCGAGCCCGTCCTGCCGAAGACGAGCCCGCTCATGCCGAGCGCCTTCCGGAAGATCCCGGCGACGCTCGTGCCCACCAGGGGCAAGCCCGGCGACGGTTCGACCGTGCACGGCAGCGTGCCCACCAACTCGCCCGTCCCGCCCTCGAAGGGGAGCAACCCGTACTGGCAGGGCCTCGACGAGCGGATGGGGATCGACCTCGACCTGACGATCACCCCGAACGCGGACTTCGGCAACAAGTTCGCCACCCAGGTCGCGGGCGACACCCTCGGCGACGTCTTCACGATCAACCAGGCGTTCTCGTACCTGCCGCAGTTCCTCGAGGCGAAGGCCGCCGACCTCAGCCCGTACCTCTCCGGCAGCGGCGTCCGCGACTACCCGTACCTGGCGAACCTGCCGACGGCGTCGTGGCGCGGGACGGTGTTCTCCGGCGGCATCTACGGCGTCCCGGTGCCGCGGGGGCCGCTGACCTCGCAGGCGCTGCACCGCCGCCAGGACCGCTTCGAGCGGCTCGGCGTCGACCCGTCGTTCTCGAGCGTCGACGAGTTCGTGCAGCTCTGCCGGCAGGTCTCCGACCCGCACGCGAACCGATGGGCCCTGGCCTCGGTGCCGACGAGCATCCTCGCGCCGATGCTCGGCCTGCCGAACCAGTGGCAGGAGCAGGGCGGGCGGCTCACCCACATGTACGAGCTCGAGGAGTACGTGGAGCTCCTCGACGTGTCGCGCCGGCTCATCGCCGAGGACCTCGTCCACCCCGACAGCGTCACGGCCTACAACGGCAAGGTCTGGTTCGTGCAGGGCTCCGCGCTGATGCTGTCCGACACGTACAGCGCGATCCCGGGACTCCTGCAGCAGGCCACGCCCGGCTCCGGGTTCGAGCTGACGATCGCCCCGTTCGTCGGACCGTCGGGAGGCGCCGCGAAGCCCTGGTTGGGCGACCCGAACAACACGATCACGTCCGTGGCCGCCGGCTCTGAGTCCCGGGTGCGGATGCTCCTCGAGGTCCTCAACTGGTGCGCCTCGCCATTCGGCACCGAGGCCTGGACCTACCGCAAGTTCGGCATCGAGGGGCGCGACTTCGAGTACCGCGACGGCGCCCCGGTCCTGACGAAGACCGGCAACAGCGAGACCGCGCTCGGCGAGTTCCCGCTGCAGTACTTCACCGAGTGCCCGCTGCCGCTCTACTACGCGGGCAACCCGACGATGACCGACACCGTGTACGAATCGCTGGCGTCCTGGCTCGATCGCGGCCTGCCGAACCCCGTCTACGGCCTGTACTCGCCGACGAACTCGACGAAGGGACCGGCGGTCGGCACGTTCGCGACGAACGCGATCAACGACGTGCTGCTCGGGCGGGCGACGGTCTCGTCGTGGCGGGCGACGGTGCGCGACTGGCGCCGCCGGGGCGGCGACGCGATCCGCCGCGAGTACGAGCAGGCGCTGGAGGCGCGCGCCTCCTGACGCGGCTGCTGACGGACGGGAGGCGCGGGTCGGCCCCGCCCCGCGCCTCCCGTCCCCCAGACCGGCGCGTCCACCCCCCCACCGGACCCCGCTGGCTCGCGGACGTTCGCATCCGCCTCCGGCCGTGACCGTTCCGGTTCGCGGAACCCGGGGATCGCGAACCGGAACGGTCACGGGTCGCGCGGATTGCCCGAACCCGGCGCGCTCCGTGCCCTACGCTCAGCCCTGTGGGGAAGCGCGGCATCTACGTCGAGACAGTCATCGACGCCGACGTCGACCGGGTGTGGGCGGCGACGCAGGACCCCGAGCAGCACGTCCGGTGGGACGTCCGCTTCTCCGAGATCGTCCCCGAGCCGGCGGACGCCGACGGTGCCGCCCGCTTCACGTACGTCCGGCGCTCCCCGGTGCACGACGTGCACGGCACCGGCGTGAGCATCGGCGAGCGACGTCGGGCGGACGGCACCCGCACGTCGGCGCTGCGGTTCGCGACCGACGACCAGCTGTCGCCGATCCGGGCCGGCCGCGGCTACTGGCGGTACGTCCCGACGGACGACGGGCGCACCCGGTTCGTCACCGGCTACGACTACGACTCCGGCTGGGGCCCGCTCGACCTGGTGGTCCGGCCGCTCCTCGGCTGGGCGACCGCGTGGAGCTTCGACCGGCTCCGGATCTGGCTGGAAGGCGGGGCCGAGCCGGAGGCCTGGCCGCTCACCTCGGTGCTGCAGCCGTGGCGGCGGGACCGGCCCCGCGCCTCCAGGACCCGCCGCGCACCCGTCGGAGGCACCCGGCGAGGCGACCAGCTGCACGACGCGCCCGCCACCCTGGCGGCGTTGCCCGACCCGGGAGGCGACCGATGAGCTCGGTGTTCGAGGAGGCGCTCGGCGCCGACTTCCAGCGGCTGCACCCGCAGATGCGCCGCAGGTTCGGCGTCGGTCTCGACGCCGCCGAGGCGTGCACCGGCCGCGGGGTCATGACGTCGATCCGCCGGGGACCGTGGTGGACCGTGCCGTTCCTGCAGATCGGGCGACTGCGGAACATCCTCGTCCCGGACGTCGGGACGGACGTGCCGTTCACGATCGAGAACTACCCCTACCGCGACCGGTACGGCCGCGAGACGGTGACGTTCGTCCGGACCTACACGACCAAGCCCGGGCGGACCGCTCGGTTCGACGCCACGATGGTGCTCGTCGACGGCCGGGTGCTCGACTACCTCGGTTCCCACCAGCACCTCGCGGTGGACCTCGACCTGACCGTCGACGACCGCGGTGGCCTCGTCCTGACCTCGGACGCGCAGCGGTTCTACGAGGGGCCGATCGCGTTCCGTTTCCCGATGCTGTTCAGCGGTCGCGCGACCCTGCACGAGTGGTGGTCGGACGACGACCAGGCGTTCCACGTCGACCTCGAGGTGCACAACCGCGTCTTCGGGTTCCTGTTCGGCTACCGCGGGACGTTCACCTGCGAGTGGACGCCGGCGACCGACGCCCCCGAGCGGTTGAAGCCGCGGCGGACCGAACTCCGGACCTGACCGCGGCGGCCACCAGGGGTGTTCAGCGGCGGAGCCACCCCGCCTCGGCGAGCACCGTCTGGAGCTCGTCGACGAACCGGGACCCGTGGAAGCCGTCCGTGACCGCGTGGTTCACCTGGAGCGCGAGCGGCATCAGCGTGCGCCCCTCGACGAACCGGTACCGGCCGATGGTGAAGATCGGCAGCAGGTGGTCCCAGCCGTCGCGCACGTGCAGGGCGAACCCGGTGAAGGACGCCCCGGGCAGGGTCGAGATGTCGAACACGTTCCGCGGGCGGTCCTCCTGCGGGAACATCCGGTGGTCGTCCCGGTAGCGCTCCATCGTGGCGACCGCGGCCTCGTGGAAGCGTGCCGGATCGTCGTCGTACGGGACGGTCAGCACCGAGAACGTCTCGGTGTCGGGGTGGAACACGGTGAACATCGGGTGCACCACGTCCCAGACGGCAGGCGACCCGTCGTCGAGCAGCTGCATCCGGAACTCGGCGTGCCGGTTCACCACCGAGGCGATCGCCCAGATCTGCGACGCGTACGTGCGGCGGTCCGTGGCGCGCACGGTCTCGGCGAAGTCCGTGACGTCGAGCTCGACGGTCATCTCCCACGTGCAGGGCACCCGGTCGCGGTAGTGCTCGAAGTGTTCGCGTCGGGGCCAGCGGTCGAGGTCGACGGGGCGGAGCTCGGTCATGGGACCAGCTTCGTCGCGAGCGCCTGGTCGAGTGCCGAGCGGTCCCCGTCGATCGTCACGGCGACCGCGTCGAGCGGGCGTCGGCCCCAGAGGACGAGCAGCAGGTCCTCCGCCCGCCCCGTCACCCGGACCGCCGGCCCGGCACCCGCCGTCCCGACGAGCTCCGCCTCGCCGTCGGCGTCCGGGAACCGGAACACGACGGTCTCCGACAACGGGTCGACGCGGCCGAGGCGCACCTGGCGCGGGTAGAGGTCGGCGACCACCTCGCGCACGCCGTCTGCCGCCGTGTCGGCCTGGAGGCGCGGCTCGCCCCCGATCGCCTGCTGCGCGTCCCACAGGTGGATCGTCGTCTCGTGCAGCTGCCGTCGTGCCCACGTGCCGGCCGTGTCGGGTGGGTAGATCGCGCTGCACGCGGCGTCCGCGGCGCGCCCGCGGAGCGCGGCCACGAGGCGGTCCGCGCCGGCGCGGAACCGGTCGGCGAGGTCGGCGGGCTCCGGCGCTTCCGGGTCGTCGGGGTCGGTCCCGGTGAGCTGGCCGAGGGCCCAGCGGTGGACGTCCGTCAGGTGCCCGGCGAGGTCCGCCAGCGTCCACCCCGGGCAGGACGGCACCACGGCGCTGTGGTCGCCCGTCCGGAGCACGGCCTCGAACCCGTCGACCGCCTCCGCGAGCAGGTCGATGCGGGCCCGGTAGGTGGATCCACCGGCGTCGGTGAGGTCGATGCCGCTCGAGCGCAGGGCAGCACGGAGTCCGTCGACCCCGGTGAAGTGGTGGACCCGCATGCCGAGCTCCTCCGCCCCGGCCAGCTTCCGCTCCGAGTCATCCGTGAAGAACACCTCGGGTCCGTCGAGGTCGAGCGCGTCGAGCACGTGCCGGAAGGCCCGGACGTCGGGCTTCGCGAACCCGATCTCGTGCGAGCTGAACACGGCGTCGACCCGGTCGTGCAGGCCGAACGAGGCCACCTCGGCCGGGATGCCGTCCGTGCCGTTCGTGAGCACCGCCGTCGTGTACCCGGCGGCACAGAGCTCGTCCGCGAGGGCCAGTACCTCGGCGTCCGGGGTGAACGGCTGTCGGCCCCAGGCCTCGGCGGCGGCCGGGTCGCCGATGCGCTCGCCGACGGCCCTAACCCACTCGGCCCGGGTGATCCGGCCGGTCGTCACCTCGTCGATCAGGGGCGCGGCGAACGCCACCGCCTCGATCGTTCCCGGTGGCAGGCCGTGCGCGCGTTCGATGGCCGCGACCTGCTCCGGGTGGAAGTGCCGGATGACGCCGTCCAGGTCGAACAGGACCGCGCGGATGCCCGTCACGAGCCGTCAGTCGTTCGGACGGATGAGGCAGAACGGGTGCCCGGCTGGGTCGAGATACACGCGGAACGTGTCCGTCCCCGAGCCCGTCGCCGTCGCCCCGATGGCCAGGACCGCGGTCTCGCCGGCGTCCAGGTCGTCGACCTTCACGTCGAGGTGGCTCTGCTGCGGGACGTCCTGGCCGGGCCACTCGGGGGCGCGGTACTCCGCCACCTGCTGGAAGGCGAGGATCGGCCGGTGGTCCGTGAAGGGGAGCGCGACCTCGGTCCAGTCCTCGTCGAAGCCGACGATCTCGCCGCCGAGCAGTTCGGCGTAGAAGCGGGCGAGCGCGCGAGGGTCCGCGCAGTCGAGGACGATGACGTCGAGTGTGCCGATCACAGGAGTGCTCCCGCCGTGACGATCGCGAAGGTGAAGAGGACCCAGTCGTTGATGATGTGCGCGCCGGTGCTGACGGCGATGTTCTTCGTGCGGATGTACGCCAGCGTCAGGACGAGCCGTGCGACACCGATGACGAGGAACGCCTGGACGGGGTTCCAGCCGTACGTGGGCAGGTGCGCGGCGCCGAACCAGACCGCCGTCACGAGCCACGCCACGAGGATCGCGCCCTTCCGCGACATCCCGCCGCGCGCGCAGAACGACAGCACGGCGAGGAACGGCAGGATCGAGAAGAGCTCCTCGCCGAACAGCTGGATCGCCGTGCCGACGTAGAAGGCCGTCACCTCGGCCGCGCCGTGGATGCCGTCCGTCGCACCGTTCGAGTTCGCGCCGAACACGTACTTGACGACGATGCCCACCGCGAAGGTCACGATGAGGTTCGCCACCGCGAACCCCACCATCGTGAGGACGTCCCGCCCCGTGGTCCGCTGGAAGATCCGCGACCAGTGCCGCCGGGTGAAGGCGATGAACACCGCGAGGGGGATCGCGGCGAAGAGGAACCGGGGGACCAGCGACTGGACGTTGTCCGCCGCGGGGGTGAAGCTCAGGACGAGGAACCCGACGGCACACGCCGCGATCACCGCCACCCACTGCAGGATCGACAACGGCAGCGGATCACCGTCGTAGTACGGGAAGTCCCGCCCGTCCCCGCGCTCGATCGCCCTGCCGTACCGCGCCTGCACCCGTTCCGGCCCCGCCGTCGTCCCCACCATGCCCCGAGGCTAGCGGGATCAGCGGGCGGCGGCCAGGGCCTTCGTGATGCGCTGCAGCGAGACCGTCTCGGCGGTGCCGAGCTCCTGCGCGAACAGACTGAGCCGGAACTCCTCGAGCATCCAGCGGGCGTGCACGAGTTCGGGGTGCGCTCCGACGGACGGCGGGAAGGTGCCGCCCGCGTCGACGTACCGGTCGGTCGCCACGGTGACCTCGCGCATCCACGTGGCATCGCGCCCGGGGTTCTGCAGGAGCTTCTGCACGCGTGCGTCGACGCCCTGCAGGTACACCCGGATGCGCCGGAGACGATCGAGTCCGGCGACCGAGACGAATCCCGGGAAGACGAGCCGCTCCATCTGCAGCCGCATGTCCGTGAGCGCCGGCAGGAGCGACATCGAGTTCGCCTGCTTGAGCGACCGTTCCGCGGCCCGGTGCGCGGCGAGGACCGCGGCGACCTCGGACACGGCGGTGAACATCGTGTCGACGACGGTCGCGGACACGGTGTCGCGCACGGACTCGAAGTCGGTCTTCGTGAACACCCGCCCGTCGGGGTGCGCCCGGCGGATCCCGGCGTCCACGACCGCCGCGAGGACGTCGTCGAAGAGCGCCGCGGTGGAGGGGTACGGGCTGGCGGCGAGCGCGAGCTTCTCCTGCGCGGTCAGGTGGGACTGGATGTACGAGACCGGCGAAGGCACCGCGTGCATGACCAGCCGCCGGACACCCGCGGGCATCCGCACGGCCCGGTCGGACGGCGTCGCGAGCAGCTGGACGCCGACCGTCGCCTTCGGGCCGTCGCCCTCCTCCACGAGGGACGGGTACGCGCGGATCACGCCACCCGCCTGCTTCGTGTCGAGCACCTGCGGCAGGTCGTCGGACGGCCAGGCGGTGAGCCCTGACCGCTCCACGGCGCCACCGGAGGTAGCGGACGCGACGCGAGCCGCGCCTCCTGGACGCCCTGCGGCGCGCGTCGTCGCCGAGGCGACGCTCTGCTGCGTCCGGTCCTTGAGCTTCGTCTGCAGGGCCGAGAGGTCCTTGCCGGCCTCGACCCGACGGCCGCGTTCGTCGACGACCGCCCACGTCGGCAGGAGGTGGGCCGGTACCCGCGAGAGGTCGAAGTCCGACTCCGACACCGGCACGTAGGTCATGCGCTGGATCGCCTTGGCGAGGGTGGCGCGGAACGACTCGGTCGGCTCGGTCGGGGCGTCGTCGGGGAGCTCGGCGACGATCTTCTCGGCCCAGTCGGCAGCGGGGACGACGTTCTTCCGGATCTGCTTCGGCAGGGACTTGATGAGCGCCGTGACGAGCTCCTTGCGGAGGCCGCGGACCTGCCAGTCGAAGCCCTCTTCGCGCATGCGGGGGAGCAGCGCGAGCGGCACCTGCACGCTCACGCCGTCGTCCTGTGCGCCGGGTTCGAACCGGTACTTGATCGCGAGGCGCTGGTCGCCGCTCCGCCACTGGGTCGGGTACTCCTGCTGGTCCTGTGCGGCCTCGGCCGCGTCTTCGTCCAGCAGGTCCGACCGGCGCATCGTGAGCAGGTCCGGCTGCTCGCGCCTCGTCTGGCGCCACCAGCCCTCGAAGTCGCGCGTGGTCGCGATGTCGGCCGGGATGCGGGCGTCGTAGAACTCGAAGACCCGCTCGTCGTCGAAGAGGATGTCGCGGCGACGCGTGCGCTCCTCGAGCTGTTCGAGTTCGCGCCGCAGCCTGCGGTTGTCGCGGTCGAACGCCTGCTGCGCGTCCCACTCGCCCTCGACGAGCGCGTGCCGGATGAAGAGCTCACGCGAGTGCTCCGGGTCGACTCGCTTGTACTGCACGCGGCGGCGCTGGACGATCGGGACGCCGAACAGGGTGACCCGTTCGTAGGCGACCGCCGCCCCCTGCTTCTTCTCCCAGTGGGGTTCGCCGTAGGTGCGCTTCAGGAGGTCTCCGGCGAGCGGCTCGACCCACGCCGGGTCGATCCGACCGACCGTCCGGGCGAAGAGCCGACTCGTCTCGACGAGTTCGGCTGCCATCACCGCGTCCGGTTGCTTCTTGGCGAGGACGCTGCCGGGGAACACCACGAACCGGGTGTTCCGCGAGCCGAGGTAGTCGCGCTTCTCACGGTCGCGCAGACCGATCTGGCTGAGGAGTCCGGCCAGCAGGGAACGGTGCACCGCGTCGCCGTCGTCGGAGCGCGCCTGCCCGATGCGGACGTCGACCTGCTTCGCCGCACGGGAGAGCTGCCGGTACAGGTCCTGCCACTCGCGGATGCGGAGGTAGTTCAGGAACTCGGCCTTGCACAGGCGGCGGAACGCACTGGACGAGAGCTCGTCCTGCTTGTCCTCGATGTGGTTCCAGAGGTTGAGCAGGGTGAGGAAGTCGCTCGTCGGATCGGCGAACCGGGCGTGCAACTGGTCGGCGTGCGCGCGCTTCTCGAGGGGGCGCTCGCGCGGGTCCTGGATGCTCAGGGCGCTGACGACGGCGATGACCTCGCGCCCGACGCCCTGCCGACCGGCCTCGAGCACCATGCGTCCGAGCCGGGGGTCGATGGGCAACCGGGTCAGCTGCTTGCCGGTCTTCGTGATCGTGCCCGCGGCGTCGACGGCTCGGAGCTCGCGGAGCAGGTCGAGGCCGTCCTTCACACCCCGGGAGTCCGGCGGCTGCAGGAACGGGAACGCCTCGATGTCGCCGAACCCCAGCGAGATCATCTGCAGGATCACCGCCGCGAGGTTCGTCCGGAGGATCTCGGGGTCGGTGAACTCCGGACGGCGTTCGAAGTCGTCCTCGGAGTAGAGCCGGATCGCGATGCCGGCGCTCGTGCGGCCCGCGCGACCGGAGCGCTGGTTCGCGCTCGCCTGCGAGATCGCCTCGATCGGCAGCCGCTGCACCTTGGCCCGCGGCGAGTACCGGGAGATGCGGGCGGTGCCGACGTCGATCACGTACTTGATGCCGGGGACCGTCAGACTCGTCTCCGCCACGTTGGTCGCGAGGACCACTCGGCGTCGGATGCCCGGTGTGGTGCGCCGCTCGAAGACCCGGTGCTGGTCGGCGGCGGACAGGCGACCGTAGAGCGGGAGGACCTCGGTACCGGGGTAGCGCTTGCCCTCGATGGCGTCCTGGGCGTCGCGGATCTCGTTCTCGCCGGAGAGGAACACGAGGACGTCGCCCGGGTCCTCCTGCGCGAGTTCGTCGAGCGCGTCGGTGATGCCCTGCATCGTGTCGCGGTCGTCGGCCGTGCGGCCGCCGTGGTCGTCCGTCCGCGGATCGTCCTCGTCGCCTTCGTCGTCGCGGTCGGCGTCGTCGGCGTCCTCCGCGACGAGCGGGCGGTACCGGATCTCGACCGGGTAGGTGCGGCCGGAGACCTCGATGATCGGTGCCCCGCCGAAGTGCTGCGAGAACGACTCGGGGTCGATCGTCGCACTCGTGATGATGAGCTTGAGGTCCGGCCGGCGGGGGAGCAGCCGCTTGAGGTAGCCGAGCAGGAAGTCGATGGTGAGGGACCGCTCGTGCGCCTCGTCGATGATGATCGTGTCGTACCGCTTGAGGTCGCGGTCGAAGTGGATCTCGTTGAGCAGGATGCCGTCGGTCATCAGCTTGACCCGGGTGTCGGAGGACACCTTGTCGGTGAAGCGGACCTGGTACCCGACGAGGCCGCCGAGCTCGCCCCCGAGCTCCTCGGACACGCGCTCGGCGATGGTCCGGGCAGCGATCCGTCGGGGCTGGGTGTGCCCGATGTGCTCACGTCCGAGCTCGAGGCAGATCTTCGGCAGCTGGGTGGTCTTGCCCGACCCCGTGGCGCCGGCGACGATCACGACCTGGTTGTCGCGGATGGCGGCAGCGATGTCGTCCCGCCGCTGCGACACCGGCAGTTCGGGCGGGTACGTGATGACGGGGGTGGCAGACATGAGCATTCCAGGATACCCGTCAGGCGTCCGGGGCGCTGAGCTGTGCCGCTAGCTCCTCTGGCGTACGCGCCGGCAGGGCGCACACGCGGTCGTGGCAGACGTACCCGGCGGGGTCGAGTCCGTCGCGGGACTCGAAGAGCGTGAAGCCCGCGGTGGACCAGTCGGCCGCCTGTGCCGGTGTCACCGTGGCGACGACGGTCCCCGGACGCCGAGCGCCGCGGGCCGCCGCACGGATCGGGTCGTCCGGGTCCGACGCGACCACGACGACCTCGCGCGAGGGACGCTGCAGCGCGAGCGCGACCCCGAGGGCATCGGCGTGCCCGAGCGGCCGCTCCGTCCCGGTGACGGCCCGGTCGGCCACGAGCGACACCGCCGCCCCCCGGTACGACTCGTCGCCGGTCAGCGCGGCGAGCGTCGCGGCGGCCGCGGCGAGTGCGACCGTGCCGGAGCGCATGGCGGTCTGCGGCTGCTCGCCCGTGGCGGTGCCAGCTGCCGCGAGCACCGGGTCGGTGTCGAACCGCCCGACCAGGCCGTCGTCGACCAGCGTGCGCGCGACGTCGGCGTAGGGGAGCTCCCCGGTGACGAGGGCGAGTTCGAGAAGCCCTTCGGCGAGGAGTCCCACGTCCTCGATGGTGGGCGCCGCCGTCGACGCGCCGCGCGGAGTGCTCGACCGGACCGACACGTGTCCGTCCGAGAGGTGTCCGGCGACGATCGCGTCGGCCGCACCCCGTGCGAGCTCGATCATCTCGGCGTCCCCGTGGCGGGCCCCGGCGATGGCGAGCCCCCGGATCGCCAGGCCGTTCCACCCGGTGAGCACCTGGTCGTCGAGCGGCGGGGGGTCGAGCCGCCCACGCTCGTCGAGCGGGAGTCGGTACCACTCGCCCTCGACCCGCCGGCCGTCGATGGTGGACTCGCTGTCCTGCGCCGCGACGAACGCGCCGTCCGCACGCCGGAGCGTGTCCCGCAGGAAGTCGGCGATGCCCCGGGCCTGCTCCGCCCCGGCCACCGCGAGCAGTCCCGCGTTGTCGTAGAGCATCCGCTCGTAGTGCGGCACCGACCAGTCGCGCTTGGTCGCGTACCGGAAGACCCCGCCGTCGGCGTCGGTCAGCTCGCTCGCGCGGATCGCGTGCAGGGAACGTTCGAGCAGTGCGGACGCCCGAGCGTCGCCGTCGGCGGCGACGTCCGACAGGAACTCGAGCAGCGGCGCGCTCGGGAACTTGGGGGCACCGCCGAAACCGCCGTGGGTGGTGTCCTCGGCTGGTGCCAGATGGTCGACGACGGCTCGGACGTCGTCGACGCTCGGGAGGCGCGGCTCGTCCCCGCCACCGTCCGCGCCACCGCGGGCGGTCCGGTCCGCCTCGGCCCCCTGCCGGATCGCCGCCGCGATCGCACTCGCGTTCGCGTCCACCTCGTGCCGGCGCTCGGTCCACGCGTCGAGCACCGCCGCCAGGATCTGCCGGAACGCCGGCACCTGCCCGACGGGCGACGGCGGGAAGTACGTCCCCGCGAAGAACACGTGCCCGTCCGGTGTGAGGAACGTCGTCAGGGGCCAGCCGAGCTGCTGCGTGAAGGCACTCGCCGAGGCCATCAGGCTGGCGTCCACGTCCGGCCGTTCTTCGCGGTCGACCTTCACCGCGACGAAGTCCTGGCGGAGGAGCTCGCCGATGCCCGGGTCGGAGAAGCTCTCGCGTGCCATGACGTGGCACCAGTGGCACGTGGCGTAGCCGACCGACACGAGCACGGGGACGTCGCGTTCGCGGGCCTCGGCGAAGGCTTCCGGGCCCCACTCACGCCAGTCCACCGGGTTGTCGGCGTGCTGGCGGAGGTACGGGCTGACGGCGGAGCCGAGGCGGTTGTCGGTCATGCGTCCAGCCTGCCTCGACCGTCCTGGGTGCGCTGCCCTCAGTCGCGATCTGTGGACGGATCCGCGGTGTCCACAGGCTGCCGCAGACCGACCCAGCCCACGAGCGACGCGAGCTGCGCGGCCACGTCGACCGGCGACCGGGAGTCGGTGTCCACCCGGGTGACGTCGCCTCGGACAGCCGAGTCGAGCCTCCTGGCCGTCCGTGTGCTGTGCGCCAGCTGCGCCTCGGGGAGGTGCCCACCGGAACGACGGCGCAGCCGGTCGGCGGTCGTCGTGTCGCCGGCGCGGAGCAGCACGGCGGTCACGACGGGATCGTCGCCCATCGCCTCGGCCAACGCGTCCTGCTCCAGCACCGACACGGTGTTCGTGTACACGAGCCGGTGGTGGCCGAGTTCGCGGTACCGGGCCCACATCGCGGCGAGGTTCCGTTCGGCGACGCGGGCCTCCGGGTGTTCGACGTGCGGCGCGGGGTGGGCGAGGTCGAGGAAGTCGCCCTCGATGACGGCGTGCCGGACGTCGGCGGCGACGAGCAGGTCGTGCAGTGCCTCCGCCGCGGTCGACTTGCCCACGCCGGACCTGCCCCCGATGAAGAGGACTTCTGAGCGGGGCACGGCATCAGTCCCGGCTGAGCGACAGGAGGGCGAGGGCGGCGTCCTCGGGGCCGTAGTCGAACAGCCGGTCCCAGAACGGGTCGTCGGCCCACGGCACGTCGCTGCCGGCCGGGACCGCGTGTGCCGTCTCGACGAGCCAGTCGAGCTCCGGCCGGACCGCCGTCGCGAACACGGGCGGCTCCCACCCGAGGGCGCGTGCGGCGGTGGTGTCGAGCACGAACGGCGTCGGCGTGGTCCACGGGGTGGTGCCCACGAACGCGGGGGCGTCGGCGTCGAGCAGGACCTCGTCGAACGGGTGGTCGAGGTGACCGGCGATGGTGCGGACGATCTCGAGCACGCTCGGCGCGGTGTCGTCGGCGACGTTGAGGATGCGGCGGTCCGGTGCGTCGGCGACGAGGCGGACGAGGGAACCGATGCCGCTGGCGGCCGTGGTGTGGTCGACGCTGCGGCCGTGGTCGGCGAGGAGGATGCGCTCCCGACCGTCCAGCGCCCGCCGGACGACGAACCACTCGCGCGGCCGACCGATGCCGACGCCGTACACCTTCGAGGGCCGGACCACGGTGACCGGGGCGCCGTGGTCGAGCAGCACCTGTTCGGCGGCGATCTTGGCGGCGCCGTAGCCGTCACGACCGGTGGGGTCGCCGTCGCCCGCCGCGACGGTCGGCTGCAGCTCGGTCACCGCGCCGCCGAACACGGGCTTGTCCAGCGAGTTCGCGTGCCGACCCTGCTCGTCGGCGTACACGGCCTTCGATGACACGAACACGGTCGAGCCGACGTCGTCGAGGAAGGGCAGGAGCTGCCGGGCGTCGTCGCGGGTGAGGCCGACCGTGTCCACCAGCAGGTCGGCGCCGGGGCGGAGGAGGTCGCGGAGGACGGCAGTGTCGCGACGGTCGCCCGGGAGGAACGTCGCTCCCGCCGCGGTGAGTTCGTCGGCGACGGGGCCACCGCGGCGGGCGACCACGTCCACCTGCCAGTCGTCGCCGCCGCGTCCGGAGGCGTCGAGGAGCGCACGCGCGACGGCCGAACCGATCCCGCCGGTACCGCCGAGGACGACCGCGCGTCTGGTGCTCATGGGTCAACGGTAGTCGGCGCGGGCGCGGGGCCACCCGAGACGGCCGCCGGTGTCGGCCGCCGGTGTGACCGGTGTCGGCCGCCGGTGTGACGGGCGTCGGCGGCCGGTGTCGTCGGGCTAGGAGGCCAGCGCCTCGGGCTCGCGCCGCCACCAGTCGAGCAGGGACCCGTCGTAGACCCGGACCTTCTCGTGGCCGAGCACCGTCAGCGCGAGGGCGTCGACGCACGCGGCACTGCCGACACCGCAGTACGTGACGATCTCGTCGGCGTCGAGCACGGATGCGAAGGCCTGCTCGAGGGCGGGACGGCGCAGGTACGCGTTCGTCGTGGGGTCCACGAGCGTGTCCACGGTGATCGGGGTGCTGCCGGGGACGATCGGCGGGTGCTCGGCGCCGAGGGCGGACTCGGGCGCGGCGAACACCAGCGACGCGGGCTGCTCGCCCGAGACGGCACGGAGGACTCGTTCGTGGTCGGCCCAGAGCGGACGCTCCTCGCCCGCGAGGAAGGTCGTGGTCGCCGTCGCGTCGCCCACGTGCGACGCCGGGGTCGACGCTGGCTTCGGCGCCGATCGGAGCGCACCGACGCGCACCGGGCGGCCCTCGTCCCGCCACTTCGTGAAGCCCCCGTCGAGCACTGCGACGGAGTCGAAGCCGAACGAGCGGAAGATCCACCAGAGCCGCGCCGACCACTCGCCGACGCTGTCGTCGTAGACCACGACCGTGGAGGTGTTCGTCACGCCGAGGTCGCCGGCGGCGGACTCGAACCGCTCGGCACCGGGTCGGGTGAACGGGACGTCGGCGTCGGGCGTGGAGAACGCCTCGACGAGGTCGGCGTACCGGGCACCCGGGACGTGTCCGCGCTGCTCGTAGGAGTCCCGCGCCGTCTGCCACGTCGTCTCGAGACCGGTCCCCGCGGTGTGCACGGACGCGTCGAGCACGACGAGCTCGTCAGCACCGAGGTGGTCTGCGAGCCACTGCGTCGACACGAGCGGCGAGGTCAGGACGGGGGCCATGCCGGAAAGGGTAATCGGCACCCCTGACGTGTGCGAGGGAAACCGACACACGGCGCAACCGGGCCGCGTCCTGCGGCGGATCGTCAGACCGGACGGAGCGGTTCCGGCGTGCCGGCGGGGACCTCGACGCGGATACGGTCCCCGGGGCGGACGACCCCGCCGGTGACGACGACGGCCATCACGCCGCCCTTGCGCTCGACCGAGCCGTCCTCGGCGCGACCGAGCACGGCGCGCAGGAGCCCGGGCTCGAAGTCGTTGATCTGCTGGCACGGGTTCCGCAGGCCGGTCACGCGGACGCACGCGTCGTCGCCGAGGTGCAGGAGCGTGTCGGTCGGCAACCCGAGCAGGTCGACGCCGCGGGTGGTGACGTTCTCGCCCATCTGGCCCGGGGCGACCTCGTACCCGGCCGCGGCGACCTCGTCGAAGAGTTCGGTGTGCAGCAGGTGGACCTGCCGCAGGTTCGGCTGCGAGGGGTCGCGCGCGACCCGGGACCGGTGCTGGACGGTGGTGCCGGCGTGTGCGTCGCCCTCGATGCCCCAGCCGGCGACGAGCACGACCTCGTCCACGACCGGCTTGCTGAACCGGTGGTCGGTGTCGCGGCTGACGGAGACGACGGCGGCGTGGTCTTCCTGGTGTTCGGTCACCCCTCGATCCTGGCGCGGATCGGGTCGGGGCGCGAGGGGGGCCCGCGCGGAGTGCCTGGAGTGTCGACGCAGAACGACAAACCCGTTGTCGTACGACCTCGATCATGTCGCTCCCGTCGGACCGCGAATGCTCGCGAGCGCAACGAGCGACAACGCCGATGTCGTGCGACGTCGACCATGTCGTTCGGCGTCGGCGTCGGCGTCGGCCTCGGCGCCCCCACCCCGCCCGCCCCGCCCGCCCCGCCCCGCCCGCCCCGCCCCGCCGCACCCGAGCCCGGAGACGCAGAACGGCCCGCCCCGGAGAACCGGGACGGGCCGTTCGTGTCGAGCGGTGCGGGTCAGTGCGCCGCGGTCGGGATGCTGCCCGTCGTCGCCGCGCTGGCGTGCTCGAGCTTCGCGAGCCGCACCGACTGGCGGTTGATGAGGAGCCCACCGGCCAGGGCGACCAGGACGAGCACGCCCGCCGAGATGCCGAACGCCACGTGGTACCCGTCGAGCACGGCCTGCGCCTGCTGGAGCTTCGTCGGCGCCGCGGAGAGCCCCGAGAGACTGTTCGCCACGACGTCCGCGAAGATCGTCGACAGGAGCGCGGTGCCGATCGAGCCGCCGATCTGCTGCATCGTGTTCACCGTCGCCGAGGCCACGCCAGCGTCGGCACGGGCGACCCCGGTCGTCGCGGTGTTCATCGCGGACGAGAAGATCGTGCCCATGCCGAGGCCGATCACGATGAGCGCCGGCAGGACGGTGCCCGCGTAGGAGCTGTCGAGGTCCGTGCGGAGGAGCAGCAGCAGACCGATCGACGCGACGAGACCACCGGCGAAGATGAGCACCTTCGGCCCGACGCGGGGGAGCAGGCGACCACCGATCTGCGTCGCCGAGATCATGATCGAGAGGGGCATCGGCAGGAACGCCAGACCCGTCTGCAGCGAGCTGAACCCGAGGGTCTGCTCGAGGTAGTAGGTCAGGAACAGGAAGATGCCGAACATGCCGATCGCCACCAGGCCGATCGCGATGAACGAGCCACCGCGGTCACGGTCGAGCACGACCCGGAGCGGCAGCAGCGGGTGCGCGACGCGGGTCTCGATGAAGACGAACGCCGCGATGAGCACCACGCCCGCGGCGAGCATGACGATCGTGACCGGGGAGTCCCAGCCGTTGGTCTCGGCGTTGGAGAAGCCGTAGACGACGCCGACCAGGCCGGCAGTGATCGTGAGGACACCGGCGACGTCGATGCGCGGGCGCTCGACCTTCGGCGGCTTCGCCATGAACACCAGGGCGCCGATGACGCCGAGCACCGCGAACACGACGTTCACGTAGAGGCACCAGCGCCACGACGCGTACTCGGTGAGCACGCCACCGAGAAGGAGGCCGATCGCGGCACCCGAGCCGGCGATCGACCCGAAGATGCCGAACGCACGGCCGCGTTCCTTCGGGTCGCGGAAGGTCGTCGTCAGCATGCCCAGCGCGGAGGGGGCGAGCAGCGCGCCGAACACGCCCTGCAGCGCACGAGCGGCGACGAGCAGGCCGAACGAGTCCGCCAGGCCGCCGAGCACGGACGCCACGGCGAAGCCGACGAGCCCGATGATGAAGGTGTTCTTCCGGCCGAAGAGGTCGCCGAGCCGCCCGCCGAGGAGCAGCAGCGAACCGAACGCGAGCGAGTACGCCGTGACGATCCACTGGCGCTGGTCGGTGCCGAAGTCGAGGTCGGCCTGGGCCGAGGGCAGTGCGATGTTGACGATCGTCGCATCGAGCACAACCATCAGCTGCGCGAGGGCGATGACCGCCAGGGCGATCCAACGGTGGTTGCTCTTGTCGGGCGTGGAGCCGGAAGTCGTGGGTGCTGTCCCCGTGGGGGTCGGCACGGTCTGTTCTGCCGTCACGGCAGCCTCCTTCGAGAAGGTGGAGGGATGGTGGAGCACGCGCCGTCGGGCGCTCCGGGAGAGGGAGGGGTGAAGCGGATGCGATGCATCCGCTTGTGACCAGTGTAGACCGAAACGGAAGGTCCGCATCCGCTTATTCCCAGAAAGTTCAACTAGCGTCGAGGCCGTGAGCACCACCGACCTCGAGCGCCCCCTCCGCGCCGACGCAGCACGCAACCGCGAGCTGATCCTGCAGA
Organism: Curtobacterium sp. USHLN213; assembly: GCF_037144815.1. Lineage (NCBI taxonomy): Bacteria > Bacillati > Actinomycetota > Actinomycetes > Micrococcales > Microbacteriaceae > Curtobacterium > Curtobacterium sp. USHLN213. The sequence goes on along the minus strand of NZ_JBBCYQ010000010.1, from coordinate 105,120 downwards.
CGGCACGCAAGTGCTTCGCAGAACGCGGGTTGTCGGTCACGCTGAACGACATCGCGCACGAGGCCGGGGTCGGCGTCGGGACGGTCTACCGCCGCTTCGCCGACAAGGACTCCCTGATCGAGGCGCTGCTCGCCACCAAGTTCGAGGCGATGAACGACGCGGCAGCACGTGCGGCGGACGAGTCCGATCCGCGCGAGTCCCTGCGGGTGTACCTGATGGGCGTGTTCGAGTTCCGTGCACGCGACCGGGCCCTCGCTGACGCCATCGTGCGTGCCGGCAAGTCGCGTCCGTCGATCGTGCAGGAACGCGATCGACTCGAGACCCAGGTCTCCGAGATCATCCGCCGTGCGCGGGACGCCGGCGTCGTGCGGGTCGGGTTCGACTACCGCGACCTGCCGATGCTCACCTCGATGGTCGGCGCCGTCGCGGACACCACCCGCGCGCACGACCCGAACGCGTGGCGCCGCTACGCCGAGGTCCTCATCGAGGGCGTGCTACCGGGCGAACGGGAAGCGCCCATGCTCGGCGAGCCGCTCGACCGCGAATCGATCGAGCGAGCACTGCACGCGCAGTCCTGACGCCGCGCACGCGCGGTCCTGACACCGCGCACGCGCAGTCCCGGCACCTCCGAGCACTACAACCAGCTCGGCACCCAGTAGTGCGACCGGACGAAGTCCCACGGCATCTGCATGCCGGTCCACATCGGGAACCAGTACGCCGACGCGAGCACCACGACCCCGAGGTACACGCCGACCCAGACGACCGCTCGGGTCCGGCGTGGCCGGAGATCGTCCCGTGAACCGAGCACCAACCCGATCGCCGCGGCGAGCGCCATCACCATGAAGGGCTCGAACGAGACCGTGTAGAACTGGAACACCGTTCGGTTCACGTAGAGCAGCCACGGCAGGTACCCCGCCGCGACGCCCATCAGGACGAAGGCGTACTCCCACCGGCGGCGCAGGATCCAGAGCACCAGCAGCGCCACGGTCGCGATGACTGCCGCGTACCAGATGAACGGGTTCGCGATGCCGGTGATGGCCTCCCCGCAGCGGGTCGCCGTGCAGCCGTCCTGGCCGGCGTTCGTGCCGACGTAGTACATCGACGTGGGCCGCTGCATGAGCAGCCAGAGCAGTGGGTTCGCCTGGTACGAGTGCGGGGTGTGCAGGCCGATGTTGAAGCCGTAGATCTCGGACTGGTAGTGCCACCAGTTCTGCAGGCTGTCCGGCACCCACGACAGCACGCCGGTCCAGCGCTGCCCGCCCGTGGCGATCCAGTCGCGGTCCCAGCCGTCCTTCGACACGAACCACCCGGTCCACGACGCGACGTAGGTGACCGCCGCGATCGGCACCGTGAGCAGGAACGACGCCGGTCCCTGCTGCAGCCAGGCGCTCGAGGACCAGAACTCGATGCCGGCCCGCTTCCGCAGCATCATGTCGGTCAGGACGGAGTACACCGCGAAGAACGCGAGGAAGTACATGCCGGACCACTTCGTCGCGGTCGCGAGTCCGAGCGCCACCCCCATCGCGATCAGCCACGGACGCCACCAGAGCACCGGTCCCCAGAGCGTGTCGCGGCCGGCTGCCGTGCGCCGGGCGACCCAGGCGTCGAGCCGCTTGGACGTCCAGCGACGGTCGAGCAGCAGCGCGCCGAAGCCGAGCACCACGAAGAACGTCAGGATCCCGTCGAGCAGGCTCACACGGGACAGCACGATCGCCTGCCCGTCGATCGCGAGCAGGAAGCCGGCGAGGGTGCCGACCAGCGTCGAGCGGAAGAGCGACCGGGCGATGACCGCTGTGAGGAACACGGTCGCGATGCCGAGCACCGCCACGGCGAACCGCCAGCCGAACGAGTTGTCCGCGCCGAACAGGAGCATCCCGAGGCCGATGAGGTACTTGCCGAGCGGCGGGTGCGCGATGAACTCCGCAGCGCTGGTGAACAGCGAGGTCTCACCGGACGCGAACCGCTGGTCCGTCGTCGGCTGGGAGCTGTCGGCGGGGTTGCCCGGCCAGGTGCCCTCGTACCCGAGGTGCACGATCGACCAGCCGTCCTTGACGTAGTACGTCTCGTCGAACACGAGCGAGTGCGGGTGCCCGAGGGCGACGAGCCGCAGCACCGCGGCCAGCAGCGTGACGGCCAGGGGCCCGGCCCAGCGCCAGACGGCGACGCGCCTGGCGGTGGAGAGCGTGCGCCCCCACCAGTCGTCGAGACGGGAGCCGACCGGCCCGTCGGGGACGGCGGTGCGGTCGTCGGTCAGCTCGCTGGTCATCGAGAGAGCATCCTACGGACCGACGCCATGTCTCCGCTGTCGCGCTCAGGCGACCACAATGGTCCCGTGATCGTGCTCGCAGCAACGCCCATCGGCAACCTCGGAGACGCCTCCCGGAGGTTGGTCGAGACCCTCTCGAACGCGAGTGTGGTCGCCGCCGAGGACACCCGCACCGCGATCCACCTCATGCGGGCGCTCGGCATCGAGAACCGCCCGCGCCTCATCGCACTGCACGAGCACAACGAACGGGCGAAGGCGGCCGAGGTCGTCGAGCTCGCGCGGGACGAGGACGTCGTCGTCCTCACCGACGCCGGCATGCCCGCCATCAGCGACCCGGGCTTCCCCCTCGTCGCGGCCGCCGCGGCCGCCGGGGTCACGGTCACCGCGCTGCCGGGACCCTCGGCGGTGCTCATGGCGCTCGCCGTGTCGGGGCTGCCGACCGACCGCTTCAGCTTCGAGGGGTTCCCGACGCGGAAGGGCGGGGAACGTCGGCGGCTCTTCGCATCGCTCGCCGGGGAGCAGCGGACGATGGTGTTCTTCGAGTCGCCGCACCGGTTGGGCGACACGCTCGCGGACATGGCCGCGGGCTTCGGGGACGACCGGCGCGCGGTCGTCTGCCGCGAGCTGACGAAGCTGCACGAGGAGGTCCGACGCGGGTCCCTCGCGGAGCTCGCGGCGTGGGCAGCCGACGGGGTGCGCGGTGAGATCTGCGTCGTCGTCGAGGGGTCGACCGGAGCGCTCGACGACACGACGATCGAGGACGGCGTCCGGCTCGTGCTGGAGCGTGTGGCCGCCGGGTCGCGCATGAAGGAGGCGGCCGCAGCCGTCGCGGACGCGACGGGGCTGTCGAAGCGCGACCTCTACGAGGGCGCGCTGGCGGCGCGGTAGACGCGAGCGTCACCGGACTGGAGGCGCGGTTCCGGACACGCACCGCGCCTCCCGTCCGGTTCTCCACAGGTGGCGCGCGGGGCGCGTCATGCGGCTCCCGCCCGCCCGTAGGATGGTCCGCATGTCCGACGGGTCCTCGTTCAGCATCACCACGCCGATCTTCTACGTGAACGACGTGCCCCACATCGGGCACGCCTACACCGAGGTCGCCGCGGACGTCCTCGCGCGCTGGCACCGGCAGCGCGGCGACGACACGTGGCTGCTCACCGGCACCGACGAGCACGGGCAGAAGATCCTGCGGACGGCCTCGGCCAACGACGTGACGCCCAAGGAATGGGCCGACCGGCTCGTGACCGAGGCGTGGAAGCCGCTCCTCGACACCGTCGACGTGGCGAACGACGACTTCATCCGCACCACGGACGAGCGCCACGAGCGCGGCGTGACGGCGTTCCTGCAGAAGCTGTACGACGACGGCTACATCTACGCGGGCGAGTTCGAGGGCTTCTACTGCGTGGGCTGCGAGGAGTACAAGCAGCCGAGCGACCTCGTCCCCGGCACCGGTGCGTACGAGGGGCAGCAGGTCTGCGCGATCCACTCGATCCCGGTCGAGGTGCTGTCCGAGCGCAACTACTTCTTCCGGATGTCCGACTTCGAGCAGCGCCTGCTCGACCTGTACGAGTCGAACCCGCTGTTCATCCAGCCGGAGAGCGTCCGCAACGAGATCATCTCGTTCGTCAAGCAGGGTCTGCGCGACCTGTCGATCTCGCGGTCGAGCTTCGACTGGGGCATCCAGATCCCGTGGGACCACGACCACGTCCTCTACGTGTGGTTCGACGCCCTGCTCAACTACGTCACGGCGCTCGGGTACGGCACCGACGACGACGAGGCCTTCCAGCGCCTCTGGCCGAGCGTGCACATCGTCGGCAAGGACATCGCCCGGTTCCACGCGGTGATCTGGCCGGCGATGCTCATGGCCGCCGGGCTGCCCGTCCCCGAGCGGGTGTTCGGCCACGGCTGGCTGCTCGTCGGCGGCGAGAAGATGTCGAAGTCGAAGCTGACCGGCATCGCGCCGTCGGAGATCACCGACACGTTCGGGTCCGACGCCTTCCGCTACTACTTCCTCCGTGCCATCACCTTCGGGCAGGACGGCAACTTCAGCTGGGAGGACATCTCCGCCCGCTACCAGGCCGAGCTCGCGAACGGCTTCGGCAACCTCGCCTCCCGCCTCGTCGCGATGCTGCAGAAGTACTTCGACGGTGCGGTGCCCGAGCGTGGGTCGCTGACCTCGTCCGACGAAGCGATCGACGCGCTCGCGGTCTCCGTCACCGAGCGCGCCGACGCCGCCATCGCCGCGTTCGCCCCGCACGAGGCCATCGCCGCGGTGTGGGAGCTCGTCGACGCGCTGAACGGGTACATCACCGAGCACCAGCCGTGGGCGCTGGCGAAGGACGACGCGCAGCGCGAGCGGCTCGGCACCGTCCTGACCACCGCGCTCCGTGGGCTCGGCACCGTCGCCGTCCTGCTCTCGCCGGTCATGCCGAAGGCGACCGAGAAGCTCTGGGCCTCGATCGGTGCCGGCGGATCGATCGCCGAGCAGCGGGTGGACCGTGCGTGGGAGTGGCAGGGTGCCTCGACCGTGGTCCCGCTCGAGTCCGGGTTGTTCCCGCGCATCGAGCAGTCGGAGCAGGGCGCAGCGTGACCGACGCCCACCTCCGCGCCCGTGGTGACGGCGACGGGTCCAAGCGGGACCTGACCTACCCGCCCCTGCCCGAGGCGCTCGTCGTCCCGGTCTACGACAACCACACCCACATGGAGATCGCCGACGGCGGCGACGGCGCGCTGGACTACCGGGAACACCTCGACCGCGCGTCGAGCGTCGGTGTCCGCGGTGTCGTGCAGGTCGGCACCGACCTGGCCACCTCGGAGTGGTCGGCGGCCATCGCCGCACGGGAACCCCGGGTCCTCGCCGCGGTGGCGCTGCACCCGAACGAGGCGCCGTCGCTGCAGGAACAGGGTCTGCTCGACGAGCACCTCGCCGGCATCGAACGGCTCGCGGCACTGCCCCGGGTCCGGGCGATCGGCGAGACCGGTCTCGACTTCTTCCGCACCGGCGAGGACGGCCGCGACGCCCAGGTCCGCTCGTTCGAGGAGCACATCCGCATCGCCAAGGCGCACGACCTCGCGCTGACGATCCACGACCGCGACGCGCACGACGCCGTGGTCGAGGTCCTCGACCGTGTCGGCGCTCCCGAGAAGACCGTGTTCCACTGCTTCTCCGGCGGCCCCGACCTCGCCCGGCTCTGCGCGGAGCGCGGCTGGTACATGTCGTTCGCCGGCACCGTGACGTTCAAGAACGCGGCCCCCCTGCGTGCCGCGCTCGAGGTCGCGCCCCGTCACCTGATCATGGTCGAGACCGACGCCCCGTACCTCACGCCGACGCCGTTCCGCGGTCGCCCGAACGCGCCGTACCTCATCCCGCTCACCCTCCGGTCGATGGCCGAGACCCTCGGGACCGACGCCTCGATGCTCGCGGCGCAGATCGCCTCGAACACCGAGCTCGTCTACGGCGCGTGGGACGCCGAGCCCGTGACGGTGGAGCAGTAGTGGCGTCGCTCCTCGGCCCGGCGGAGATCCGGGACCTCGCGGCCCAGCTCGACGTCACGCCGACGAAGAAGCTCGGCCAGAACTTCGTGCACGACGCGAACACGGTCCGTCGCATCGTGGCGTCCGGTCGGGTCACCGCCGACTCGAAGGTGCTCGAGATCGGTCCCGGTCTCGGCTCGCTGACGCTCGGGTTGACCGAGACGGGCGCGTCCGTCACCGCGGTGGAGATCGACGGCCGGCTCGCCGCCCAGCTGCCGACCACGGTCGCCACGATGCAACCGGCGGCCCGGCTCGAGGTCATCCACCAGGACGCCCTCACCGTCGCCGCGACGGACCTGCCCGAGGCGCCCACGCACGTCGTCGCGAACCTGCCCTACAACGTCTCCGTCCCGGTGCTGCTCCACCTGCTGGCGACCTTCCCGTCGATCGAACGGGCGCTCGTCATGGTGCAGGCCGAGGTCGGCTACCGCATCGCCGCGGGCCCCGGCAGCAAGGTCTACGGGGCGCCGAGCGTGAAGGCCGCCTGGTACGGGTCGTGGTCGATCGCCGGACAGGTCAGCCGGCAGGTGTTCTGGCCGGTGCCGAACGTCGACAGCGTCCTCGTCGGGTTCGACCGGCACGACCCGCCCGGGGACGAAGCACTGCGGGCGCAGGTCTTCGCGCTCGTCGACGGGGCGTTCCAGCAGCGGCGGAAGATGCTCCGCCAGAGCCTCTCCGGTGTCCTCGGCAGCAGTGCCCGGGCGTCGGAACTCCTCACCGCCGGTGGGGTCGACCCGACGGCTCGGGGCGAGATGCTCAGCGCCGACGACTTCGTGCGCCTCGGCCGGACGGTCCTCGCCGCGGCGGAGTGACCCCGGCGGCCGCGTCCGCCGTCGTGCGCCAGTGTCCGGGGCGCTGGAACCCCTCCGGCAGGACCGTGGCCGCGTCGCCCCGTGCCGCGTTGACCTGCATCTGCGTGAGGAACACCGCGCCGCGGAGATCGGTGCCGCGCAGGTCCGCGTCGCGGAGGTCCACGCCGAGCAGCTCGCAACGGTCCAACCGGGCGCCCCGGAGGTCCGCCGCGATGGCGAGCGACCCGCACAGCGTCGCCCCGCGCAGGTCGGCCCCGCGCAGGTCCGCGCCGACGAGGTCCGTCCCCGGACCGACCCGCTGGTCGTAGGCACCGACCGGACCCTGCCGACGCGCGATCGCACTCGCCTCGAGCAGGAGCGGACGGGCACGGTCGTACTCCGCGTCGACGTCGAGGGTGGTGAGGTCCTCCGGCGTCCCATCGCTCAGCAGACGGACGCGCTCGAAGGCCGTGACCCAGGAGGTCTCGTCGTGTGTCGCTCGCACGAGGGTGATCGCCTCGTCGAGGTACCGCAGGAGGTCGTGGAGTCGTCGGACGATCGGGAACGTGGCGAACATGGAGCGCCGCGTCTCGGGGTCGTCGCGCCACGAGCGGCCCGCGAAGGTGTGCCGGGAGACCTTCTGCCCGGCCCCCGAGCAGTCGAACACCGTGCAGCCGGAGAAGCCCCGCTCACGCAGGTGCGGGTGGATCCGGCAGCCGTCCGCGTCGTCGAGGTTCGTGCACGGGTCGCCGGCGTCCTTGTCGAACGGGAAGTCCGCGGACTTCGTGAACGCCAGGGCGACGCAGCACAGGCCGAAGCAGTTCGCGCAGTCGGCGCCAAGGTCCTCTCGTCGCCCCAGCTCGACGCGCGTCCGCGTCGCCATCAGTGGTCGTTGACCCGGACGACCGTCCCACCGGTCAGCGACAGCAACTGCTCGAAGGTCAGGGGGAGCACGCTGTTCGCGGTCCCGGCCGCAGACCAGACCGTGTCGTACTCGCGGAGCGCCTCGTCCACCACCGTGCGGATCGGGGCCGGGTGCCCGACGGGGGAGACGCCGCCGATCGGCTGCCCGGTGATCTCGCGGACCTGCTTCGCGGTGGCCATGGTGAGCTCGGTCGCGTCGATCTGGGCGGCGAGCAGGTCGGTGTCGACCCGGTGCCGGCCGGACGTCATCGCGAGCAGGGGTTCCCCGTCGGCCAGGAACAGCAGGCTGCTCGCGATCGCTCCCGGTTCGGTGCCGAGCGCGGCGGCGGCCTGCGCGGCGCTGTGGGTCGAGTCGGGGAGTTCCCGGGCGGTCGCGTCGATGCCGGCTTCGGCGACGATGCGCTGGACGGTGGCGAGGCGGTCGTTCATCACCGTCCATCCTCGTGGGAAGCGGTGTCGAGCGCGAGCACCTGCCCTGAAGTCATGGAAATCCAACATGTTTGCAGACCGGCTCCGTGCCCGCCTACGGTCGTCCCGACGAACCGAAGGAGACACCATGACCAGCACCCGTCGTCCGCATTTCGCGCATCGCACGCTCACTCCTGCTGAGATCGAAGCACGTCGCACCCGACCGACCGGCACCCCGGCGGAACGCGCACAACGGGTCCGCGAGATCCTCAGCACGTCGACCTTCACGATCGCTCCCCGTCCCACTCGTCACACCTGGCGGGGTGTCTGAGGACATGCCGCTGGAGTTCGCTCCGATCGACGAGCCGTACCGTGTCTTCCCGATGGAGGACGTGGCACGGATGCCCGCTGCGGTGGTGCTCGAGCGGAGCTTCGTCGTCGCCGCACTCGAGCGCAGCGCTCCTGGGCACGACTCGGCCGCCGGCTTCCTCGAACGGATGGTGCTGGCGGACACGACGCTGTTCTTCAACGACGTCCTCGAGCTCCAGCTCCAGGACGCTGCCTTCGACCTCGCCCTCCGAGAAGTCCGTCTCACGGGGACACGCTCCCAGGCATCCGTCTCGGAGCTGGCGCGCGCGATGCTCGCCCGGTGGCAGGCGCTGATCGCAATGACGGACGCCGTGTACGTGGAGCTCACACCGCTGCTCGAGGACGTCATGTACTACCGCGAGCGCTTCGGTCTCCCCGCCCTCGACTCGGTCCAGGCGGCGATGGTGATGGCGTCCGGCGCGGACGGCATCGTGACCGTCGACCAGTCCTTCGGAGAGGTCGATCCCTCGCTGCTCCCGATCTTCACACCCCAGCAGTTCGTCCGTGGCACCCGAGCGCGTCGACGCTCGAGCGGCTGGACGAGTCCCTGACGAGATCACGAGCGTGATGCGATCGCACCGCCCCTACGATGGCGGCATGACCGACGGGACGGTGCGATCTAACGCGCAGGGGATGGCAGCCGACAACGTGCTCGCGGCGACCGGTCGCACGCCGGACGACTGGTACGCCCGCATCGATGAGATCGACGGACGGACGATCGGGCACGCCGCCATCGCCGCTTGGATCGTCGAACAGGGCGTCGAGCCGTGGTGGGCGCAGGGCGTCACGATCGGGTACGAGCAGGCGAGGGGCCTCCGGATCCCCGGGCAACGATCGGACGGCTCGTTCGCGGTGTCGGCGTCGCGCCAGGTGCCCGGGGAGCGCGAGACGGTGCTCGACGGGGTCGTGCCGGTCTGCACGACGGCGTTCGGGTTCGCCCCGACCTCGGAACGCCGGGGCGGGAAGCGGCCGTCGGCGCGGTGGACGTTCCCCGATCGCGAGTCGGTGCTGCTCACCACCGAGGACGGCTCCCGGGCGGGCACGGTCCGGATCGCCGTGCAGCGGGAACGGCTCACCGGACCGGACCGCATGCCCGACGCCAAGGCGGAGCTCCAGGACCTGCTCGCGGCACTCTGAACCGGGGTCCCGAACGGGGCACGTGCGGATCGACCGGATGGCCCTAGGCTTCGAGGGGTGTCTGCACCGCGTTCCCGTTCCGCACTCGTCCTCCTGCTCACGGCAGTGGTCGCGGGGTGCGCCATCGTGGTCTTCGCCGTGCTCGCGCTGCTCCGGGATCCGTCCGACGACGCCGCGTGGGTGGCCGTCGTGCTGGGCGGGCTGTTCGTCGCATGGGGGATCACGTTCGACCGCCTCCCCGACGATGACGATGACGGCGACGGCGACGGCGACCACCACGACCACAGCCACGGCCAGGGCTGGACGCCCCGCCGCCTCAACGCCGCCCTGTCGACCGGCCTGGCGATGACGGGCGCGTACGTCGTGATCCGCGCGCTCGGCCGCCCGGTCGACACGGCGCTGGTCGGGGCCCTCGCGTGGCCGGCCTGGCGACTCGTCAACCGGTTCCTCGACGGCGTGATCCGACGGCGCGGAGCCCGCGGCGAGGCGGACGGCGCCACCGACTGAGCGAGGCGGACGGCGCCACCGCCGACCCGCCAGCGGAGGCCGGCGAGCCGGCACCCGCCAGCGGAGGACGGCGAGCCGCTCGTCAGTGCCGACGCGACGCCAGCGCCTCGATGAGTTGCTGCTGCGTCCCGTCCCGCTCCGACCACCGCAGCGGCAGCACGTTCTGCACCAGGATCTCCGGCGCGGCGCCGGCCTGCAGCAGCGACACCACCTCGTCGAGGAACGAGGACAGCGGCATCCCGCCGAAGTCGACGCCCTCGCCCATCAGGTCCGTGGCGACCGCCGGCGGCACGAGCTCGAGCACCGAGACGGGTGACTCGGTCAGCTGCTGGCGGAGCGACTGCGTGTACGAGTGCACCGCGGCCTTCGTGGCGCTGTAGGTCGGGGTCGCGGCAAGCGGTGTGTACGCCAGCCCCGACGACACGGTGACGATCGTCGACGCCGGACGACCGAGCAGGTGCGGCAGGAACGCGTCGATGAGGCGGATGGTGCCGAGCAGGTTCGTCTCGACGGTGGCGACGGCGTCGGCCAGGTGTTCCGACGATCGCAGGTCCTCGGCGCGCATGATGCCCGACATCGTGACGAGGGCGTCGAGCGACGGGTAGGCGTCGATGACGGAGGCGGCAGCGGCGGTGATCGACGCCGGGTCGGTGACGTCGAGCTCGACGGTGCCGAAGCCGTACTCGTCGTGCAGCGAGTCGAGCAGGGCGCGACGTCGGCCGCCGATGACGACGGTGCTGCCCGCTGCCTGCAGGCGCTGGGCCAGCCCGAGGCCGATGCCCGAGGTCGCGCCGGGGATGAAGACGGTCAAGTTCGTGATGTCCATGACGACCACGATCCACCCGCCCGACCGCCCGAACCAGAGCGCCGTCATCGGGGGACCGCCGATCCCTGGCACGGTCGCCGGGCCCGGTGCACGATGAAGGCATGGACCGCCCCGGGCTCGCCGACTTCCTCCGCCGCCGCCGCGAACTGCTGCGCCCCGAGGACGTCGGGCTCGGCTCCGGGCAGCGCCGCCGCACGCCGGGCCTCCGGCGCGAGGAGGTCGCCGCGCTGGCGGGGATGTCCGCCGACTACTACACGCGCCTCGAGCAGCAGCGCGGACCGCAGCCGTCCGAGCAGATGGTGGCGGCGATCGCCCGGGCGCTCCGCTGCAGCCTCGACGAGCGCGACCACCTGTTCCGCCTCGCCGGGCACAACGCGCCCGCTCGGGTCCACCGTTCCGACCACGTCGACCCCGCGATCCTCCGGGTGCTCGACCGCCTCGAGGACACCCCGGCGATCGTGGTGAACGACCTGGGGGAGACCCTCGTCGAGAACCGGCTCGGGGCCGCGCTCCTCGGCACGACCACGGGGTTGCCGGGCAACGAGCGGTACCAGCCGTGGCGCTGGTTCATGACGGGCTACGAACGGGCGAAGTACGCGCCGGAGGAGCACGAGCGGCTCGCCCGGGCACAGGTCGCCGCACTCCGCGCAGCGGTCGGCGCCGCGGGACCGACGGACACCCGGGCGGCGGAGCTCATCGCCGACCTCGAGGCGAACAGCGCGGACTTCCGAGCGCTGTGGTCCCTGCACGAGGTGGCGAGCCGGTGGGAGGACCACAAGACGTTCGTCCACCCCGAGCTCGGTCGCATCACCGTGGACTGCCAGGTGCTCCACACGACGAGCCAGACGCAGGCGCTGCTGCTCTTCACGGCACCGACGGGCAGCGAGGACGCGCAGAAGCTCGAGCTCCTCGGCGTCGTCGGCCAGCAGACCTTCGCCCGCTGACGGAGTAAACCCGCGTCACACACCTGGCGACTCCCGGCAGGCCGTGCCTAGGGTGGCGAGGTGAGCACTCCCCGCGTGTACGTCATCCACGAGAACCCCGAGTGGTTCCCGCCGCTCGCCGCTGCCTTCGAGGCCGAGGGTGTCCCCGTCGAGGAGATCCTCCTCACCGAGGGACAGATCGACCTCGCAGCCGACCCCGAACCGGGCGTGTACTGGTCGCGGATGTCGGCGAGCTCCCACACACGCGGGCACGAGCACTCGAAGGAGTACACCCGCGCAGTCCTCGGCTGGCTCGAGCGCGCCGGTCGACCGGTCGTCGGCGGCAGCCACGTCCTCGAGCTCGAGGTCTCGAAGGTCGCCCAGCACGGACTGCTCCGGAACGCCGGGTTCGACGTGCCCCGCACCACGGCCGTCTTCGGGCGCACGACGCTCAAGCAGGCGGCCCACGACTTCACCGGCGGCCAGGACGTCCCGTTCATCACGAAGCACAACCAGGGCGGCAAGGGCCTCGGCGTCCGCCGGTTCGACTCGCTCGCCGAGTTCGACGCCTACGTCGACAGCCCGGAGTTCGAGGAGCCCGTCGACGGCATCACCCTGCTGCAGGAGTACCTCACGGCCCGCGAGCCGTTCATCACGCGCGTCGAGTTCGTCGGCGGCGAGTTCGTCTACGCCGTCCGCGTCGACACGAGCGCCGGCAGCTTCGAGCTGTGCCCGGCCGACGCGTGCGAGGTCCCCCAGGTCATCGCGGGAGCAGTCTGCGACGTGCCGGGAGCCGAACAGCCGAGCGCGTTCAGCGTCCGCACGGAGGTCACCGCCGAGCACCCGCTCGTCCAGCAGCTCCGCGGGTTCCTCGCCGAGCAGCGCATCCAGATCGCGGGCGTCGAGTTCATGGAGACGACGGACGGTCGCACGGTCGTCTACGACATCAACACGAACACGAACTACAACCCCGCCGTCGAGGAGACCGCGCCGGCCTCCGGCCCGCGCTCCATCGCACGGTACCTCGGTGGCCTGCTGGAGACGCAGTACGCGGCGCAGCTCACGGCCTGAGAACGCAAGATCCACCGGACTGGAGGCGCGGTGCGGGCCCGCCCCGCGCCTCCAGTCCGTCCCTCCCCACCTCCCCAAGGAACTCACCCCGTGCGATTCGGATACTGGACCCCGCTCTTCGGCGGCTGGCTGCGCAACGTCGACAACGAGAACATGCCGGTCACCTTCGACTACGTGAAGCGGTTGGCGCAGCGCGCCGAGCGGATCGGCTTCGACCTGACGCTCGTGCCGGAGCTCAACCTCAACGACATCAAGGGCACGGCCGCGCCCTCGCTGGAGGCCTGGTCGCTCGCCGCGGCCCTCGCGGCGACGACCGAGCGCCTCGAGATCATGGCGGCGATGCGTCCCGGGTACCACCTGCCCGCGGTGACGGCGAAGCAGGCGGCGACGATCGACGACATCTCGTGCGGCCGGTTCACGTTCAACGTGGTGAGCGCGTGGTGGGCGGAAGAGGCCAAGCAGTACGGCGGCATCTTCTCGGAGCACGACGACCGGTACAAGCGCACGGCGGAGTTCGTCGAGATCATGAAGGGGCTCTGGCGGGAGACGCCGTACTCCTTCCACGGCGAGTACTACGACATCGAGAACAGCCACCTCGAGCCGAAGCCCCGGGTCACCCCGCGCATCTACGCCGGCGGCGAGAGCGAGGCCGGCAAGGCGGCGATCACCGGGTACGCCGACGCCTACGTGACCCACGGCGGCACCGTCGAGGAGCTCCGGACGAAGATCGCCGAGATGAAGGAACGCCGTGTCGACGCGGGGCTGCCGCCGTTCGAGGCGTTCGGCATGGCCGCCTACGTCATCGTCCGCGAGACGGAGGAGGAGGCGCAGGCCGAGCTCGCCCGGATCACGGACGTGCAGCACGGCAGGGCCTACGAGTCGTACCAGGACTTCATCTCGAAGTCGCAGCTCGAGCACGTGCCGTCGCTCGAGGACTACTCGGTGTCGAACCGTGGGCTCCGCCCCGGGTTCGTGGGGACGCCGGAGCAGGTGGCCGCGCGGATCCGCGAGTTCGAGGACGCCGGGGTGGACACGCTGCTGCTGCAGTTCTCGCCGCAGCTCGAGGAGATGGACCGGTTCGGCGAGCAGGTCATCCCGCTCGTCCGGCCGTCCGTGGCCGCGCCGTCCGGGGCGGTCGTCTGATGGGCGACGCCTCCGACGGCACCGAGGCCGGCTGGGCCTTCGAGACCCGGCAGATCCGTGCCGGCTTCCGGGCGGACCCCGGGTTCGGTGCCAACGTGCCGCCGATCGCGCAGAGCGCCGCGTTCGTGTACCCGTCGGGTGAGGACGCGGCCGACCGGTTCATGCTCAACGCGCCCGGTCACACGTACTCGCGGGTGAACAACCCGTCGGCTGCGGCGCTCGAGCGGCGCATCGCCGACCTCGAAGGCGGTGTCGGCGCCCTCGCGCTCGCGTCCGGGCAGGCTGCGACCTCGCTCGCCGTCCTCGGCCTGGCCCGCGCCGGAGACCACATCGTGTCGAGTGCGTCGCTCTACGGCGCGACCTACACGCTCTTCGCCTCCACCCTGGGCGACCTCGGCATCGCGTTCACGTTCGTGCAGGACCCGACCGACCTCGACGAGTGGGCAGCGGCGGTCCGTCCGGAGACGAAGGCGTTCTTCGGCGAGTCGATCCCGAACCCGCGCGGCGACGTCCTCGACTTCGCGGGGGTGGCCGGTGTCGCGCACGAGCACGGCGTGCCGCTCATCGTCGACAACACCATCGCCACGCCGTACCTCGTCCGGCCGATCGAGCACGGTGCGGACATCGTCGTGCACTCGGCGACGAAGTACCTCGCCGGGCACGGCAGCGCCATCGCCGGGCTCATCGTCGACAGCGGGAACTTCGACTGGGCGGCGCACGCCGAGCGGTACCCGCAGCTCGCCACGACCGAGCAGTCCGGGTTCGCGAACACGAACTTCGCGGCGAAGTTCGGGCGGCGCGCCTTCATCCAGCGCACCCGCTCGAAGCTCTCCGCCGACCTCGGGCCGGCGATCGCACCGTTCAACGCCTTCCTCGTGCTGCAGGGCATCCAGACCCTGTCGCTCCGGATGGACCGGCACGTGTCGAACGCGGCCGCGGTGGCGACGTGGCTCGATGCGCACGACCAGGTGCTCGGCGTGCACTACGCCGGGCTGCCGTCGTCGCCGTGGCACGAACTCGCCCAGCGGTACGTGCCGGCGGGTCCGTCGGCGGTGCTCGCGTTCGACCTCGACGGCGGGGTCGACGCCGGGCGGCGGTTCGTCGCGGCGCTCGAGCTGTTCGACCACGTGTCGAACATCGGTGACGTGCGCTCGCTCGTCGTGCACCCGGCGTCGACGACCCACGTGCAGATGACCTCGGCGGAGCGGGCGGCCGCGGGGGTCGGGGACGGGCTGATCCGGCTGTCCATCGGACTCGAGCACGTGGACGACATCCTCGCGGACCTCGCGCGCGGCTTCGCGGCTGCGTCGGGATAGGTTGGGGGCATGACCACGCTGGCCGCACCGACCCGTGTGCGGACGCGCGCCCCCGGGAAGATCAACGTCTACCTGTCGGTGGGGGCCCTGCAGGACGACGGGTACCACGACGTGGCGACGGCGTACCAGGCGGTCTCGTTGTACGAGGACGTCTCGGCCGAGCCGGCGGACGACTTCTCGGTGACCTTCACCGGGCCGATCGACACCCGGTCGGTCCCGGTCGACGAGTCGAACCTCGCGATCCGGGCCGCGCGCCTCGTGGCCGACGCCGCCGGGTACCGCGGGGGCGTCCGGCTCACCATCGACAAGCAGGTCCCGGTCGCCGGTGGGATGGGCGGTGGATCGGCCGACGCCGCAGCGACCCTGCTCGCCGTCGACACGCTGTGGGGGACCGCGCTCGGGCGTGAGGAACTGCTGCGTCTCGCCGCGCAGCTCGGCGCCGACGTGCCCTTCGCCTTCGCGGGCGGGACCGCGGTCGGGACCGGGCGCGGCGACGAGCTGAGCCCGGCGCTGGCCAAGGGCGAGTTCCACTGGGTGCTCGCCCTGAGCGACGCCGGCCTCTCGACGCCCGCCGTGTACCGGGCGCTCGACGAACACCGTGAGCGGTACCGTGCGGACATCGCGCCGGCACCCACCACGCCCGTGGTCGAGGCGAACGTGCTGCAGGCCCTCCGCGCCGGCGATCCCGACCTGCTCGCGGACTGCCTGCACAACGACCTGCAGGCCCCGGCGATGCGCCTCCAGCCCGCGCTCGCGACGACGCTCGAGATCGGGGAGAAGGCCGGTGCCCTCGCCGGACTGGTGTCGGGCAGCGGGCCGACGGTGGCGTTCCTCGTCGCCGACCGCGATGCCGCGCTCGAGGTGCAGGTCGAGCTCAGCGCCGCCGGCATGGTCGCGGTGCGTGCCGCCGGACCGGTGCACGGCGCCCGCGTCCTGCACTGACAGCGGGCCCGGTCGGTCGGTCAGTTCCGGACGTACTCCGTGATGACGACCGTGCCGGTCTTCCAGTGCTCCTTCGCGGTGAAACCGTGCTCCGCGAGCACCGCGGCGGTCTCCGGCTCGATGTTGCGCGCCTTCACCGTCCCGCCGACGAACCACACCGTGTCGATGTCGCCCAGGCGGCTCGGGATCGTCGTCTCGAGGTCCCCGGTCTGGTTCCACAGGACACCGGACTCGGCTCCGACCTTGCGCACGCCGAGGTCCGTCATGCCCGCGAACGCCGACGGGTAGGAGACGCGGATGACGTCGGCGGTGGTGCCGGGGTGCCCGTAGACGCTGCCGAACACGACACCCTCGTCGGCGTCGGCGCGGTTGGTGCTCCGCTCGGTGGCGATGATCGAGGCGGCACGGGCCCAGGTCGAGTCCTGCTTCGCGAGCGGCTCCTTCACGGCCACGGCCGTCGGCACCGACAGCACGAGGACGGCGGCCACGGCTGCGGCGAGCAGCGCCTTCGGCCGGACCAGCGTCAGGGCGAGGGCGATGAGCAGCGCGACGAACGGCAGGCTCAGCGTGGCGTACTTCGGGGAGTACAGGTGCTTCCCCATCGCCGTGGCGAGGACGAGCGCGGCCGTGGGGATGACGACGAGCGGCACGGCGACGCGGACCGCCTGCGCGCGGACGAGCGACCGGACCGTGGCGGAGCGCCGGTGCGCCTCGACGAGGGCGAACACCGTGCCGACGAGCATGAGCGCCCACGCGCCCGCGGCGTACACGTCGACGCCGCCGAACCAGGCCGTGGCGAACACCTGCACGCCCGTACGTTCGCCGATGCCGGCGATCCACGCGACCTGCTTCGACTGCGAGGCGACCTCGACGACGAGCGGCGAGACGGCCACGGCGGCGAAGGCGGCTGCGACGGCCCAGCGGACCAGGACCCCGCGCGTCACGAGCGCCGGACCCAGGTCGTGGCCGCGGCGGGACACCGTGGCGCGACGGACGGCCGCGCGGCGGGCGACCAGCGTCCACAGCAGGGTCACGGCGTGCGCGACGACTGCGAGCGAGAGGTAGACGTTGAAGGTCACCGAGACGAGTGCGAGTGCTCCGTAGGCCGCCCACCAGTGCAGGCTGCGACCTGTCCGGGTGCGGCGGACCGCGGTCAGGCCGACGAGGGTGAGGCAGACGGCCAGGGTCGTGATCGTGGCGTACGGCCGACCCTCGGACCCGGCCCACTGCACGCGGGGCAGCGCGAGGAACACGAGCCCGGCGGTGATGCCGAGGCGAAGTCCGCCGAGCCGGCGCCCGAGCGCGACGAGGAGCCCCGCCGCCACGCCGATGGCCAGGGCGCTCGGGAACCGCAGCGTGAACGGTGTGTACCCGACGAGCCAGAACCAGACGTGCATCAGCGAGTAGTAGAGCCCGTGCACGGCGTCGACGCTGTGCAGCTCGGCCCAGAGCTGCGGCCAGGTCCGCTGGGCGCTCGTGACCGTCGCGGCCTCGTCGTACCAGAGCGACGGGACCCAGGCGAAGGCGGCGCAGACGATCACGCCGAACGCGCCGACCGTCAACTCGGGCGTACGGACGACGGCGGTGCCGATGCTCGACACGAGGCCGCGGAACCAGGAGCGGGAGCGGGCACGGACCGGCGCGATCCCCGACGTTCGGGGGATGCTGATGGTGCCGGTCCGTGGTGCAGTCACGGTGAGGACGGTATCCGCGGCGGCTGGGCAGGTGCCCGGCGTCCCCGCAGTCCAGACTGAGAGTTCCACATACCGGTATCGTGCGGAGGACCATGACGAAGCTCCGCATCCGCGACGCCGCGCGGTACCTCGGCGTCAGCGACGACACCGTCCGGCGGATGGTCGACGCCGGGACCTTCACGCGGGGGACCGACCCCTCCGGACGGACCGTCGTGGACGGGCGGGAACTCGCGGCGTACATCCGCGGCACCGGCGGGCAGCTCGACGACCCGTCGGGGACGAAGAGCTCGGCGCGCAACCGGTTCGTCGGGATCGTCACCGACCTCGTGGTCGACGGCGTGATGGCGCAGGTGGAGCTGCAGAGCGGCCCGCACCGGGTCGTGTCGCTCATGAGCGCCGAGGCCGTCCGCGACCTCGGGCTCGAGGTCGGGACGGTCGCCGTCGCATCGGTCAAGGCGACGATGGTGTCGGTCGAGGTGCCGGCGGAACCGACGGACGCATGACCGACGACCGGCACCCGAGCGACGACCGCCGTCGGTTGCTGTCCCGCACCGCGGCGCTCCAGGGCGCGGGGGACCGGGCCGTCCGGGCGCTGTCCGAGGCGAGCGTCCTCGTCGTCGGCGCCGGTGGCCTCGGCGCGCCCGTGCTCACGTACCTGGCCGGGTCGGGGCTCCGCCGCGTCACCATCGTCGACCACGACGTCGTCGACACGTCCAACCTGGCACGGCAGACGCTCTTCGCCGCGGCGGACGTCGGGCGACCCAAGGCCGAGTGCGCAGCCGAGCGGGTGCGTGGCGTCGACCCGGAGCTCGAGGTCGTCGCACTCGCCGAGCCCTTCCACGCCGACCACGTCGCGGGCCACGACGTGGTCGTCGACGCCGCGGACAGCGTCGAGGTCACCCGGGCGATCTCGGACGCCTGCTCCACGGCCGGGGTCCCGTTCGTGTGGGGCACGGTCCTCGGCACCGACGGGCAGGTGTCCGTGTTCCACGACGCCGGGCCGGAGCCGATCGACTTCCACGACCTGCATCCGGACGCCCTGCCGGACGAGGGGTCCTGCGCGCTCGACGGCGTGCTGCCCGCGCTGTGCGGCGCCGTCGGCTCGGTGATGGCGGCCCAGGTGACCGCGCTCGTCGCCGGCATCGGGGAGCCGTTGACCGGCAGGGTGCTCACGGTCGACGCCCGGCGGTGGCGCTGGTCCGAGAGCACGCTGCGACGTGGCCCGGGCTCCCGGCGTCCGGTCCCCTCGGTGGACGAGGCCCCGCCCCGGATCGCCCCGGCGGCACTCGCCGCTCGACTCGACCGGACCACCGGCGGCAGCGGCGGACCCGTCCTCGTCGACGTCCGCACCCCGGCGGAACGCGCCACCGGGATCGTCGCCGGCAGCATCCCGCCGGACGACCTCGCCGCGGACGACGACCGACCCGTCGTCGTGGTGTGCGCCAGTGGCGTCCGCGCGACCGCCTGGGCACGCGCAGCCCGTGCCGCAGGTCGTGACGCGACGGTCCTCGACGGTGGGATCCAGGCCTGGGACCAGGAGGGCCTGCCGACGATCCGGCCCACAGTGACCGCAGATGCGGATACGATCGAGCGATGACGACGCATGTGCGGAACGCCGCCCTCTTGATCGCCGCGACCGCCCTCGTCGCCGTCGGCCTCGCCGGCTGCAGCACGGCCGACACGGCCGGCACGGCTGGCACGGCCGGCACGACGGACGCCACCGCCCCGAGCACCAGCGCGAGCAGCACGGCCGCCGCCCCGACGGGGAAGATCACCGTCTTCGCCGCGGCGTCCCTCCAGAAGACGTTCACGACCCTCGGCGAGCAGTACGAGGCCGCCCACCCGGGGACCACGATCACCTTCTCGTTCGCCGGCTCGAGCGACCTCGTCACGCAGATCCAGAACGGCGCCCCCGCCGACGTCTTCGCGTCCGCCGACGAGGCGAACATGGACAAGCTCGTGAAGACCGACATCGCCGCCGGTTCGCCGCGGGACTTCGCCACGAACGTCCTCGAGATCGCCGTGGCTCCCGGCAACCCGAAGGGGATCAAGGACCTCGACGACCTGACCGCCTCGGACGTGCAGCTCGTCACCTGCGCCACCCCGGTGCCGTGCGGTGCCGCGACCGCGAAGGTCGAGCAGGCCACCGGTGTCGACCTGCAGCCGGTCAGCGAGGAGCAGTCGGTGACCGACGTCCTCGGCAAGGTCGAGTCCGGCCAGGCGGACGCGGGACTCGTCTACGTGACCGACGTCGAGGGCGCAGGCGGCAAGGTCGACGGCGTCCGGTTCGACGCGGCGTCGAAGGCCGTGAACACCTACCCGATCGGTGTCCTGAAGGACGCGTCGAACCCCGACCTCGCGGCGGCGTTCACGGCGTACGTGCGTTCCGACGCCGGCCAGAAGGTGCTCGCCGACGCCGGCTTCGGAGCCCCCTGAGCCGTGCCCGACCACACTGACCGAACACCCCGGGCGAGCCCGTCCGTCCGCACCCCGGTGCCGTGGTGGCTGCCGGTCCCGGCGGTCCTCGGCGGCCTGTTCGTGGTGGTCCCGGTCCTGGCGATGGTCGGCCGCGTCGACTGGGGGTCGTTCGGCGCACTCGTCACGTCGCCCGCGTCGCTCACCGCCCTCGGACTGAGCCTCGGGACCGCCGCCGCTGCGACGGGCATCGCCTTCGTGCTCGGCTACCCGCTCGCCGTCCTGTTCGCCCGGTCCACGTCGCGGTGGATCGGGGCCGCACGCGCCCTGGTCCTGTTGCCGCTCGTGCTGCCGCCGGTCGTCGGGGGACTGGCCCTGCTCGCGGCGTTCGGTCGGCTCGGCGTCGTCGGGGCGTGGCTCGACGACCACGGCCTCCGGATCGCCTTCACCACGGCCGCGGTCGTGATCGCGCAGACCTTCGTCGCGATGCCGTTCCTGGTGTCCTCGATCGAGGGTGCGCTGCGCGTCGGCGGTGACCGGTTCGAGCGGGTCGCCGCGACGCTCGGAGCCTCCCCGACCCGGACGTTCCTGACGGTGACGACACCGCGGGTGCTCCCGGGCATCCTGGCCGGCCTCGTCCTCTGCTTCGCCCGTGCCCTCGGGGAGTTCGGCGCGACCCTCACGTTCGCCGGCAGCCTGCAGGGCGTCACCCGGACGCTGCCCCTCGAGATCTACCTGCAGCGCGAGATCGACCCGGACACCGCGGTCGCGCTGGCGCTCGTGCTGGTCGTCGTCGCGCTCGTGGTCATCGGCGCCTCCGCGCTCCGCACCCGGACGGCAATCGCATGAGCCGCGAGCGTCCGGCGCACAGCGGCCTCCGCGCCCACGTCGTCGTCCCCGACCGTGGCGTCGACGTCCACCTCGACGTCGCACCGGACGAGTGCGTCGCGCTGGTCGGGCCGAACGGCGCGGGTAAGTCCACGGTCGTCGAGGCCCTCGCCGGACTGCTGCGCATCCGGTCCGGATCGGTCCTGCTCGGCGACCGCGACCTCACGGGCGTCCGAGCGCACCGCCGCGGGGTCGGGCTCGTCGCCCAGCGCGCGGACCTCTTCCCCCACCTGTCGGTCGCTCGCAACGTCGGCTACGGACCGCGCGCGGCCGGTTCCGGGGGCCAGGAGGCGCGGCTCCGCTCCGACGCGGCCCTCGCCGCCGTCGGCGTGGCCGGTCTGGCGGACCGCGCACCGGGGACGCTCTCGGGAGGGCAGGCCCAGCGCGTCGCGATCGCCCGGGCCCTCGCCACCGAGCCGGCGCTCCTGCTGCTCGACGAGCCCACCTCGGCGCTCGACGTCGACGCCCGGGCCGAGGTCCGCTCTGCCCTCGGGACCGCCCGGACCGGTCGACCGACGGTCCTCGTCACGCACGACCCGCTCGAGGCCGTCACCCTCGCGGACCGCATCGTCGTGCTCGAGGGCGGCCGGGTCGCTGAGCAGGGGCCGACCGCCGTCGTCCTCGGGCGTCCGACCAGCGCGTTCGCGGCGTCCTTCTCGGGTCTGACGCTCCTGCGCGGCACCGCCACCCGGGGTGGGATCGCCCTCGACGACGGGGGTGCGCTCGCGTCGTCGACCGGCACCGCGCCTCCTGGCTCGTCCGCCCTCGCCGTCTACCACCCGACGGCCGCGGTCGTGACGCGCGACGGTGCCGGGCCCGAGCGCCGGGTGACCGGACTCGAACCGCGGGACGGGCTCGTCCGGGTGCGGGCCGGCGACCTCGTGGCGGACGTCACGGTCGCGGTGGCTGCGGCGCTGGGGCTCGCGCCGGGGGATGCCGTGCGGATCGCGGTCCCGGCGGACGAACTGACGGTCTACCGGCCGGACGGACCCACGCCGGACTGAGCCGGATTCGGCCGCGGGGCTCAGCTGCCGGACTCGGCTGCTGGACTCGGCTGCCGGGCTCAGTCGCCGGGCTCAGCCGCCGGCGAAGGGCGGCATGACGTCGACGACCGCCACGCCGTCGAGCCCGGTCGCCCGATCGCGCGTGGTCACCCCGTCGACGAGGTACGAGCAGCGCTCCTGTAATGCCCGCCACCGATCGGGATCGTCCGCGGTCACCGACCGCAGGGCCTCGTCGAGCGTCGCTGCCTGCACCGCGACGTCGTCCACGCCCACCGCTGCCCGGGCCGCGGCGAAGAACCGGATCGTCGTCACCGTCATCCGCCGATCGCGCTCATGCCCCGCGTGGGGTGCACCAGGTCGTCGCTGTCGTCGCCGTGGTCGCGGGGCTTCGCCCACATCGCCAGGCGCCAGAGCTCGGCGACCTCGTCGTCGGAGGCACCCTTGCGCATCGGGCCGAGCACGTCGGTCTCGTCGTCCGAGAAGAGGCAGCTGCGGACGTTGCCGTCGGCCGTCAGACGGGTGCGGGTGCAGTCGGCGCAGAACGACTCGGTGATGCTCGCGATGATGCCGATCGTGCCGAGCTCCGCACCGACGCCGCCGTCGGCCGTCCGCGCGAGCACCCGGAAGCGCTCCGCCGGGGCGCCGTCGCGGGGCGCCTCGTCCGGCACCAGGGCGAAGGACTCGGACAGCATCGCCCGGGTCTCGGCCGCGGTCACCATCGACGTGCGGTCCCAGGCGTGGTCGGGGTCGAGCGGCATCTGCTCGATGAACCGGAGCTCGTAGCCGCGGTCGAGGCACCACCGCATGAGGTCCGGCGCCAGGTGGTCGTTCACGCCGCGCAGCAGCACCGCGTTGACCTTGATCGCGAGCCCCGCTGCCCGGGCGGCCTCGAGCCCGGCGATGACCTTGTCGAGGAACGGGCGCCGGGTGACGGTGGTGAAGACGTCCGGGTCGACGGTGTCGAGCGACACGTTCACGCGTCGGAGGCCGGCGTCGTACAGGGCGGCTGCGCGGTGGGCGAGCCCGGTCGCGTTCGTGGTGAGCGACAGCTCCGGGGCGTCGGGGAGCGCGGCGCACCGGGCGATCACGTCGACGAGGTCGTGGCGGAGCATCGGCTCACCGCCGGTGAAGCGGACCTTGCGCACGCCGAAGCGGTCGGTCGCAAGCCGGACGAGCCGCTCGATCTCGGCCGCGGTCATGAGCGCGTCGTCGGGGGCGAACGGCAGCCCGGCCGCCGGCATGCAGTAGGTGCAGCGGAGGTTGCAGCGCTCGGTGAGCGACACGCGCAGGTCGACCGCGCGCCGCCCGAACCGGTCGAGCAGGCCGCCGGTGGAGCCGAGCATGGTCGCGGGTGCCATGAGCGTCAGCGTACGGGGTCGGCGGGTCCTCCACCTGATGACATCGCGAGCGCTCGTTCCCGGAAGGCGAGCCGGCGCCCCCAGCGCTCCCAGTCGGACCGCCGGGTGCGCACCAGCGTGACGACGATGACCACGGCGACCGCGGCGGCGAGCCACCAGCGGTACGCGTCCGCCGACGGCCAGACGCCGCGCAGTGCGATGGCGAGCCCGATCGACAGCCACTCCCAGCGGCCGGAGAGCACCACGAAGGGGATGAGGAGCAGCGCGTACCAGGGGTAGCGCGGGCTCACCGCGAGGAACGTCACGCCGATGAGGAGGACCTCGCCGGACCACGGCCGCGCGGGGTCGGACAGCCGCCACGCCACGAACGCCGCCAGCAGGACGAGCAGTCCGACCACGAGCGTCGCCGCGTCGCCGTGGAAGACGAGCGAGACCAGGGCGAACCGGGAGCCGTCCTCGTAGCCCTCTTCCGACAGGTACCCGGGGAGGTAGCCGAGGACGTCGAGGCCCGTCGTCAGCACGTACGGCACGTAGAGCAGCCCGAACACCGCGATGCCGACCGGGATCGCCCACCAGTTCCGCCACCGACCGAGCAGTGGCGGGTACACGAGCGCGGGGATGAGCTTCGTCGCGGTCGCGGCGCCGAGGGCGATCCCGCCCCAGATCGGCCGGCCGAAGGCGACGAGCACGGCGCCGGCGGTGGCCAGGGCCGCGCCGAGGGCGTCGACGTGCGAGTTGGTGACGGCCTCGGACGCGACGAGCGGGGACCACGCCCAGAGTGCGGCCCACCACGTCGGTCGTCCGAGCTTGCGGAGCACGACGACCAGGCCCACGGTGACGCCGAGCGACAGGAGCAGCCCCGCGACCTGGAACGGCATGTACTGCGCGGTGGCCGGCACGAACGCCCGCACCGCCGCGAACCAGAGCTGGGCCATCGGCGGGTAGATCGTCACGACGTCCGGGCGGTTGATCGCGACGCAGTGCCCGTCCGCGCCGTCGCCGAGGCCGCGGAACCGGGGCTCGAGGGGCTTGCACGTGCCGTCGACCTTGTCGGGGAAGAGCCAGTCGGGGCGCAGACCGGACAACGCGGTCGACTGCGGCGTGTGCGCGTACGGGGAGATCCCGGCGTGCTGCACGATGCCGTCCCAGGCGTAGCGAGCAGAGTCGGTACTGGTGTTCGGCGGCCCGGCGATGGCGGCGAGCCCGACCACCAGGCCACCGCCGACCACGAGCCACGTCATCCACTTCGCCGGGACGAACCGCAGCGCGAGCACCGCGAGCGCGAACACCGTCCAAGCGATCAGGGTCCACGCAACGAATGGGGAACGATGACCGGACCGGAGGAACCCCAGATGCGTGACGCCGAAGGCGATGACGCCCGACAGAGCGAGCACGCCGACCACGGCCAGCACGGTCGGCAGGAGTCGGCCGGGGCGAAGTCGTTCACTCATGGTGCGACGAGGCTATCCATGGTCCGCGGGCTGCTCCTGGATGCACGATCCGCGATGGCGTCGCCGAACCGGAACGCGCGGACGGCGGTCGTCCTGGGGCGGTTGCTCGGGGTGGCGTTCCTGGTCTGCTTCGCGACCGGCGTCTACAGCTACTTCCTCCAGCAGCCGCTGCCGTGGATGCGGTTCCCGACCCGTCCCGCGCAGCTCTACCAGTTCACGCAGGGCGTGCACATCACCGCGGGGATCGCGATCATCCCGCTGCTGCTCGCGAAGCTCAACACGGTCATGCCGGCACTCGTGCAGACCCCGCCGGTGCGTGGTCCGCTGCACCTGCTCGAGCGGCTGTCCATCGCGGTGTTCGTGGCGTCGGCGATCGTGCAGGTGACGACGGGCCTGCTCAACACGTACCAGTGGTACCCGTGGCCGTTCCCGTTCAAGCAGGTCCACAACGCGCTCGCGTACGTGCTCATCGGGTCGCTCGTGCTGCACATCGGCGTGAAGCTCCGGCTGATCAGCCGGTACTGGCGGAAGCGGGACTCGTACGACGAGCACGGCCGGTTCGTGGTCGACCCGGCCGCGGGGAGCGAGCTGCTCTCGCCGTCCCAGGAGGCACGGGTGGACCCCGCCACGTCGGCTCCGGCACCGCAGGCGGTCGCGTCCTACCCCCGCGGCGTCACCGGCCGCGTGCTCCGCTGGGTCGACGGCGTGCCGGCCGAGCCGGCCGTCCCGGCGGACGCTGCCGAGACTCGTCCCGGCGGACCGGACTCGGCGTCCGCGACCCGAGCGGCGTCCGCAGAGCCGAGTCTCGGCGTGCCGCAGGACGGTGCGGCGGAGGCGAGCCGCGCCTCCCGGGCCACGCCGGAGGCGAACGACGGTCGACGTGAGCGGATCGCCCGACGCGGGTTCTTCGCCGGTGTGACCGCCGCGACGGTCGGTGTCGTGGCGTTGACCGCCGGACAGTCGAGCACGCTCGCCGAGCCGTTCAACGTGTTCGGCGCCCGACAGCGGCACCGCGGGCCGAACGACCTGCCGGTCAACCGCACGGCCCGTGCCGCCGGTGTGCTGGCCACCGCCACCGCCGCCGACTGGTCCCTGACCGTCGTCGGGCACGACGTGGTCCGCACCTTCTCGCGAGCCGAGCTCGTCGCGCTCGGCACCGCCGAGGCCGAGCTCCCGATCTCCTGCGTCGAGGGGTGGAGCCAGATGGCGACCTGGAAGGGCGTGCGCATGCGCGACCTGCTCGGCGCCGTGCAGGCGGCGCCGGGGTCGCACGTGCGGGTGACGAGCCTCGAGCGGCACGGCGGCTACCGCATCATGGACATGGGCCCCGAGTACGCCGAGGACCCGACGACGCTCGTCGCGCTCGAGCTGAACGGCGCGACGCTCGACCTCGACCACGGGTTCCCGGCGCGGATCATCGCTCCCGGACGACCCGGTGTGCTGCAGACCAAGTGGATCGAGAAGATCGAGGTGATCGCATGAGGGCCGCACGCATCGTGCTCGTCGTGGTCGGGGTGCTCGTCATCGCGTTCGGGGCGTACGTCCTCGTGACGACGGTCCGACCGAACCGGATCTGGGGGCTGGCGACCTGGCTCCTCGGGGCCGTGGTCCTGCACGACGCGATCCTGTCGCCGTTCGTCGTCGGAGTGGGGCTCCTGCTCCGCCGGACCGGGCGGACGCTGCGGGCCTGGGCCCTCGTCGTCGTGCAGGCGGTCGTCGTGCTCGGGAGCGTCCTCGCGCTCGTGGTCCTGCCGGAGATCGCGGCGAAGGCGCACGGGCAGAAGAACCCGACGGTGCTGCCGTTCGACTACGGCGCGCGGCTGCTCCTCGTCGAGGGGGTCCTGCTGCTCGTCGTCGTGGTGGTGCTCGTGGTCGCCGCACGTCGTCCGGCACGCGTTCGCGCGAGTACTGGTTGAACCGACAACCTTTCGGTAGACTCGACGCATGACCGACGACACCCCGTGGCTCACCCGCGACCAGCTGCGCGCGTGGATGAAGCTCGTCGCGGTCATGGAGCTCCTGCCGGCCGCGCTCGACCAGCAGCTCCAGCGCGACGCCGACCTGACGCACTTCGACTACATGGTCATCGCGATGCTCTCCGAGACCGACTCCCGGACGCTCCGGATGTCGGCGCTCGCCTCGGCGACGAACGCCTCGCTGCCGCGGCTGTCCCACGTGGTGTCCCGGCTCGAGAAGCGCGGCCTCGTGGCGCGCTGTCCCTCGACCGACGACCGGCGCGCGACCGACGTCCGGCTGACCGACGCCGGCTACGCGACCATCGTCGACGCGGCGCCCGACCACGTCCGGACCGCCCGTCGCGTGGTGATCGACGCGCTGAGCGACGAGCAGGTCGGGCAGCTCGACGGCATCGCCGCGGCGCTCCTCAGCCGGCTCGACCCCGAGGGGCGGTTCGCCGCCCTGACCTACCCGCGCGACGACGACGAGCCCGCCATCTGCGAGGCCCGGCTGACGGGTACGGCGACCGACTGACGCCGCCGTCACGCACGCCTGCGGGCCGTGGGCGTTGCAATAGGCTCGCCGCATGACCGAGTCCGCCGCGCCGTCCGACACGTACTCCTACCTCGGACCCGCAGGGACCTTCACCGAGGCTGCGCTCAAGCTCGTGGACGCCGCGGCCGGCAAGCCCTGGCGGAGCGTGAACAACGTCGGCGAGGCCCTCGACGACGTCGTGAGCGGCCGGTCGATCGGTGCCGTCATCGCCATCGAGAACAGCGTCGACGGCGGGGTCAGCGCGACGCAGGACGCCCTCGCCCGGATCCCCGGCGTGCGCATCGTGGGGGAGTACCTCGTCCCCGTCGACTTCGTGCTCGTCGCCCGCCCCGGCACCGCGCTCGCCGACGTCCGGACCGTGAACGCGCACCCCGTGGCCTACGCCCAGACCCACAACTGGCTCGAGGCGAACGTCCGCGGCCACGGGCACATCCCGGCGTCCTCGAACGTGGCCGCCGCGGCAGCCCTGCTCGACGAGCACCCCACCGCCGACGCCGCGGTCGCACCCCCGGGGATCACCGACCACTACGCGCTCGAGGTCCTGGCCTCGTCCATCGGGGACAACGCCTCGGCGGTCACCCGGTTCGTGCTCGTGTCGAAGACCCTGGCGCTGCCCGAGCCGACCGGGGCCGACAAGACCAGCGTCATCGTCGAACTGCCCGCCGACCACCCCGGCGCCCTGGTCGACATGCTCGAGCAGTTCGCGACGCGGGGCATCAACATGGGGTTGCTGTCCTCGCGGCCGATCGGCGACGAGCTCGGGCGGTACCGGTTCGTCATCGACCTCGACGGGCACGTGCGGGACGAGCGCGTGGCGGACGCGCTGCTCGGCCTGCGGCGGTTCAGCCCGCGGGTGACGTTCCTCGGGTCGTACCCGCGGGCCGACGGGGTCCGGCCCGAGGTGCCCGCGCGCTACTCGGACGTCGCGTTCGTCGAGGCGCGCGACTGGCTGCGCGCGATCGTGTCGGGCGAGCCCGAGGCGCGCTGAGCGCTGCGCTGCGCGCGCCCGCGCGGCCTTGCAGGGTCGAACCACGAATCCGACATGGAACCAGCCGCGAGGGGCGGTTCCACGTCGGATCCGTGGTTCGAAGGCGTCAGCGCACCAGAGCAGGGACCGGCAGCGCCAGCGGCTGCGGGACGACTGCACGAAGGAGCCGGCGACGTCGAGGTAGAGGTATGCCGTACCTCGCGAGACCTTCGTCACCACGTCGTCGCGTGGTTCCGATGGACTTTCGTTGTGCGGAGCGCGCACCGCGGCGCCCGCGGCGGCGCGGCTACCGCCGGCGGCCGCGGCCCGTCGCCGGCTCGACCGCGGGGATCCGCACGTCCAGCGAGCCCGGGTCGATCTTCGCGCGGAACGCCACGATCTCGCCCACCGGGTCGCCGTCGATCTCGAACTCGTCCGGCTTCGCCAGGCGCAGCGTGAACTCCTCGCCGCGCAGGTACCGCAGCGGGCGCTCCTGCTTCGCGGCCGTGGTGATCCGGCGGCCGATCACGGTGTCGGACAGGGCCGACCGGCGGAACCACCGCAGGATCCCGTTCTCCCAGAACACCCTGGCGGCGATGCGCACCCAGCCGAAGAACCCGCGAGGCCGCATCACGACGATGTCGAACACCCCGTCGTCGATCTCGGCATCGGGCAGGAGCATGGCGTTGGCCTGGAGCATGCCGCAGTTGCCGACGATGACCGAGTGCGCCCGGACCGAGCCGTTGCGTGCCGACTCGTCGAGCCGGTACTTGAACTCGAAGCCGTCGGTGTCACGGACGGAGCGGAACAGCGAGTCGAGGTAGGCGAGCCACCCGACGCGCTTCTTCAGCTCGGGGCGCGTGTTCGCGAGCATGCGGGCGTCGAGCCCGAGGCCGGCCATCACGACGAAGCCGAACCGGTCGCGGGAGCCGTCGGGACGCTCGACACCGAGCAGTCCGAAGTCGATCGAACGGTCGTGCCCGGTGAAGATCGCCTTGGCCATCCCGCCGAGGTCGTCCAGCGGCAACTTCATGTTCCGCGCGAGCAGGTTTCCCGTGCCGCTCGGCAGCAGCGCCAGCGAGGCGTCTGACCCGTGCACCACCTCGGCCACGGCACGGACGGTCCCGTCCCCGCCCGCGGCGGCGACGACGTCGGCACCGGCTTCGAGCGCGGCGCGGGCCATGCCGCCGCCCGGGTCCTCCTCCGTCGTCTCGAACCAGAGGGTCTCGGCCCAGCCGGCTTCCTGCTGGTGCTTCTCGACGGTGCGCTTGAGGGTCGGCAGGTGGACCTTGACCGGGTTGTAGACCACCGCGGCCGTCCGCTGTTCGGTCTGGAGGGCGTCCTGGTCCGCGGGCGCGGTCTCCGAAGGGGTCGACATGCACCAACGGTACCGATCGGATGCTGCGAGCGGACGGTCGTGACGACCCGTCCCGGGCCTGGAGGCGCGGGTCGGGCCCGCACCGCGCCTCCAGTCCGTCCGCAACTGCGCCCCTTTAGGATGGTGCGGTGATCGATCCCCAGCTGCTGCGTGACAACCCGGACGTCATCAAGGCCTCGCAGGAGGCGCGCGGCGCCTCCGTCGCCGTCGTCGACGAGGCCGTCGCCGCGGACGCGGCACGGCGGAGCGCGATCACCTCGTTCGAGTCCCTCCGGGCCGAGCAGAACGCCTTCGGCAAGACCGTCGCGAAGGCCCCGAAGGACGAGAAGGCCGCGCTCGTGCAGCAGGCCCAGGCGCTCGCCGCGAAGGTGAAGGAAGCGCAGGCGACCGTCACCGCGGCCGAGGAGTCCTTCAACGCGGTCGTCCGGAGCATCCCGAACGTCGTCCTGCCCGACGTGCCGAAGGGCGGCGAGGACGACTTCGTCACGCTCCGCACCGTCGGCACGAAGCCGGAGTTCGACTTCGAGCCGAAGGACCACGCCGACCTCGGCGAGCACCTCGGCATCATCGACATCCCGCGCGGCGTGAAGGTCTCCGGCTCGCGGTTCTACTTCCTGCGCGGCCTCGGTGCCCGGCTCGAGATCGCCCTGATGTCGCTCGGCCTCGACCGTGCGATCGCCGCCGGCTTCGAGCCGCTCATCACCCCGACGCTCGTGCGCCCCGAGACCATGGCCGGCACGGGCTTCCTCGGCGAGCACGCGGCCGAGGTCTACCGGCTCGAGGCGGACGACCTCTACCTGACCGGCACGAGCGAGGTCGCCCTCGCCGGGTTCCACGCCGACGAGATCCTCTCCTTCGACGGTGGCGACGGCCTGCGGTATGCCGGTTGGTCGACCTGCTACCGGCGCGAAGCGGGGTCGGCGGGCAAGGACAACCGCGGCATCCTGCGCGTGCACCAGTTCAACAAGCTCGAGATGTTCGCCTACGTCCACCCGGACCAGGCCGAGGCCGAGCACGCCAAGCTCGTCGGGTACCAGGAGCAGATGCTGCAGGACCTCGGGCTGCACTATCGCGTGATCGACGTTGCGGGTGGCGACCTCGGCACGAGTGCGGCGCGCAAGTACGACATCGAGGCGTGGGTCCCGACGCAGGGCACCTTCCGCGAGCTCACGTCGACGTCGAACTGCACGACGTTCCAGGCTCGTCGCCTCGACATCCGGTACCGCACCGAGAGCGGGAAGACCGCGCCGGTGGCGACCCTGAACGGCACCCTCGCGACCACCCGGTGGATCGTCGCGATCCTCGAGACGCACCAGCAGGCCGACGGTTCGGTCGTCGTGCCCGAGGTCCTCCGTCCCTACCTGGGCGGCGTCGAGGTGATCGAGCCCCGATGAGCACGCAGGGTCGGTTCGTCGACGGTTCGGCCGGTGCGGGTGCGCCGGCCCGGACGAAGCGCTGGTTGGTGGCGCTCGACATCGACGGCACCACCATGCGCGAGGACGGTGTCGTCACCGACACCGTGATCGCCGCGCTCCGCGATGCCGAGGCAGCCGGGCACGAGGTCATGCTCAGCACCGGTCGCAGTGAGGGCATGACCGTCCCGCTGCTCGACACGCTCGGCATCCAGCCGAAGTACCTCGTCTGCGCGAACGGCGCGCTGACCCTGGGACGCCGGTCCGACGGTTCCTACGAGCGGGTGCACGTCGAGCAGTTCGACCCGAGCGAGGTCCTCCGGACGATCCACGGCGCCCTCGAGAACGCCGCTTTCGGCGTCGAGGACCAGACCGGCCACTTCCTGCTCTCCGGCAACTTCCCCGACGACACGATGACCGTCGCCGGCGAGCACGTCCCGTTCGAACGGCTGCTCGGCGTCGAGGCGACCCGTGTCGTCGTCATCTCGCCCGGCCACGACACCGAGGACTTCCTGCAGATCGTCGAGCGGATGGGGCTGCACAAGGTCTCGTACTCGGTGGGGTGGACGTCGTGGCTCGACATCGCCCCGGAGGGCGTGACGAAGGCCACCGCGATGGAACGGGTCCGTGAGTGGCTCGACATCCCGCGGTCCCGCGTGTTCGCGGCGGGGGACGGTCGGAACGACATCGACATGCTCCGGTGGGCCTCGACCTCGGGGCGCGGCGTCGTCATGGGGCAGGCACCCGAGGACGTCGTGGACGCGGGCAACGAGCTCACGGGCGGCGTCACCGACGACGGCCTGGCGGCTGCGCTCGACTCCCTGCCGCGCTAGCCCGGTAGACTTCCCGGGACGCGATCACGTCTCGCCACGTGGTCGCGTCGCTGGAGGGTTGTCCGAGCGGCCGATGGAGCCTGTCTTGAAAACAGGTGGGCAGAGATGTCTCGTGGGTTCGAATCCCACACCCTCCGCACGAAAAGCCCAGTTCAACTGGATGTTTGTGGGATCGCCCACGCGGGTTGCCACCAGTTCATGCCACAACGGCGCGGATGTTCGTCCTGCGGGGCTGTGGCATCGTGGCAGCAATCGGTCGCGTAAGTGACCATTTGGTCGTATAGTTGCCGCATGACTGATGACAGCGTTGAGTCACGCATCGGCACACAGGTACGCCGATACCGCGGCGACCTGAGCCAAGCCGAGCTTGCCCGATTGCTTCGTGCGGGCGGCTTGAAGTGGAGCCAGACAACTGTCTGGCTGGTGGAGAACGGGGAGCGTCCGTTGCGTCTTTCTGAAGCGATGGCCGTCGCGAGTCTCCTGGGTGTCACCGTGGAGCAACTTACGGGCGACGAAGTTGATTCTGCCGGTATGCGCGCAGCCGAGTTGTCCATGCTCCGTTACCAAGTCGACCAGATCCGGAAGGTGCTCTCATGAGCCCGCGCGAGGAATCGTTTCCGGAGCGCATGCTTCGCCAGTCCGACGACGCCGCGGAGTCGAAGTTCGGCGGAAGGCCAAATGGCACCACTCGACACCTGCCGCTTTTCCAGTACACCGGTCAGATCGACGGTCTGGCCATCCGCGTTGATGTCGTCTGGGACGGCTCCGAGCCGATCATGAAGTGGAGTACGCATGACCCCGCTTGAGGAACTGCAGGCCGCACACAAGCGGCTGAGCGAACTTCGTCCGATTGCCAACCCGGACAAGCCGTACCGGAACACTTGGCGAATCGTTGGTGGCCGCGATGGATACGTGGAGATTGGTGACCACTACGGGGACATCGTTTCGTCGTGGGGCGATCACTCATCGCTGCCCGTGTCCGAACAAGCCGGTGAGCTGATCGTCACCATGCACCGCACCATCGATGCGCAGTTGGCAATTCTCAATTACGCAATGGTGCACGAGGAGGCCCGACCCTCGCTGCGGCATGAGGGGTCGGTGCATGCGGGCATCATCCTGGCGCGCGCGATCAACGGAGGAACAGAATGACCAACGATTTCGAAGCATCAGTGGCGGCTGGCGAGAAATGGAACGCCGAAGCTAGCGAGTTGTCAACCGCTGTCTGCACCATTAAGCGCCGGATGGAACGAGACTCAGACATGCTGGCCGTGCTTACTTTCGGTCAGTCCGAGTCCGCGAACGTGGCTGCTTTTGTCCGCCCCGGAGCGCTTGAACTGGCTCGCGCTATCAACGGGGAGGCGTCGTGAATCCGATGCGGACACCTCACTTTTGCCAAATACGCGTGACTCCCAAACGTTCGAATGGCCTACGCACTGCGTTGGTGATCTGTTCGACGTTCATGTCTGCCGGTGCCGAATGCATCTTCACCGGCAGGGCACTTACGACACGTGGAGCCCGTAGGAAAGCCCAACGATGGTTGGACAAACGGGTGGCATGAACGAGCACCAGCCCGACTAGCAGACTCCGGCGTGCAAGTCGTCGGCGGGCGCTATTCATCTGGCAAAGGAAGGACCCCCATGGCGTACAGCGCCAGCATCCGACAGCGAGTAGTCGGGACAGCACCGAACCAGCGCATGAAGTACGACGTGCGTTACCGACTCGACGGAGCATCGCGGAGCATCGCTCTCGACAGCGAGGCAGACGCACGCACGCTGGTCGGGCTGATCCGACAGCAAGGGCCAGAGTTCGCCCTCTCGTGGATGAAGCGCGACGTCGGCCCGAAGACCGCGACCGTTGCCGAGTACGCGGAAACGTACATCGCCTCCAAGTCAGGCGTGGAAGGCAAGACGCTCGACCACTACCGCATGTTCATGCGCCGCTCGATCGGCCCGTGGATGGGTCACCTGCCGCTGAACATGGTGACGCCGGACACGATCGCCGGATGGATCAACGAACAGTCGACGCCGACACGTGAAGTCGAGGGGAAGCTGCCCAAGCCGCTCGGTGCGAAGACGATCAAGAACCGCCACGGCTTCCTCTACGCCATGTTCCAGCACGCTGTTCAGCGCGGTGTCGTCGACCGGAACCCGTGCGAGGGCAGCAACATGCCGTCGTCTGAGTCGCGTGAAATGACGTTCCTGTCCGGGGACGAGTACACGCGGCTGCTGTCGTTCATCCCCGTACAGTGGCAGCCGCTGATCCAGACACTCGCCGGCACCGGGATGCGTTGGTCCGAAGCCACCGCGCTCCGACCCGGCGACTTCGACCTCGAGGCAGGCGTCGTCCGCGTTTCCCGTGCCTGGAAAGACAGCCAGGCGAAGGGACGCTACTTGGGCGCGCCGAAGACGTCACGGTCGAAGCGGACCATCTCGCTGCCGCCCGGACTGATCGACGTAGTGCGCCCGCTCGTAGAAGCACGCGGTGAGCTCGTGTTCACCAACCGCCACGGCAACGCCATCCTGCAGCAGACGTTCTACAAGGAAGTGTGGGAGCCAGCCCGGAACCTCGCCAACGGACGGCCCGCATTCAAGGTCGAACGGAAGCACAAGGACCACTGGGTGCCGAACCGTGGGGGAGTGGAGTGGTTCGACCAGCCTGCGCCCGATGGACAGAAGATTCACAAGGAACCCCGCATCCACGACCTTCGACACACCCACGCTTCCTGGCTGATCAACGCAGGCGTACCGTTGCCAGTCATCCAGCGCCGCCTGGGCCACGAGTCCATCACCACGACCGTTGACCGCTACGGACACCTGTCACCCGACAACCTGACCCTCGCAGCGCAGGCTACGCAGGTCGCCATGGCCGGCGCACTGCCCGAGATCGAAGCGTGACCAACCAACACGCGAGGAGGGGTTGCCACTGTCAGTCGTCGAACGTATGTTCGAACGCATCACAAGGACTCGAGAGAGGATCAGCAAGTTGGGGACCCTGGACCAATCACACGACATGGCGATCGTGGTCGGATACGGCGCACAGCAAGCCGGCATGACCATCACCGATCGTGACAACCCGAGCATGACCGAGCTCGCGCGGGAGGCGCGCCGGCTCGACGTCAACCTCTGCTCACTGTTCACAGCAGCGGACACTGCAGTCCACTGCTGACGCGAACACGAAGAAGCCCCCGGCCTAACCAGCCGGGGGCTTCTTTCGTATGTGTGGAAGTTACTCGCCGACGGAACCCATCGCGCGGGTGATGAGATCCTGCGGAGTCACGTCAAGTGCCTCCGCGATGACGATGAGGTGCTTGGCACGAAGGTCTCGCTCACCATCAAAGAGGCGGAACAGGGTTCGCTTGTTGATGCCGGTCTTCGCGGCGATCTCATCGAAGCCGATCTGCTTGCGGCCCCGCTCGGCGCGCAGCTCGGCAGCAAACGCGGCGGTGTAGGGGTCGATCTCAGGCGTCTCGTTGTTCACATCGGACACTATATGGCCCATTCTGGCCCATCCGCAAGTGCACAGACCGTTCTACTTGTCCGCAAAACTGTACCCCAAACTCGGCACAAAACACGTTGCCAAGTGACCAAACGGTCACTACAGTGAACGTATGGACACCACGACGATCACCACAGAGATCGCCGCAAGGGTCACCGCAGCAATGGCCGCTGCTGACATCAACCGGATGCAGCTCGCCAACGCTACCGGAATCGCCCGAACGACGCTCAACCGGTCCCTAGCCGGCGGACGCGAATTCACCATCCCGGACCTCATCCGAATCGGGAAAGTCACCGGCAACCCGCTGATCGACTTCCTCCCCCTGCCCAACCTGGCAGAAACCGGATGAGCGACCTCCAGGACATGAACACCGCCGACGAAGCCGCCGACTACCTGCGACTCACACCCGACAAGCTCAAGCGAATGGCTCGAGCAAAACAAATCGGCCACATCAAAAACGGCCGCGACTACATCTTCCCCCGCGAAGCAATCGTGAAGTGGAAAACCGACAACACCGTCGAACCACTCCCCACCGCGAACCCCTGGGGAATCTCCGACAGCTCACTACGGCGACTCCGCCAGAGCTAGCCATCCGCTCTACCGCAAACAGCGCGCCATGTGGATGGCGCTGATTGTCGCGCCTCGAAACGGCTCCGCGGAGCACGCCGTCGCCGCGCTCGCACCATCACAACACCACAGAGGGCTCACCGAGTCGCGGAGTCACCCCACACGTGGGGGAACCGGTACGCGACCACGGCAGCCGCAACACCAAGAACTTTGTCGGGAGCTACGGGTGCCCGTGTCTGGACTGTCCCACTCGGGAAGCGGCGCACCTACACCTGCACATCAAAGGGGAACCAGCCCTGGTGCAGAGGACGGACCGACAGCCCTGGCAGGCGTACCGCGGATCGTTCCCGCGGCAGGGCACATGGCAAACGAAGAACAACTGCTCACGGTTTCCGAAGCAGCGCCCCTGCTTCGGAAGACAGAAGCCGCCTTCCGCTGGTATCTGCGGCAGCCGGACTGCCCGCTACAGACGCGCAAGATCGGCCGGCGCGTGATGATTCGGCGCTCCGACGTCGAGGCCATTTCGGGTGTCCACGCGGATGGGGCATTGACAGATGCCTCGTACGAGAACGGCTACCGCGACGGATACCGCGCCGCACTCGCTGACATGCGCAAAGCACTCAACAACATCGACAAGTGAGGACACGATGACGATCACCCAGACCCGCACCGACGTTCTTGAGTCGGTGATCGCCGCGGACGACCACCGCAGCGCCCTGTATTCGCTGTCCACCGACGACCTCGTGGCAATCGCCTTGCGGTACGTCGAGACAGTCGCAGCCAGGAGAGCACGCGCCAACGTCCGCCAGATCGAGACGGCATCCCGATCGGTGCCGCTCGTTGCTCAGATTCGAGCGGACGCGAAGAGTGCCGCGAAGACGGCAGCGCGAGACGCGTACAAGGCGACGATGCTCCGCAAATTCGCCCCACTGCTTGACCAGCGCATCGACCTCGGTGGTGGAGTCAGCACGACATGGGGGCATGCGACGCCAGAACAGCACGCTGACCGAATCGCGATGCTCACTAAGCAGGCAAACGGCATCGGCCAGACAATCGCCCTTCACCAGGAAGCAATCGACGGGCTGCATGAGCTCGGCATTGTCTCGCTCGAATGGCTGGCGAAGTGATGTTGACGCTGACAGAAGCCGAACTTGATGCGATTGTCGAAGCCGCAGTCGAGGCAGGACGATCTGCTGAACGAGTAGCAATTCGGGCATATCAAACGGAATGGCGAGAGGCAAACCGGGAGCACCTTCGATCGCTTCATGCGGAGTACCGCGCTGCTCACCCCGAACGGTATCGGGAGAACAATCGTCGCTGGTATCACGCAAACAAGGAACGCCGTGATGCTCAGTCGCGCGAATGGCATCGCTCTAAGCGCGATGAAGATCCGTCATTTCGCGAGCGGGATAATGCTCGCCGCCGCGTAGAGAACATGAGTCCTGAGCAACGCGAAAGCGAGCTCGCTCGCAGTCGCAAACGTGAGGCCACGCGCGTTCGACCCAAGCGCGACCGTGCCGAATACAACCGGGAATACCGAGCGCGCAGGAAAGCCGCACGGGAAGCAGCTAAGGAGCAAGCGTGATTGACATTACAGAACTTCGGTTTCGGGTGATCACTCGTCGATCGGGCAGGACGTTCTGGGAGGTGCATTGGCCGCACAAGGTGGGCGTCATCTACGACAAGCGCTTGGTTGACGCGATCCGGGCGTGGGTTGCGAACAACCCAGAGTTGGTCATCAATGACAGGGAACGCCCACGAAAGAGGCGCACCGCGGACAAGGTCGCTGAACTGTACGTCGATGTGTATCGCACATTGAAACGCGCTGGAGTTAAGCCCACCAAAGAAAATTTGGAGCGCACAGTTCGACTTATTCGAACCGGCGAATAGCCACAGGTGCCGGCCCCTGAATGAGCTCAACCACCCAGCCCCCGAGTCGTTGTCGGGATTGCCGCGGTTCGAATCCGCGCGGGGGCACTGAGCGGTCACCTAGTTCACCCGAAGTCCTAGGTGGCCGCTTCTTCACATCCACCCCGAAGAAGGGAACCGCCATGAACTACAAGTACCGCGTCTACAACGGTCAGACGGGACACGAGTACGCCGAAGTCGACAGTCACGCTACCGGCCGAGCGCTCATGATGGCGCCCACCGTCACCCACGGCGTGAACTACGACGACCTCACTATCGACGTGCTGGTTCCCGAGGCAACGGCATGAGCCCCGCAGCCCGCACATCTGACCCGTCCTCGTCGCACGCAGCCGCAGCGACCGTGGCTGACGTGTCCACGGTCCAGTCCCGCATCCTCGACATCATCCGCGACGCCAACGTATTCGGTTCCGGCATCACGGACGAGGGGATCATCGCGACGTACAGCCGCCGTGCACGTGTGAAGGCGTGGACGATGCCGTCGCCGTCGTCGATCAGGTCGAGACGGAAGGAGCTCGAGGACAAGCGTCTCGTGCGTCCTTGCGCTGACGAGTCGGGCCGGTTGCTGTTCGGTCTGACTGAGCGCGGCAACCCGTCGCAGCTGTGGACGGTGGCGTCGTGACCGCGTTCTTCGCCCCTGAGGATCTGCGTGTCGTTGATCCGCGTCCCACCGCGCAGGTCCGCGAACCTGACGTGCGTATCGTCCGTGAGCTGCTGGCGACGCGTCTGACCGGCGACGACCTGACGCTTACGTTGCAGGCGCTCGGCCTCGAACCGTACGAGACGCATCGTGTACCGGAGCGGGCGTACGCGGACGGTGATGTGTGCCGCAACGGTCACAGCCGCCGTGAGCATTCGTTCGTCGATCCGAAGGGTTGGTCGTACTGCCGGAAGTGTCGCAGCATCCGGGCTGAGAAGAAGCGGGCGGTGACCTCATGAGGATCGCCGGCGCACTCCTGTACACGGCTCTCGTCGCGATCGCGTTCGCATCGGGCATCGACCGGTCGTCCCCGTGGTGGGTGGCACTCGTCGCCACCTTCCTCGCCCTGTTCCTGGCTGCACTCATCCGCGTGCATGCAGTCATCAACGCGCCCCGGGAGGATCGATGACCGACATCCAGAAAGCCCGCGACGTGCGATTCGGTCCCCGTCCACGTTCAGTGCTCGACCGTCTCGCCACCAAGATCAGCGTGACCAGTGATGGGCACGTTCTGTGGACCGCGTACTGCGACAAGAAGGGCTACGGCCGCTTCACCGTCGGCAAGACGGGGGCGATGGCCCACCGAGTCGTCTACGCGGAAGTAGTTGGTGACATCCCGGAAGGGATGGAAGTAGACCACATCTGTTTCGTCCGGAACTGCGTCAACCCCTGGCATCTGCGCCTCGTGACTGGCGATCAGAACAAGCAGAGTCGGGCTCGCGTCGATGGACGGAGCACGTCTGGCTATCCCGGAGCGCACTGGGACAAGCGCAAGGCGGCTTGGCGAGCGGAAGGATCCCAGTCCGGCCGAAACAAGTTCCTGGGGTACTTCGATACACGCTGGGAAGCCTACGTCGCTTGGCGCGAGTGGGCGCGACTGCACATGCCCTACGTAAATCCCGAACTCTTGGAGATGAAGCCGTGACTGATATCGCACGAGCGCGCACGATTCTCGCGAAGTGGCGCGGTGCGTCACCTGATGCGCCGTGGCTCGTAGACCGGGAGCACTCCGAGTTTGACGGCGCGACGGTCGGCAATGACGCTTTCTTAAACCCCACCGAGGAGAACGAGCTTAAGCCAATTCTCGACATCAGCGGCATCAGCATTGGAACCGCTCGCCTGATCGTCGGCACCGCGGGCAACCCCGACCTGCTCGACGCGATCGACGCCGAACTAGCGGCCGCCGTGCAGTTCCCCGAGGCGCACAACACGATCGCCAAGCGCATCGCCGCCGCGATCATCTCCGCCGACGAACGGATGAGCGCATGAGCATCGAGCTGCACGTCTGCCCACACGGATACCACCACCCCGCATCACCCGCGGACCTCGACTACCCGCATTCGTGCGACGGCTGCTGGTGCGAGGGATGGCGCGACCAGGGCTACGGCTGGAACCACAGCACGGAGCCGACAGCATGAGCGAGTTCATCTTCGGCGTCATCCTCGGGTTCGCGTTCGGCGCGATCACCATCGTCATCCTGCTCGGAAGTAGGAAACGGTGAACGGCCCCACCCCGGAGCAGATTCGCGCGCTGGCGGATGACGGCGATGACCGCGCTGACTACGCACACACTCGAACGCCGGAGATGGTCCACACGCTCACAGCCGCCCTCCGTGCTGCCGCTGACCAACTTGCAGCGGTCACCAGCCTCGTCGCGGATGTCGGAAGTCAACGTGACTACTGGGCCGACCGTGCCGCCGCAGTTGAACGCGTGGCGGACATGGCACAGGACGACGAGGACGGCAACGGGTGGGTGCCCATCAGCCCGCTACTCGACGCGCTGTACCCGGAGAAGCGAGGCGTGAGCAATGAGTGAACCGGTACGCACGGACACGTTGCGGGCGTTGGCGCAACAGTCACCTAGCTTTGACGAGTTCGATGAGTGGTACGACGACGTGAAGTCATCTCTTGCAGCCGCCGCTGACGAGGTGGACCGGCTACGGCTGTCCGACAGCAACGCGATCCAGCAGCGTGACCAGTTGGCGGACGCGCTCCGACGCAGCGACAGCGAGAATGACCGGCTGCGGGCCGCGATCGATGGTGCACCGCACAATGAAAACTGCGGACATGTGGACTGGGTAGACGGCGTGTTGCAACTCGGTGACTGCACCTGTTGGAAGGCAGACGCGCTGTGAGCGACATCGACGCGCGTCCGTATATCGACGAGATGAACTCATTCGCAGCGGCCGTCAGTCGCACGACGCGTCACGGCGTCCTCTGCGGCTGCGACACCTGCTGGGTGTCCGTCGACTTCGACGACGACTTCTTCGGCAAGGCAGTCGCACGCGCCGCCGAGCACGACGACACCGACCCCTGCGACTGAGCCTCGCACTTCTCACCGCGCCGCACCCGAGTCGGCGCGCCCATCACCATGCCCAGGAGG
This sequence comes from Curtobacterium sp. USHLN213, assembly GCF_037144815.1. NCBI lineage: Bacteria > Bacillati > Actinomycetota > Actinomycetes > Micrococcales > Microbacteriaceae > Curtobacterium > Curtobacterium sp. USHLN213. Next base: position 63,986 of record NZ_JBBCYQ010000010.1, on the reverse strand, counting down.
CAGACATGAGCAACAGCTTCAGGGAGGCAGCCGAGTCCCGTGATGCGGCTGTCCAGAACATGAGAGCCGGGAACACCGACCTCGCGCAGACACACGCACTCATGGCGATCATGCACCTGCTCAGCGCAGACCACGAGCCGAAGCGTGTGCTGCTCAGCAGTGACAAGACGGACTTGGACGCCGTCATGGCTCGCGTCAACAGGAGCCTGTGGAACGTGCAGCCGGCCCCGATCATGCCGACCGCTCCCGGCGTCTACCAGGACCGTGAAGGCGTCCCCTGGTACCGGACCAAAGTCGAGTCCGACCGCCCCTGGATGGACCTCACCCACGGCCACTCCGAGGAACGCTGGTTCACCGACGAACACGCCGCCCAGTACGCGCCATTCAGCCGCATGGAGGCGATCGCGTGACCGCCCCCACGATCCGACTCGACATGCCGGAGCAGGAGTACCACGCGCACCCCGCACTCAGCTCGACCGGCGCGCGTCGCATCCTCGACAGTCCCGCCCGGTTCGACTACTGGCGGAAGCACCCGCAGCCTGGCAAACAGTCGTTCGACATCGGCACCGCAGTCCACACACGGGTGCTTGGCGTTGGGGCAGGCACGATCGCCTACCCCGACGAGCACGTGACCGCATCCGGTGCAGTCAGCACGAAGGCCGCGACGGTCGCGTGGGCGGAAGAGCAGCGCGCGATAGGCCTCACGCCAGTAGCGCCGGCGCAGGCCGCGCGGATCGACGGAATGGCGGAAGCGGTGCTCAAGCACCCCGTCGCCCGGCCCTTGTTCGAGCGCGGCGGCCACCCCGAGACGTCCGTGTTCGCCACGGACGATGACACCGGCGTCGACATGCGCGCACGGTTCGACTACCTGTCGGTCACCGGACGCCCCGTCGCCGTCGACCTCAAGACGACCGCGAAGTCCGCATCCGTCGACGGCTTCACCCGCACCGTCGCGGACTACGGCTACGACGTGCAGCAAGCCCACTACCTCCGCACCCTCGGCCAGTCGGTCCCGTTCTACTTCGTCGTCGTCGAAACCGAAGCGCCCCACCTCGTCGGCGTCCACACGCTCGACATCAAATGGGCGCGCATGGGTGACGCGCGCGTGCAACGAGCCCTCGAGCTCTACGCCGACTGCACCGCATCCGGCATCTGGCCCGGCTACCCGACCGAGCCGCAACTCATCAGCCCGCCCAACTGGCTCGTCTACGCACATGAGGACGAGTACGGGCCGCTCCACGGAATCGAGTTCTGACATTGGATATTACCGAAGCTCTTGCGCCAAAGAGCGATCAGCTCGACGCAATCGAACTCGTCGAACCGCGCACCTTCACCATCGACACGGGCTCACGGCTCGGCACGCGAGACGGTAGAGCAGTAGTCGAGATCCGCCTAGTCGGCCTGGACCGCGTTTGGCGTCCTAGTAAAGGGATGCTTGACGTCCTCGCCGGCTGCTGGGGCAAGGACGGTAGCAGGTGGGTCGGCCGTCACGTCACGGTCTACAACGACAGGGACGTGATGTTCGGGAAGGAGAAGCGCGGCGGTACTCGCATCAGCCACCTGTCGCACATCGACGGACCGCGAGACGTGATGATCCGTGCGTCGGGCGCTGGCCGGACGCAGACATGGCACGTCGAGCCGCTGCCTGACTGGATGACCGAACTCACCAACGCCGGCACCGACCTCGCCGCGATCGGTGCACTCGGACAGCAGGCAACACAGGCAGGCGCACCCGCAGACGTGGTGCAGCAGATCCGGGACAAGTACAACGCGGTCAAGGTAGGAGGCGCAGATGAGCCGCAGCAAGGCTAAGGGCACAGCGTTCGAACGGCTCATCGCAGACCACCTCGCAGCCGCCCTCGACGACCGCATAGACCGGCAAGTGCTGCGCGGAAACACGGACCTCGGAGACATTTCCGGGGTCCGTTCTCCATTCGGCAAGGTCGTCATCGAGTGCAAGAACCACAAGAGCATGACGCTCGGCACGTGGGTTGAGGAAGCGGAAGTCGAACGAGGCAACGCTGACGCGCTCGTCGGTGTCGTCGTGCACAAGCGTTGCGGCAAGGGGCAAGCCGGTGAGCAGTACGTGACGCTCACTGTCGACGGCCTCGTGAAGTTGCTCGGAGGACCGACAAATGGCTAGGACCGAGACGATCACCGACGTCACCCGCCGCATCCGTCACCAAATCGACGAACACGCATTGGAAGAGCTCGGCAAGGTCATCCTCGACATTCGTGACCTCGAACGGCTTATGCACGCAGCGGTGTGGGGTGACGACTGATGGAGATGGAAACGATCTACGTCGAGGTTGCCGGCACCAACTGCATCATCGGCGGCAGACGCGGCGTAGTCACGTCCATCCACTACAGCCCGATCGATCGCAGCGTGGACGGCGCTTTCGTGGGCTGGGATGACGGTGGCACGGCGTACGTGACAACTGGTCGCCACGCAGGGACCGAACGCACGGCTGGGCACTGGACGCATCGCGAGGTTGAGTCTGTCCGAGCCATCGACCGCGACGAGTTCGATGCGCTGTCCGGCCTTGCAGCCATGCGTCCCCAATTGGGGTGGCGGGAATGATAGGAAGGAGAAGCCGTGCGCATCAGATCGATCAAGCCGGAGTTCTGGCGCTCTGACGACATCAGCGCACTTGAGTGGGATGAGCGGCTGCTGTTCGTCGGGCTGTGGTCGTATGTGGACGACAACGGTGTGGGTGTTGACAAGCTTTCGTCTATCGCTGCTGACCTGTTTGCCAGCGACCTTGAGCGCAACCCTCCCGAGACATTCGCGAGGGTGTCGCGAGGGTTGCAGCAGCTTGCTACAGCAGGTCGCATCGTCCGATACACCGTCGAGAGCCGCCCGTACCTCGAGGTTGTGAACTGGGACAAGCACCAGCGCATCGACCGCCCCAACAAACCACGTTTCCCCAGGTCGGAAGCGAACGGCGCTGAAATTCGCGACACCCTCGCGAGGGTTGCAGCAAAAGAGGCGTCTGGAACAGGGGAACAGAGGAACAGGGGAACAGAGGAACAGATCTCTCCCGCACCTGCGGTGCTCGACAGTGAGTTCGCAGAGGCGTGGGAGCACTGGCCCAAGAAGGTAGAGCGCAAGGAAGCCTTTGAGCGGTTCAAGAAGGCAGCCAAGCGCATCGACGTCGAAGAGCTTGTCGCGGCGATCATTCGGTTTGGTGACGCGTACGCAGCGACGACGGATCGGCAGTTCGTGCCGGCGCTGGGCGTCTGGTTGAACGGCGACAGGTGGAACGACGAACTGCCGACCGCTCGAGCGCAACAACAGCAGCGGCCCACGCCGGCTCAGCAGGCAGCGTCTCTCGTCGGCACGTTCAGCGGTCCTGACGACTGGATGAACGCGCCCTCATCGCTGCCGTCACTCACGGAACGCGGGATGGAGGCAGACGGGTGGACCTAGACGAAACCGCGAAGCTGCTCACCGTCGTCGCCGCATACGACAACCGCAAAGTGCAACGCGAAACCGTAATCGTCTGGCAGCAAGCGTTGTCACATCTCACGCTCGACGTCGCACAGCAGGCCGTGGTGCTCCACTTCAAGGAATCCACGGCCTACCTGTTGCCCGGGCATGTGAACGCGGCTGCACGTCGTGTACACGACGTGTTGGAACGGCAGCGGCGGATGTCACGGCCGGCACTGGAACCGGCCGCCGTGACACTCGACCGGGCAGCGCATGAAGCCGAGTTCCAGAAGGCGCTTGCCGAGTACAGGGCGGCGCGTGATGGATGACGCGTGGGCGAACTTCATCGCCTCCATCGACCCGGTAGCGATCGAACTTGAACGGATGCGCGTCCACGGCAACCTCGAGCACGAACGCCCCGGCAGCAGACAGGACCACGAGATGCGGCATGCGCACGAATGGCTGAAACAGGAACGCATCCGAGCAGCTACCGACGACGACATGGCCGGCGAGATACACCGACTGCAACTCGCAGACGCCGACACCACCATCAACGCACACATCACCGAACACGACATCGAGCTCGAAGCGTCCATTCAGGCGTACCGGGCAAGGAAGGCAGCCTGATGGCTCAGATCACGTTCACCGCATTCGTCGAGGACTGGACGCAGAACCACCAGCAGCATCCCGACTGGGCAATGAAGACCGCTGAACCGCACCGGAAGCGTGATGGTGACCAGTGGGTGACGACAGCGCGCACGTTCCGGACCGTCAAGGGTGGGTACGCGAACGACTTACCTGTGCGCATCGACTTCACCCAGTTCCGGAATGGTGACCGGGTCGTCGTCACCGGCACCGAGGTCACCGAGGTGCGTGAGGCGAACGGGAAGAAGTACTACGACCTCGTCTGCAAGGCGACGTCGGTGACAGTTGCACCCCAGAACGGCCAGGGGAACCATGCACGCCAGTCCGAACCGTACGCCGGCCAGGTGGACCACACGCAGCAGAACGGGCCGCAGACGAGCGCGCAGGACGCGTGGGCTACTGCAGGCATCCCCAACGACGAAACGCCGTTCTGATGGCAACCGTGAGCCACGGAGCATGTGGCAAAACGTGGAACCAGCGAGGCAACCGCACCGGACACTGCAGCGCCTGCCACGAGACGTTCGAAGGATTGAGCCTTTTCGACTGGCACCAGGTACTCGCAGACGACGGAAGCGTGATCTGCCGCGATCCGTCAGAACCGAGGTGGGCGAGCAAGGGTCTACGTCTCATCGACGGTACGTGGCGCGGCCCTGCATGGGCTGCAGACGTGTTTAAGGACGCTTCGTGACCGACACCGCTTCCACCCGCGCCCGCCTCGACGCGCTTCTCCGCATGCTCATCGACTCCGGCGACATCACACCGCACGGCGTCCACATCATCCAACGCACCCTCACCGCAGAAGGGATCACCACATGACCGAGCAGCAGTGGTACGTGCACATCCTCGGCCCCGACGACGTTGCGGGGCCGTTCACGATTGCTGAGGCCTTCAGGTACGCCGCTGAGGTGAACAAGAGCATGGCTGACCGGATTAACACCCTCACTGAAGACTCCTTCGCCGTCTGGGCAGCACCAACACGATCCGCATACGGCACCACCGATTACACCCCGGAGCGCGCATCATGACCGAGCAGCAGACCACCGACGAAGAGAACGCGTGGATCACTCACGAACTCGACCAGCAGCAGTACCGCGTCATCGCGGACCGAGACAAGGGCGACGACCCGCAGTGGACGGACATCGTCGATGGCGACCGCGTGTTGTACGTATCGGGCAGCAGACTAGCCATGGCGCGTATCGACCGCATCGAGCGCCCGGTGTCGACCACCGACGAGACCGCTACGAGCAGCGTGCATGACATGCGCGGCAGTCGAGAAGTCCCAGTTGCCCTGCACCCGCCGACGCGCGAGCAGATCGCGGAGGCTGACATTGCCGCCGTCGAGGAGATGGGCGGTTGTGTGCTGCCGACCGAAATCGGCATGCGCGCTGCGTTCGAGTGGCTGGCCCAGCAGGAGGGCGTCCGTCCCGGCTGGTACGCCGAAGAGGTCCCCGCCATCCTCGCGGGCATCGACGCAGCGCGACGCCTGCTCGCCCTGATCCAGAACGGAGCCGACCGATGAGCAAGCACACGGACGAAGTGCTGGCGATTGCCAACAGTGCGGACTTCAACGCATGGCTACGAGACCAGCCGGAACCGGTGGAAGCTGACGAGGAGGCCGACCGTGGCTGAGCCGACCGTATCGATGCGCGAACGGATCGCGAAAGCGCTGGCGGAGCAGGAAGACCGATGCTCGCCCGAACGCTGGGACCTCGAAGGCGACCTATACCGCAGTGAATATCTCGCAACTGCCGACTATCTGCTCCGCACCGTGCTCTCGCAGCCGACCCCGACCGCCGAACTGATCGCATGCCCGCACTGGGAGCCGGGTCAGATCACGATGCGGAAGGGCTGCACCGCGTGCGCTGCGAACGCCGCCCCGCCGAGCATCGCCGACATGGTGCCGGGGGCGACGTTCACCGCACGGCACGTTGATCCCGAGGAATGCGGCGGGATCGAGCGCCGTTGGTTCATCGCTCAACACTTCGACATGATGCTCGCCATCAGCGACGAGGGGCAGCGGTGGTCGCCTGCCAGCATCGACCCGTCCACGATCCGCGACGTGACCCCGCCGCCCACGACCGGACCGACACCGTGAACCCGGCGCTCGCCATAGCCCTGGACGCCGCCTGCTGCCTCATCGCAGCAGGCGGCGTCTTCGTCTGGCAGACCAGCACCGACGAAAGGTACAGGAACCGATGGCACTGACCCGCGACGAGTGGCGCGAACGACTGCTCGACCACGGAATCGACAAGGACACCGCTGACCTGATGTGCCGCGAGTACGCCGACGACGAGGAAGATGAACCCGTACCGGAGACAGGAGAACGACGATGATTGGAAGCGACCAAGCGTGGCGAAAGTGGTCAGATGCTCGACCTGATGACGACGAAGTAGATCCCGTGTCGTTCACCGCTGGGTACGACATCGGTTACGCGGCGGCTGAAGCGAAGTACATGCCCGCACTGTCCGCTGCCGAGGCAGAACGCGACCTCGCACGACGCAACGGTAAAGCCGATGGATGACTTCGAACGCATCTTCCGCAAATGGCTACTCGAAGAAGCGAGCGGCAACCAAGGGGCCACAGTCACACCGGCTGTGGCCCCAACTGCTGCCACCGACGTGTGGCGGTGGCCTATACAACGCAACACCGACAAGGCGTACTGGGAGGACGCAAATGACTGCGACTGATCTAGTCGCTCAAGCGCTGCAAGACGAAGCGTTCATTGAGCGATTTGACGCGAGGTGGACGGAATCTGGCTCATGCCATCCATGGATCGGGCACCCGATGCGAAGCGGTTACGGGCAGATCATGTGGCACAAGCACACGTTTCTCGCCCACCGTGTCGCCTGGATGCGTTCAAATGGGCGCATCCCTGAGGGACTAGTAATCGATCATCTGTGCCACAACAAGCTCTGCGTCAGACCTGACCATCTACGCGCCGTAACGAACAAGCAGAACGGGGAACATCGCGCGGGCGCTAACAGCAACAGCTCGACCAATGTGCGTGGCGTCTCGCTCACGAAAGCAACCGGCCGATACCGCGGTTCTGTACGACACAACGACAGGAACGTCCACGTCGGCTACTTCGACAGCGTTGAGGAAGCTCGCACTGCGGTAATCGCTGCCCGAGCCGCCATCTTCACTGCTAGCGAAGAGCCGGCGCACGACGTCGCACGGGAGGAAGAACGATGAGCAACATCAGCTGGATGAGGATTGCCGATAGTAACTGGCCGCGCCCAGAAATGGAGCGCGACGAGGAAGTAAGCGTTTCCTGGAAGCTCCGGTATGCCCCGGAAAGCTTGACCCGCGAAGAGCAGTTGTACGCGGCGTCGGTCATGAACTCATACGGATACCTGCTCGTCGATACCACGAATGCTAGGACGGCACAGGTGAAGCGTGAGGCGAAGACATGGCTTAGGGAGGAAGCATGACCGACACCAGACTGCTCGACGCGGTCGACGCCCTCACCAAGCCGACCATCGACCATGTCAAGCAGACCACCGACGACGGTGAATACCTGCGCACCGTTCCCGTCGAACACCCGCCACTGCTGCAACAGTTGGCCGACGCGGTCGTGCCGTCCGCTGGAAACGACGGCGGCTCCAAGTCGGCCAGTGCACGGGAACGCAACGTTCTCGACTCCGATGCGCTGTGGGAGCTCACCAAAATCCAGACCGAGCTCCGTGACTGGATGCGCCACGACTTGACCGCGTTCGACCGATCTGACCTACCCGCGTCCCTTAGGCGCTGGTACGTGAAGGCCGAGCGCACTGCCGAGAACCCCGACACGTTGCAGTGGGTCGAGTGGCACGTCCGCGAACTCCGCCGGTGGGAACGCGTCATCACCGCCAAGCTCGACCGCAGCATCAAGCAGATCCCCACCGGCTACCTGTGCGTGCTCTGCAAGGATCAGCAGTGGATCGACCAGGACGGTGAACGACAGCCCGCCAGACTCATCCTGTCGTACCGGCGTGATGAGGACGGGCGCACATCCGAGGAACAGGTCACATGCCAGCGGTGCCGCACACGGTGGGACAACTGGGATGCGATCAAGGAACTCGGGGAAGAACTGACAGAGGTGAGTGAGAGGATGAGCGCATGATTAGCAACAACCCGGTTTCGGTAGAGCAGCTGCTGGCCCAAGCGGATTGGGAGGAACACCGCGGCGGCGATTACCTGACAATCGCATATCTACGTCGTGCAGCACGATCCGGCGTGTTGCAGTCAGAAAGCACTCCCGACACGCACTGAACTGTTGTACCATCGGAAGTGCGTACCACCAGTGCGCCTTAAAGCCACCAACCACACCAGGTCGGTGGCTTTACTCATTCCCACAAGCAAGCGCGATCATGACGCGCTGACCCCCGCCTCAGGTGCGGAGTGGTGAATACGAGCTGGTAGCCCCGCAGACGCATACGGGGCCTCGATGGGGTGTAGCTCAATGGAAGAGCAGCGGACTCCAAACCCGCCGGCTGCAGGTTCGAATCCTGTCACCCCTGCCAACCCCAAACGCGCGCTGACCCGTCCGCATGAACGTTGTAAGCGTGACCCCTTTCCCATCCGCGCCGGCCGACACACAACAGACCAGCGCCGCCCTGCCAACGCCAACAGGCAAGCTGCGGGTGAGCGGCGCGCCATGTCGAACACAGCGGTTCGAGCCGGATGGGTACTACTTCCAACAACGGAGAACGTCATGGCCAAGCATCGCGCCGACTCAACGATCTTCAACAGCAACCGGGAAGCAATCGAAGAAGAACTACTCCGCGCACGATTCGAATCTGAACGTGCCGCGATCAGTGTCCGAGGTGTTGTAGCCGTTACACCAGCGAGGAAGCAATGGCTGCGCAATATCGCGACGACGATGCGCTGAGCTCGCACCGTGTCCGGTCGAACGTGTGGCCTACCCAACCACACCCGCAACTCGTTGAAGCCGTCAACGCCATCTTCGAACAGCCGATAGAGGACAAGCAATGAGTGAATTCACCTACGGCGTGAAGAATCAGAGCGTCGCAGTAGGTCACGACGATCAGCGGGTATCTGTTGTCGTCGACACAGAAGTAGCCAAGGCCATTACTCGGTGGGCAGAACGCAACTCAGCCGATCTTGATGCTGAGCTTGCCCCTTTCGGACTTCACTCCACCGACATCTTCGAGCCTGAGTACCGTCGCGTAGTCACACGCGAAGAGCTCGTCGAAGCGCTGGGCCTCGCATGAACGTCGACATCCGCGTTGACGTGCGCGCGTACCTCGACGGCATGCGGGAGATCGAACGTGCAATGAAAAAGCAGCGACGACGTGAACGCGCCTGGAACATCATCGGCGTTCTGCTCGCCACCACCCTCGTCGGATACGTGCTCTACAGCGCATGGATGAAAGCATCCGGACAATGGTGAGATGCGACAACTGCGGCGCTGAATACAACTCCAGCATCGCAGCCGACCGATGCTGCACCGACCACCAACGACCATGGGACGACGAACGCAACTGGGGTTGACGATGGCAGTCAAGCGCAACGTTCGACAGCAGCAGATAGACCGTGAACGCATCAAGCGTGGCCGACCAAACTGCCACATCTGCGGTGAAGCGATCAACTACGAAGCCGATTGGCTCGACCCAAAGTCATTCGTCGTCGACCATGTGATGCCGCTCGCACGAGGTGGGGCTGACACGCTCGAGAACAAGCGTGCCGCTCACCGAGGCTGCAACTCCACCAAGCGTGCACGCATCATCGCACCAATCGTCCGACGATCAGGTGCACTCGACTGAACTTGTACCAACCCCCACGGTGGGGAGGGTGCCCCCAAGCGACGATACTTAGACCTCCGGGTGTAGATGACGTCTATCCGTGACGATTTTTCCACGGTCATCAAGGTACTTGTATTAACCCACTCGAACGTGTACCAACCTCCGGGGAGGCGTGATGGCTGCTCGTAAGTCACCGCTTCGTGCGGTTGGTAAGGATGAGGTTGCTCCGGAGCGTAGGGCTCCGATGTCGATCACGGATGCTGCTGAATCGGGTGAGCAGTTGGAGCTACTGGTTGCTCTCCGCCGTCGTGTGGCGGTCACGGTTGAAGATCCGAATTGTCCGCCGCGTGATCTTGCGGCCTTGTCTCGTCGGCTTCAGGAGCTCGGCAAGGAGATTGAGGCGATCAAGGTGAAGATGCGCCAGGAAGCGGAAGAGGATGGCGGTGTCACACCAGACGAAGAGTGGGACGCCGAAGCTATCTGAGGCTGCTCGGCACGTGATCATGCCGGCCGATGTGGCGTCGACTGCTTGGCCTGGTGTTCGTGACACGGCTCGGAAGATGGGGTTGTCGTTTGACAACTGGCAGGACGGGCTGGGTCGGGCGATCCTGGCGAAGCGGTCTGATGGGAAGTACGCCGCCACTGTTGGCGGTGTTGCGGTCAGCATTCCGCGTCAGACCGGGAAGACGTACACACTCGGTGCAATCGTCTTCGCACTGTGCTTGAACACTCCGGGGACCACGGTGCTGTGGACTGCTCACCGGCTGAAGACGGCGCAGGAGACGTTCCAATCGATGAAAAGTCTCGCGGGACGTGGCAAGATTAAGCCTTTTATCGAGCGCACGCCGACAGGTTCCGGCACTGAAGCCGTGATCTTCCGCAATCGTTCGCGAATCCTGTTCGGCGCACGTGAGGCGGGCTTCGGTCGTGGTTTCGCCGGGGTAGACCTTGAGGTGTTCGACGAGGCGCAGATCCTTACGGAGCGCGCGCTGGACGACATGCTGCCAGCCATGAACGCGTCCCCGAACGCTCTGGCAGTGTTCACGGGTACGCCTCCGCGGCCGATCGATCCGGGCGAGGTGTTCGAGCGTCTACGCAAGGACGCTTTGGATGCTGGTTCCGGCAAGGGTGACGGCTTGTACGTCGAGTTCTCCGCTGACCGTGAAGCGTCGGCGGACGATCTTGACCAGGTTGCTGTTGCGAACCCGTCGTACCCGCACAGGACGCCCCTCGAGGCGATTCTGCGGATGCGTAAGCAGTTGTCCGAAGACTCGTTCCTCCGGGAAGCGATGGGCATCTGGGATGCGGACTCGCAGCACCGAGTGATCGATGAGGACTCGTGGAATTTGGTTGCCGATCCGGCGTCGATGCCTGTGGAGCGTCTGTCTCTGGCAATCGATGTGGCTCCGGATCGCAAGGTGGCTTCGGTGAGTTTGGCGGGTCAGCGTCCGGATGGACGTTGGCACGTGGAGCTCGACGAGCAGCGCAAGGGCGTCGATTGGGTTTCGGCTTGGGTCGAGGTCCGGGCCGCGAAGAACAGGCTGCACTCCGTTGTCGTCGACGAGATGACGGGTCTTGTAGAGAAGCGTCGGAACGGGCGTTGGTACTTGAAGGGCACCGATGTTGTGGTGACTCTCGCAGCTGCTGAGGGTCGCGATATGGCGGTTGCGTGCGCGGCGTTGTTCGACGGTGTGATGTCGCAGCGGCTGGTCCACACGGATCAGCCGCAGATGAATGTGGCTCTGTCGGTGGCTCGTAAGCGGCCGTTGGCGGGTGCGTGGGCTTGGAATCGGAAGGATGCCATGAGTGACATCACTCCGATTGTTTCGGCGTCGTTGGCGTTGTGGGGTGCGCAGAACGAGAACGTGAAGCGTCAGGGTAAGACTGGATCTAGGACGGCGGTGGTTCTGTGACGACGGAACAGATCCATATCCCGGCTCTTTCTGATGACGAAGAGATCACGCTGAACCTGCTGATCGAACAGCTGGACGCGAAGTCGCGCCGGAACCTCGTGCGTGCGTCTTACTATGACGGCAAGCGCGCCGTGCAGCAGGTGGGGTCGGTGATTCCGCCGCAGTACGAGAATTTGGCGCTCGCGCTCGGGTGGACGGCGAAGGGTGTTGACGGGCTCGCTCGTCGCTGCAACATCGACCGTTTCATCTGGCCGTCAGGCGATATCGATTCGTTGGGCATGCAGGAGCTTCAGGACGACAACTCGCTACTGTCTGAGCTTGCTCAGGCTCGCGTTGATTCCCTGGTGAACGGTGTCTCGTTCCTGGTGACGACGCGTGGTGTTGGTGAGGGTGAGCCGGCAGCGCTGGTGCATGCCCGCAACGCGTTGAATGCGACGGGCGAGTACAGCGTGCGCGGTCGCCGGCTGACAAGCTTCCTGTCTGTGACGTCCCGCAAGGACAACCGGATCACGGGGTTCGTGCTGTACCTGCCGAATCTGACGGTCAGCGCCGAGCAGGACAACGTGAACCGCTGGTCTGTGACACGTTCCGAGCATTCGTTTGGTGTGCCGGTTGAGCCGATGGTGTACAAGCCGTCGTCTGAACGTCGCATGGGACGGTCGCGCATCACTCGGCCGTCGATGACGCATCAGGACAGTGCGTTGCGTGCACTGATGCGTCTTGAGGCGCACATGGACATCTATGCGATCCCGAAGATGATTTTGCTGGGCGGCTCGGACAGCATGTTCAAGGACTCGAACGGCACGATGAAGGCCGCATGGCAGATGGTCATGGGCCGCGTCATGGGCATCCCTGACGACGAGGAAGCCGCCAACCCCCGTGCTGAGTTTCAGCAGGTGTCCCCGGAGTCTCCGCAGCCGCACCTTGCGCAGTTGAACGCGTTGGCGAAGCTCGAGGCTCGGGAGTTCGATCTTCCCGATCAGGACTTCGCACTGACGGACATGGCGAACCCGACGTCGGAGGGTTCGTACGTGCAGGGCCGTGACTCTCTGATCGCTGAGGCTGAGGGTGCGACGGACGAGTGGTCGATCCCGATCAAGCGGACAGTGCTGCGGGCGCTTGCGATTCAGGACGGCCGCGATGCTATTCCTGACGCTTGGAAGTCGTTGGCTCCGAAGTGGCGCAATCCGCTGTACCTGTCGAAGTCGGCTCAGGCGGATGCGGGTCAGAAGCAGATCGCGGCTGTTCCATGGCTGGCTGACACAGACGTCGCGCTTGAGCTGGTTGGTCTTGACGATCAGCAGATTGAGCGTGCGTTGGCGCAGAAGCGCCGACAAGCGGGACGAACGGTGCTTAATGCGCTGGCCAACAGGACGACGACGCAGGGGGCCGTGAATGCCGACAGCGTGGGAGTCCAGGCGGGCGCTGAACCTAGTAGCTGACGTTGCGGTCAGTACCTCGCTGCAGTTGCTGCGTTCGACGTCGGGCACCGCTGAGCAGCGTCGGTATGACCTGCTCGGCGGCGTCCCGGAGGTGGTCGCGTATTACTCGGATGGGTCTGCGGCGTTGGCTGCTGACTTCTACGACGATGAGCGTGCCGCGGCGAACGTGTCGGGGTCTTTCGCGTCGGATCTGATTGTTACTGACCGGACCGTGAAGCTGCGGCGGGCGATCGCCTGGTCTGCCGAGCCGCTGTTCGACGGCGATGACGTGCTGGCAGGCAAACGGCTCGCTGAGGTGGTGCAGCTTGAGGCGGCGCGACCGTACCGCGACACGATCACTGGGAACACCGAACGTGATCCGCAGGCGATTGGGTGGCGTCGGGTGGCGTCGGGCGGATGCAAGTTCTGCGCGATGCTCGCCGCTCGAGGCGCTGTGTACACGGAGGCAACCGCACGGTTCGCGTCGCATGAGCACTGCCACTGCACGGCTGCTCCGGCGTTCGTCGGATACGACGGCCCCCAGGCGTCGACGGTGCAGTACGTCGCGTCGCGTCGGAGCCGCAGCCCTGCCCAGCGAGCTCAGCTGCGGCAGTACCTCACTGAGCACTTTCCAGACCTCCCCGGTTGACGGGGAAGCGCTACGGCCGCGTTTCAAGGCCGGTTGATGTCCGACGGGACCGAAACGGAGAACACCGATGAGTGACACCGCACCTGCCGCTGCACCCGCTGAGAATGCGGAAGCCGGCGGCGAAGAACAGCAGACCTTCACCCAGGCCGACGTCGACAAGCTTGTCTCGAAGGTCCGTGGCGAGGAACGCCGGAAGGCATCCGAACGATTCGCGGACTACGACGACTTGAAGTCGCAGGCAGCTGGCGCGAAGACCGTCGAACAGAAGCTCGAAGATCTGACGCAGAAGTACGCAGCCTCCGAGGCTCGTGCACTGCGCAGTGATATCGCAGCCCAGTTCGGCATCTCTGCTGAAGACCGTGACCTGTTCCTCACCGGTTCTGACCCGGACAGTCTCACCGCGCAGGCCCAGCGGCTTGCTGAGCGTGAGGCGGACCGCAAGAAGCAAGGCAACGTGGCTCCCAACGAGGGCGGCACGAAGACAACCGGCACGGCTGACCCACTGCGTGACATCGCGCGGCAGGTCTTCAACCGCGCCGACTAACCGTCCCAGGAGGACAACATGGCAGTTCTCAACACCGGGCAGCTGAACCTGCCCCCGCAGATCCTCGACCCGTGGCTTGGTAAGGTTCAGTACGGTTCGACGATCGCCACCCTGTCGGGTGCAACGCCGATGCGTTTCGGTCCTGGCCAGTCGATGACGTTCGATATCGGTGAGGCCGAGTACGTCGGTGAGGGCGCGAACAAGGGTCCGTCGACGATCACGCCGACCGTGAAGACCGTCACCCCGTTCAAGTTCCACAAGACCGTCCGTATGACGGAAGAGGTTCTGTGGGCTGACGAGGACACGCAGATCGGTGCCGTGAACGAGATCCTGGCTCTCATCCAGCCGGCTCTGTCTCGTGCACTCGACTTCGGTGTGTTCCACGGTATCAACCCGAACAACGGTGCCCCCGTTACGGCGATGAGCGAGTCCCTGTCGGACACCACCAACGTGGTGACGATCGGCACGGGCGACAAGGCGTACGCGAACGTGGACGCTGCTGACGCGCTCGTTCTGGCGGACGGCTACGTGCCGGCTGACATCGCGCTCGACCCGGCGTTCGCCGCGAAGTTCGCTGCGCTTCGTTCGCAGCAGACGGAGCAGAAGCTGTACCCGGACCTGTCGCTGCAGACCGCACCGGCTGGTCGTCTCGAGAACCACAACTCGTCCGTGTCCCGCACGGTCGGCGCTGTCGGTACCGCTGCGACCGCCACCAACGTGGCGGCGTTCGTCGGCGACTTCTCGGGCATCCGATGGGGCATCCAGAAGCAGATCGGCCTCGAGACGATCCAGTACGGCGACCCGGACGGCCAGGGCGACCTGAAGCGCAACAACCAGGTCGCGTTCCGCGCTGAGGTCGTCTACGGCTGGGGCATCGCGGACCTGAACGCGTTCGCGCAGATCAAGAACGCGAGCGCCTGATGCCCGAGTTCACCCACGAGGTGACTGGCGTGGCCGTTTCCGTCTCCGATGAGACGGCCACACGGCTCGGGTCGGAGTGGAAGCCGAAGGAGCAGCCGAAGCGCTCTCCGGGGCGTCCAAAGAAGTCGGAAGAGTAAGGCGAGGGGGCGGTCATGGCTGTGACTCCGGACATGGTTGCGGTGGCGCTTGGTGTGACCGCCCCTGATCCCGACTCGGTGACGGCGAAGCAGTGGCAGTTGTGGCTCGATGATGCGTACATGCTCATCGAGTCGCGGCGTACCGCGATGTCGCCTGCACCCGACGTCGATGAGGCGAAGATCGATTACGTGGTGCGTGAGGCTGTTGTCGCACAGGTGAAGCGGCCGGATGACGCAACGCAAGTGACGATCTCGGTTGACGATGCTTCCTCGTCGAAGACGTATCAGTCATCGAAGGGTCGGGTGACGATCGTTGATGACTGGTGGGTGTTCCTCGGTCTCACAGAGCCGAACGGTGGTGCGTACGCGATCGACACGATCGGTGCGAGCTCGTATCACCTGCCGTGGTGTTCCCTGTCGCTGGGCGCGCAGTTCTGCTCGTGCGGCGCTGATATCGCTGGCCGGCCGATCTACGAGAACGGTGGTCTGTGATGTCGCTTCGCATAGACGTCGACCGCCTGTTGCCGGGCTTCCGTGACGCAGCGGAGTCGATCATGACGGACACCTGCCAGATCGGCACCGTGTCTACGGATCAGGTGCAGAACCCCGTGACTCTCGAGTACGAGTACGTGTTCACGCCTGTGTATGACGGCCCGTGCAGATTCAAGGCGGGCAACATGCAGGCTTCCGACGTGGAGTCGGCGTCGCAGTTGCTGGTGTCGCAGCTCGCCACCCTGTCGCTGCCGATCGACACGTCTACGGATGTGCGGAACGGCATGCAGGTGCGTGTGACTGGTTCGTTGACTGATCCGGCGCTTCCGGGGACTGTGGCGACGATCAAGGCACCGTTCAGGTCGGCGTATTCGACTGCTCGACGATTCGCTGCGGAGGTGGTCAGTGGCTGACGATCTGAACGCACTCGCCCGTGACCTGGGCGAGATCCCGAAGGCGACGGCCCCGTTTGTCCGTAAGGCGGTTGAGATTTCGGCGCGGAACATCAAGGACCAGATCAAGGACGAGTACAGCGGTGCCCGTCAGCTGCCTGGTGCTGCCCGTTCGATCTCGTACGACTTGAGGGGCAGCACGGGTGCACGTCTGGGCGGCATAAGCGCTGAGATCGGTCCTGAGCTCGGCGGTCAGGGTTCGATTGTTGGTCTGGTGGATGAGGGTGCACCTCGTACGCCGGGTCGTAAGCGTATCCCTAAAGCTTTGCAGGATGAAGCGGATGGCTTTACTCGTGGGATTGAGCGTGCGATCGAGGATGGTTTGAAGGCGGCGGGTCTATGACGGCCGCGGAGAACGCAGCGCTGAAGGCGCTGGTGCTGACTGACGCGACGTTCGCAGCGGCCGGCAAGGTCTACACGGGCCGAGCCGTGGGTGCGAACAACGTCCCGATCACAGGCACGTGGTATGTGGTTATCCAGCCCGGTGCCGATGACGATTCCCAGGAGCGCATCACTGGCCGGTATGTGAACCGCCGTCCGTCGACCACCTTCCAATGCGTGGGAACAACACCGGATCAGGCGATCAGCGTCACAGAGCGTTTGGACAAGGTGCTGCGTCCGAATGGTCGCGGTGTGCGTTTGAGCGTCCCAGGCGAAAGCACAGGGCCGCTGAGGCGTGACTACATCGGGCCGACGCAGATCGACCCGGACACGTCACCGCCAATGTGGTTTCAGACCGTCGAATACTCATTCACGGCTCAACCGATCCCCAATCCATGACCCCGCTTCGGCGGGGTTTTCGCATGTAAGGAGCGCGCATGGACGCGAATCACGTCCTCGTGAAGGGGCCGCACGGTCGCCACATCGAGGTGCACAAGACCACTCAGGCAGCTCTGCCTGAGGCCTTCCCGCTTGTGGAGGCACCCAAGTCCGCATCTGCGGCAACCAAAACGGTGGAACCCAAGAAGGAGGCCTAAGTGGCTATCAACGTTTCTTCGCAGCCGCGGAGTGTCGCGACTGACGACAATCTGCTCATCATGTGCGCGCCCCTCAGCGCGGTTACCAGCTGGCCGGAGGCACCTACTGTCTCCGAGCTTGCTGCCGCGTCCTTTGTGGACGTCACGTATTCGCTCACGGCTGGCTCGGGGTGGGCTGAGGCTACCAACGAGGACGAGATCACTGACGAGCGCCTGACGCTCTCTGAGGTCTTCGCCAAGGGCGGTCGCACTACGAACACGCTGTCCCTGCAGTACGTCTACGGCACTGAGGACGATGTCGCTGACCCGCTGTTCGTCGAGCGTGAGCTTCTTGTGTTCGCCGTTCGGTTCGCGGTCGAGCACGATGAGCCGATCGCTGCCGGTCAGAAGTTCGACTTCTGGCTCGTCGAGGCGGGCCGTAAGTCCCGTGACCAGGTTGCAGCGAACGCGCTCTTCACGAAGACGCAGCCCATGCGTCCTCAGGCGAAGGTCCAGCGCGACGTCGCAATCACCGCTTCCTAGGCGGTTCTACTCCCGTGCGGGCGGTTCCTCTCTCCCGCCCGCACGGGTCCCCCCTACTGAGTGAGGACTCTGAGTGAGGAACAGACTTATGGGAACGTTCAACGAGAAGCTTGCTGCGGCGAAGGAGAAGGGCCGGCCGTCTAAGACGGTGACGGTTTCCCTGGATGCTGAGGTGTCAGGGCGGTTGGCCGAGCTCGAGGCGCAGGTTGAGGTTGAGAAGCGGAAGCCGGACGACGGCCGCCTCGCGAAGTCGTCACCGCTCGCGAAGTTGCTGAAGCAGGTCGATGATGTCAAGGCGGAGTTCGCTGAGACGCTGGTGGACCTGAAGTTCACCCGCATGCTTGGTTCGGCGTGGCTGGATCTGACGACCACGAACCCGCCCCGACCGGATTCGATCAGCGACCGAATGGTGTTCGGGTACGACTTTCACGCGGTCACTCGTGCTGCAGCGCTGCAGTCCGGTGTTCTCGTCGAGGGCGGCGAGGAACGTGAGCTCGCCGCAGAGGAATGGGATGACCTTTTCAATCTGCTGTCTGGCGGCGACCATGAGCAGATCGCGAACGCGGTGTATGCGCTGAACGAGGGCGAGTCGAACCGGGCGGTGGAGCTGGGAAAAGCGCTGCGCGCCGTAACCCCCGCCTCCGAGAAGAAGTCAGACTAGCGGTCAAGTTGGGCGTGTCTCTGCAGCGGCTCCGTGGTTGGGAGCCGGCTGAGACGCATACACCGTCGTATGACGGCTCGGGGCGTGTTGTTTCGGTGCGTGTTGAGCGTGAGTCGGAGTGGACGCCTGAGCAGGTCGCGTTGGTGATGGGTGTCGAAGAGTACGAGCGGTCGTTGGGGCGTCATGGCCAGCCGATGGACGAGGCGTTGTCGCCGGACTCTGACCCGTCAAACCGCAACGGCGCACGCGTCTACAAGGCGGGCGTGCCCACCTTGACGCCTGAGGGCAACGTGATCTACGCCCCGTTGGTCGACTACGCACAGCGAGCGCAGGACGACGCGATGGAGAACTACAAGAAAACGGCTGGCGAGGGCGCGAACCTCAGCGGTCTTGTGTTCCCGGTCGAGGTTATTGAGCGCCGTCCGAGCGCTTGATGCGGTTGAGCGCTCGGACGCCGAGCGTGATGAACAGTGCAGACAGGCCACCCCAAAGGATGACCCCGAACACTGCGCCGGCACCCGAAGCGGCGTCTACCGATCCGACTGTGAGTGCTGCGCGGAGCAGGCCGTAGAGCGCAAAGAGTCCGAGTAGTGCTCCGATAACGATCGCGACGACTGGACCCGCGGCCCCCTGTTTCCTCATGGGCCGAACTTTACATCTTCATAGCGTTTGACGGGAGCCCCACTATGGCCGATCGCGTTGTCAGCGTCAGCATCCGGGCCGAGATTGCCGGCTACCTGGCGGGCATGGAGAAGGTACGGGCGGCGACTGCGAAGACGTCGGACGAGGCGCAGAAGCTCGAGAAGCAGTCTGCGGCGTTCGAGAAAGTTGGCGCGGGTCTGCTGACCATCGGTGCTGCTGCTGCTGCTGCGGTAGCTCTCGCAGTGAAGTCGTTCGCTGACTTCGACGCGCAGATGTCGCAAGTGCAGTCCCTGTCGCACGCGACCGCTGCGGAAATGGACACGCTTCGAAACGCTGCCCTCACCATGGGCCAGGGCATCGGGTTCTCGGCCACTCAGGTGGCTGAGGCTGAGACGGAGCTTGTTAAGGCGGGTGTGTCCGTCAAGGACATCATGGGGGGTGCGCTGAAGGGTGCGCTCGATCTCGCTGCCGCCGGCCAGCTCGAGGTTGGCCGTGCAACGGAGATCGCGTCAACCGCGCTGACGCAGTTCGGGCTGTCCGGTAAGGACGTTCCTCACGTCGCTGACCTGCTCGCTGCCGCAGCCGACAAGTCGCTCGGCGGCGTGGAGGAGCTTGGTCAGGCGCTGCAGCAGTCCGGTCTGGTGGCGAACCAGTTCGGCCTGTCGATCGACGAGACAGTCGGCACGCTGGCTGAGTTCGCATCGAACGGCCTTCTGGGTTCGGACGCGGGTACGTCGTTCAAGTCGATGCTGCTGCAGCTCGCTACCCCATCGAAGCAGGCAACTGCGGCGATGAAGGAATACAACATCCAGGCGTACGACGCGCAGGGAAACTTTGTTGGCATCACCGGTCTTGCTGACCAGCTGTCGCAGGGTTTCGAGGGTGTCGATGCTTCTTCACGCGACGCGGCTCTCGGCATCATCTTCGGTTCCGACGCGATCCGTGCAGCGAACATCCTCTACAAGGATGGAGCGAAGGGCAACGAGCGGTGGATTAACTCGGTCAACGAGGCCGGATTTGCCGCCCAGCAGGCGGCTGGCAAGACCGACAACCTGCAGGGCGACGTCAAGAAGCTCGGCGCGGCGCTTGAATCCGGTCTGATCAAGTCGGGGTCCGCATCGAACGATGTGCTGCGCAACCAGGTGCAGAGCATCACGGACCTCGCGAAGGCATTCAGCGATGCGCCTGGACCTATCCAGGAGACCGCCTTCGTTCTGACCGGGCTCGTGGCGGCTGCGGGGCTTGCTGGCGGCGGGTTCCTGTCTCTGGTTCCAAAGATCGCGGCTGCGAAGGCGGCAATGGTCGAACTGAAGCTGTCCGGTGAAGGCATCGCAAAGGGGTTCCTCAAGGGCGGCCTGATCGCTCTTGGAATCACGGCTGTGGCCGAAGGATTCGCCAACATGGGCGCGGAGGCGCAGCTTTCTGAGCGTCAGATCGCCAAGCTCAATGCCGCCTTGACGACGAGCAACAAGTCAGCGCTTAACAAGCAGTTCGTTGGCGGCAGCGACCTTGCCCTCACTGGTTTCGACGCAATCACTTCGAAGGTGAAGACCGCCCGACAGGCGCTCGAAGCGCTCGACACCGACAAGTACAACATCGGATTCGCGAAGTTCGCAGACGGCGCGACGGGTGGGCTTACGCACCTGTCGGATACGGCGAAGCGTTTTGAGGCACAGTTCAAGCAGATGGGCACGGTGCTCGCCACCACCGCCTCGTCGGACCTGTCTTCTGCGACCGATGGCTTCAACTCCTTGGTGAAGCAGATGGGTGGTGGGCAGGACACCGCGAAGAAGCTCCTCGACCAGATGGAGCCGTACAAGACACAGTTGACTGAGCTTGCCGGCGCGGCGGGCAAGACGGTGTCAGAGCAGGAATTGCTGAACCTCGCGCAGGGTAAGGGGGAGCTCGCAGCTCAGTTGGCCGCTGATTCGGCACAGAAGCAGAAGGAGCAGTTGGCTCAGCTGACTGGTGCTGCTGCGGAGGCCGATGACAGTATCTCGCAGCTGGCGGACTCGATTCGCAAGTTTGGTTCGACTCAGTTGGATGTCGAATCCACGGAGTCCGACCTGCAGGCGGCGATTGATGATGCTACGCAGGCGCTGAAGGACAACGGGCTCCAGTTCGACAGAACGTCTGGCTCGATCGACCTGAACTCGGAGAAGGGCCGCGCCAACGCCGCCGCTCTCCGCCAGATCGCCCAGGACGGCGTTGCGGCCACGGCCGCGATCGCTGAGAACGGCGGTACTCAGGAAGAAGCCGCTGCGAAGATGCAGACCACGCGGGATGCGTACATCAAGGCTGCTGAATCGTTTGGCTATTCGAAGGACCAGGCTGTCGCGCTCGCTGACGGTCTCAAGCTGATTCCTGAGAATGTGGAAACCCTGTTCAATGAGCAGGGCGCTGACGAGGTTTCGAAGAAGGCGAAGGACGTCAAGCAGAACGTCGATCGTGTGCCGTCGAGCAAGGAGACGAAGCTAAAGGGCGACCTGAGCGACGCGAAGGCGAAACTGGCTGAGCTTGAGGCAAAGTTGGCGACGGTTCCGAAGTCGAAGTCAACGAAGCTGAACGCGGAGGTTGCTGCCGCTAAGGCGAACGTTGCTTCTCTGAAGGCGCAGCTCGATGGCATCCAGTCGAAGTCCATCACGATCACCACGAACCAGGTGACGAAGGCGACCAAGGAAAACACGGTCGGCATCTTCAAGGCTGGCGGCGGCGCTGTCTATGGCCCTGGTACTGCAACGTCGGATTCGATTCCGGCGATGCTGTCGAATGGCGAGTACGTCATTAAGGCGTCGTCGGTTGCCCGGTATGGGACGCCGTTCCTGGATCGGGTGAACGCGGGTCACTACGCAAGCGGTGGTTACGTGCAGAAGTTCGCTTCGGGCGGTTCAGTGTCGAAGGCGCAGAAGGCTGCTGAGAAGGCTGCGAAGGAACGTCAGCGGCAGTTGAAGGCTGCTCGTGCTGCTCAGTATCGTGCGGCGGCTGCTCGTCGGAAGAGCTGGTCTGACGTGTACGACTTCAACACGGCGATGCGTACCGGCCAGCTGACCGGGTCGAACGCGGTGCAGCGGGCGTTCTCGTTGGCGACGGATACGCGCTTCCCGGAGCAGTTCCGGAACGCGGTTGGTCGGGTTGCGGATCAGTCCGAGAAGAAGATGCTGGCGCTCGAGAAGTCGTCAACGTCTGCTGCGGCGGCTGTGGAGAAGGCGTCGTCGAAGCTGGGTGATCTGAAGTCGTCGGCTACGTCGATGGCGTCTGCTGTGCAGTCGAAGCTGTCGGACGTGTCGTACGGGAACTACCGGTCGGGTGCGTCTCTGCTGACTGGGTTGACGTCTCGTGCTGCGAAGTTGAAGCAGTTCCAGGGTCTGTTGGTGTCGTTGCAGAAGAACGGGCTCGCTCCGGCTTTGCTGAACGAGATCGCGTCGTTGGGTGTCGATGAGGGCATGCCGTTGGCGAAGTCGTTGGCGGCGATGTCGAAGGGGCAACTGTCTGCGATCAACACGCAGTATGGGGCTGTTCAGTCGACGTCTGCGGCGATTGGGTCGCAGGTGGCGGATGCGAACTTCGGGAAGCTGATTGACGCGGCGGAGCGTCAGTTGCGGGATGCGAAGGCGAACGCGGCTGGGATCTCGAAGGCGATCAGCACCGAGTCGAAGAAGCTGCAGCGACTGATTGGTAAGGCGCTCGGCGTGCCTGGGTACTCGGTTGGTGGGTACACGGGCGATTACGGCACCGGGCAGGTTGCGGGCCTTGTTCATGGGCGTGAGTTCGTGGTGAACGCTGCTGCGACTGCTCAGAACCGTGGCTGGCTCGAGGCGATCAACTCGGGCGTTTCGGTCCGGTACATGGACGCCACTCCGATGAGAGCGCAGTCCGCTGCCCCGGCATCCCCGGTCCGCACTGGGGATCGCCATTACCACCTGACCACGCTCGATCCTGAACCGTTTGTGCAGGCAGTTGAACGTCGTGAACGATCGGAGTACGCCTGATGCTTCTTGAAACCGATCAGGTGTCGTTCACGCTTGGTGGTATCCCGTTCGGTCAGGTTGACGAGTTCGGTGTTGATTGGTCGATTGAGCAGTTGGAGGGGTGGACTGGTTCCACTCGTTCAACGTCGGAGATCACGCAGAAGCCGCGTCAGTCTGGCGGGTGGAGGTCGACTGGGTATTCGGGTGCCCGGTCGATCTCCGCTTCGGGAAAGATTTATGCCCCGGACGCCGCGTCACTGTCTGCCGCGTTCGACAGGTTGAACGCTGCAATCCCGGCTGGCGTGGACCGCCAGTTCGCGGTGACTGATGCTGCGGGTACTCGTTGGGTGAACGTGCAGCAGTCGGACGATGTGCTGACGAACTGGCTGATGACGAACATCGGCACGTGGTCGATTCAGGTGGAGGCGACGGACTGGCGGAAGTTCGGTGAGAGCCTGTCCGGTTCCACGAAGCTGCCGTCGACTACTGGCGGTTTGACGGTTTCGTTCACTGTGCCGTTCAGCATCAACGCGACGACGGTGACTGGTCAGGTGAGCCTGACGAACACGGGCAACGAGTCCGGAACCGTGGTGCTGCGGATCGACGGTCCGTGCACTGGTCCGATCGTCACGCATCAGCCGTCCGGTCGTGTGTTGGCGTTTTCGAGCTCGCTGGCGTTGCAGGCGGGCGAATACCTGCTGATCGACATGGACGCCCGGACCGCACTCGCGAACGGGCAGGCGAACCGTGCCGGCTACATCACGTCGCGTGGTTGGTCGTCGTTCCGTCCTGGCGCGAACACGTGGTCGTTTACGGCTGCGCAGTACAACGCATCTTCTCAACTGACCGTCACTGCGGTCCCCGCTTGGAGGTAGAGCATGGCGATCAACGTGTGGCCTGTGAATGCTGTTTCGAACAATCCGACGTATGCGGGCCGTCAGTTGCGGCAGACGACGAATGCGCCGTTTGTGTCTGGTGCGACTGCAGCGCGTCCGTTGGGGGCGACGTCGGGTGTGCGTCCGGGTACGTCTACTGCGACTGTGACGGCGACGTCGACTACGTGGTCGTGTGCTCCGGTTGCGGGTGTGGTTGATGCTCAGGCGGCTGCTGAGGCTGGCCCGTACACGTTCTCGAACGATGGGACCGTGTCGGGGAGTTTGACGGCTGCTGATGCGTCGAATCCGCGTGTGGACATCGTGTACGTGCAGGTGAACGATCCGGCCGAGTCGGATGGTTCGTCAACGCCGGGTGCGACGATCGGCTACCTGGCTGGAACTGCTGCAGCATCTCCGAGCGCGCCGGCAACTCCGGCCCGTTCGCTGGTTCTGGCGCGCATCAACGTACCGAAGTCGGGCGGTGGCACGCCGACTGTGACGTGGGTTGCTCGAACGCTGACTGCCGCTGGCGGCACGCTGCCGTTCAACGCCCTGTCGGTGCTGACTGGCATCACGGGCGGGTACGCGGGTCAGCTCGCAACCGTCGTCGGTGATTCGACTGCGACCAACAACGGCGTCTACTCGTGGACGGGCACGGCTTGGGTGCGGATCTCGCCGCTGCTGCAGCAGTTCGGTACGCAGGCGATCACTGGCAGCAACGCGAACGGTGACGTGTCGGTGCCGCACTCGCTTGGGGTTGTTCCGTCGCAGTTCTTCCCCCAATGGTACGGAACTGCTGGCGGAAGTGAGTTCACCGTGCGCGTCGCAGGCATGACCGCGACGAACGTGACTCTTCGCATCTACTACAACGGGTCGGTCTGGGCATCGCAGTCGGGCCTTGTTGGCAGCGGTGTCTATTGGCAGGCGGTCGTGTGACGTACTCATGGCTGGCAGTGGAGAGCCGCACCGGACTGCTGGTTGCTGAGCTTCCGGAGTTCGAGTGCGGCACCGTATCAAAGGAAGTTGGCGACGGGTCGACCGCTTCGGGGACGTTGCCGTTGACGCATAAGACGCCGGAGAACTGGCGTCGTGCGATCCTCGAGGGCGGTTCCGCGCTGGTCCTCGTGGATGATGCGTCGGGTGTGCCTGTGTGGGGCGGCATGGTGACGCACACGATCCCGGACGAGTCGGACAAGGTGCCGGTGTCGTTGGCGACGTATGAGACGGGGTACCTGTCGCGGCGGTTCGTGGGCGATGTGGATTACTCGCAGGTCGGTGCGGTGGATATCATCATCGACCTTCTGAACCGGTTCGTGCTGACCGGCTCAAACGGCGGCATCCCCATGCGGGTGGTCGTCGAGGGGTCGTCGCGTGGTGTGCTGACGGACCAGTCGTATCAGGACACGGACGACAAGACGGTTCTGTCGGCGCTCCAAACCCTGTCCGCGCTCGATGGCGGGCCGGAGTGGACGATCGGGTGGGAAACACTCGACTCGGGCCGCACGTACACGCCCGTGTTTCGCGTGTCGGGCACGAAGCTCGGCAACCGTGTCCCGGCTGGCCTGTCCGCGCCGGCAACGTTCGAGATCCCCGGCCCTGTGTCGTCGGTGTCGATGGACCGGGACTACACGGAAGGGAACGGCGCGAACGATGTCATGGCGACGTCAAACGCGTCGGGTACTGCCCGTCCGCAGTCGAACCATGTGGTGACGCCGGACCTGAACCGGCCCACGTTCGAGCTCCGGTTCACGCCTGACACGAACGTTGACGACGTGGACGACCGGTTGGATTCGTTCGCCCGTGCTCGTGCTGCTGAGGCGGCTGAGGGGACACGGACGTTGGCGTTGAAGGCGGCTGTGGAGGACGCGCCACGGCTCGGCGTCGACTGGGTTGAGGGTGACGACATCGGTTACGTGGTGACTGGTGTGCGGTCGTTCCCTGGCGGCTTGTCGGGTGTTGTTCGTGCTTTGGGTTGGGTTCTGGATCTTGATGGTCTGGAGCAGGTGACTCCTGTTTTGGAAGGGCCGGGTGACTGATGGTTCGGATGCCGAATAAGGCGGAGACTCCGGCTCGGGTGCAGGAGCTGCAGCGTCAGGTGCGGGAGTTGTTCGCGTCGGCTAACCAGTCGGCTCGTTCGGCGCAGTCGACGGCAAACACGGCACAGAACAAGGCGGTAACCGCTCAGGCCACAGCTGACGGTGCGCAGACGACTGCCTCTGGCGCTCTTGGTGTTGCGCAGGGCGCATCGTACGACGCTGCTAACGCCAGCACCGCGGCTCAGACTGCCCAGCAGCAGGCGCAGGCGGCTCAGCAGGCGGCAGCGGCGAAGACGAAGACCACGTGGTCGACGGCGGTTCCGGACAACACTGCCAACCCCGGCACCACGGAAGGCGACGTCTGGTACGTCACCAACGGCACGGGCGGCAACGCGACCGCCCAGTACCGGTGGTCCGCATCGAACTCGCAGTGGACGCTCACGCCGATCGACGGGGCGGCACTCCGGAACGTAATCGCTGACACGGTGAAAGCTGGAGCGGTCGACGGGCAGACCATCACAGGCGCGACAATTCGTTCAGCCGCAACTGGCAAGCGAATCGAATTGCTGAACACGCGACTCGACGTCTATAGCGATGCCACGGCCTCCGCTGCCAGCATCGAAGGCATCATCTACAGCTCATCCGCATATGCGGGTTTGCAACTGAAAGCTAACGGGCCGAACGGTGCGGGAACGTGCAATATTTACACGCCCGTCAATACATCGCTGACCGGATCGTGGACGGGCACCGTGAAGGTTTCCGCAAGCATCCCGAGTGGCTTGGCGACTGCGGACTTCGTTGTACGGAGAGTCTTCGCCGGGCAGTCGTCGGCAACTGATGTGCCAAAGCTGCCGATCATTGAAACGGATTCCAACGGAACCACAGGCACGACTGCAGCAGGGACACGCTTTTTCGGGAATCGCTTCTCTTGGATCAATCCATATGGAGGCGATGTCGTTGACATCGTGAAGCCGGCCTACGCAGATTCCAATGGGGTTGTGCCGCTTTCGAAAGTGATTGTTACAGCGGGAGACTTCCAGCTGCTCGACGGCACATCGATCACTGCGGACTCGAAATGGTTGTCACCAACGGTTGCAACTGGCTCCGGCTATAGCGTCAACACCCTCCGCTATCGGAAGATCGGTAACCGCGTGGAATGGACGGGGCAGCTAAACCGGAACGCGAACATGGCTTCGCAAACGAACGTCATCACCGTTCCCGCCGCATATGCACCCTCTGTCCCCTCGGGGGGCACCACTCGGATCTTCTCAGCAACAGGAACCGCCGGCACCGCGTTCCGCTTCAACTTCAACACCAACGGGCAGATCGACATTCGAGACATCGCAAACGGCACCACCACCTACGCGATCCTCGACGGCATCACCTACCTCACCGACTAACCAACGGGGGATCAGTGGACGTCTTTCAGCAAGTCGACTACGAATACGCACTCGACGCCAACGGAGTACCAGCACCAAACGGGTGGGCACCCGGAGACGCAAACGTCTACGTCGTGCCCGCCCTCACCTGCCAACTCTGCTTCTCACGCATCGCAAATGTGAAGCAGTACAAGGCTTGGCACATTGCGTGGCATTCGCAGAAAGACTCCGCAGTCGTCCGCGTCAAAACCGTCACCGGCATGACACCGCTCGGCATCAACGCCGAACAGACGTACATGATCGCCTGGGACACGGCAATGGCCGACACGAACTACGCGGTCGCCGCAACCGTCACATCATCCGGTGCAGCACTCGGTGCAATCGCGGCAGTCGTCCCCGGCAGCATCACCACCACAGGTTGCAAAATCAGCGTCCGCACCCTCGGTATCGCACTCGGCTCAACCGCTGTGCTCACCGTCTACGGAATCCACGTCTGACACCGCAGCCACATCATCAAGCCGTCCCATCCGGGGCGGCTTTTCGTCGTTCTAGGAGGCGGCATGGCCGACCGGTACCCAATCGGGGTGTCGTCGTATCACGACGGCACCGCATCAACACCACGCGGCAAACTGCAGACCGTCACCGACGCGTACCTCGCACAACAGCTCCGATCCGCAGCATTCGAGTTCGACCGCGACGTCCTCCGCAGCAACGGCGAACACCTCACCCCCAACGAAGGTGTCCGCGAGCTCGACCGGCAGTGGGACCTTTACAACCTTTACCTGGCTGGCGAAGGTTCGCTCGCCGCTTACCCCGGAACGTCCACGCACGGGCCGCAGATCGGCACCGCAGTCGACTTCGGTGTCACCCGGCTCGACGGCAGCAATCGTGCACTCACCGACAGCGAGTTCCAGCAGCTGTACGTGATCCTCAACCGCCGCGGCGTCGTGCACACCGGAGCAACCTTCCGCGTACCCGAAGCGTGGCACTGCAACGGCATCTACGCCGCCACCCGAGCGCCCATCGCAGGCGCGCCCCTCATGGGCGAAACCGCGAACAACGTCCCCGGCACGAGGCCGGCACCCAAGGAGGCAGACATGAAGGTCATCCAGGCCGGCTCATACAAGGTCGCCATCGGCGCACGCAACACGTGGAAGATCAGCAAGCTCACCGTCGCAGGCCAGCCGTTCACCGGCAGCCAGGTCGCTGAACTGCTCGAACGCGTCGAAGCGTCCGTCCCCACTGCACGCGCCACGTTCAACGACCTCGAGTTCGAGGTCATCCGCGTCGCCCTCAAGAAGATCAGCTAGGAGCACCCATGACTCAGATCATCGACCCCAGCGTCGGCACCACCCTCAAGGACCAGTTCTCGCTCGCCCGCGCCAAGAAGGCGTACACGGCTGGTGTTGCCGGTGCGATCGCAGGCTTCGGTTCCATCTCCCTCGCAGGTATCTTCGCTGACGGGAAGATCGACGGCCCCGAGGTCGGCGGCATCATCGCGTCCGTGGGTGGCGGGTTCGTCCTCGCGTTCTTCGGCGCATGGTTCCCGTCGCAGCCGGCCGTCGTCCCCGCACCCGGCCCCAACGACGCACTGGTCAAGGGTGACGGCCTCGGCGGCCCGGAACACTCCGCATGACGCAGAAACTGATCCGGAACACGGACACCGGCATCGTCTGGTCGATCAGTCCCGCGATCCTCGGCTGGGTGACGGGCACGCAAACGCAGCACATGTCGACCGCCGGCTACGCAGTCACGTCCGTCACGGATGCTGTGTGCCGCACCGTCCTCAAGCACAACGGATGGGACCCCGACGTTCTCCCGCTCACGCAGGGCAGCGTCTGGACACGGTTCTACCCCGCCTCCGACATCCCCCTCACCGTGCAGGGCGCGTCGGAAGACTTCATCACCAGCATCATGCAGCAGCTGCTCATCGGCTTCGGGCAGCAGACGAACACCATCAACGGCAACGTCGTCATGATGCGTGACCAGATGAAAACACACGTCACCGCGGAAGCGGACCGGGTCATCGCAGCGCTCTGATCGCACGTCATCCCACGGAAGGGGGACGGTATGGCTGACGGCGATCAGCAGCAAGTGACACTCGGTGAGGTCTACCGAGCCGTACTGGACCTGCGCCAAGAGCTCCGCAACATGGTTTCCCGTCAGGAGTTCACCGTGGTCGTGCAGAACCTCGAGGAACGGCAGATCGCACAGCAGAAGGATCTTGCTGAGCGAGCTGAAGCAGCAGGTAAGGAGCACGTCCGTTTGGATGCTGCACGAGACACTGCCGCTGCTGCAATGCACCAGGAAGTCGTGGACCTACGCAAGGAAGTCCGCGACCAGAAACGAGCGCAGGACGAAGCGGAAGAGAAGCGCAAAGCAGCCGCACGGTCCACGTACACGTCGATCGGTTTGGCAGTGTTCGCTGTCCTGCTCGGTGTCCTCCGTGACTTCTTCATCCCGGGAGCTGGTGGCTGATGATGCTGTTCGCGAAGGTCCGCCGTAGTGCGGGCAAGGTGGCGTGGTCGCTGGTCACGTTGTGGGTGGTCATCGCTCTTGTCGTCGCTACCGTGTTCGCCGGGTTTATGGTGCTGTACAACGACCGGCATGAGCTGATCAAGACGAACCAGGCGCTCATCGACCAGGTGAAGAGCACAGGCGAGAAGCCGGTTGTGAACTCACCGAACGAGGTGGTGCAGGGGCAGGCAGGTGCTGCGGGTGCAACTGGCGAGCGCGGTGAACGTGGCGAACCAGGGCCGCAGGGACCGCAGGGTGACATGGGTGAGCGCGGTCAGACGGGCGCTACTGGTTCACCTGGTCCGAAGGGCGACACTGGTAGCACCGGTTCGGCTGGTAAGTCTGGTCCCACAGGTGATGCGGGTGCGTCTGGAGCGCAGGGTGAACCCGGCGCGGATGGCGCTGACGGTGCGACTGGCGCGACAGGCCCGCAAGGCCCCAAGGGCGACACGGGTGCGACTGGTGCTACCGGACCTGCAGGACAGGATGGCGCGGACGGTAAGCCTGGCGCTGACGGTCGTTCCGTGTCGTCCGTGCAGTGCGTCATGGATGGCTTGACGTCGTACGTGGTCTTCTACGACCAGAACGGCGCAGAGATCGGACGCGTGCAGACAGGATGCGTCCCTACGCAGTAAACGAGCCGCCCGCCCACCTACATGGTGGGCGGGCGGCTTTCGTCGTCCCTGCGATGCCGA
Organism: Curtobacterium sp. USHLN213; assembly: GCF_037144815.1. Classification (NCBI taxonomy): domain Bacteria; kingdom Bacillati; phylum Actinomycetota; class Actinomycetes; order Micrococcales; family Microbacteriaceae; genus Curtobacterium; species Curtobacterium sp. USHLN213. The sequence goes on along the minus strand of NZ_JBBCYQ010000010.1, from coordinate 33,366 downwards.
ACCGCAGCCCTCCACACCCACGCGCTCGTCTTCGCTTGCCCGGATCCCCACTCGACGAGCACCGCGTCATCCGTCGCTGCGAGTGCCATCGCGTCGACACGGATCAGCCGGTCAGTCGTCTGCAACCAGGCGTAGCAGGGTCGTGGCGGGTCGAACTCTGCCCGCACCACCCCACGTGCTTCCTCGCTCAGACTGAACGCGTCAGGCGGCAACCAACGATCACGGCGACGAACACCCATGAGCGGCACAGTACGAGTAGCCGGCGACAGTCAGTCGGCGGAACGTGTTGCGTCAGAGGCCGAATGCCTTGAGAACAGCACTGGCGACAAGTAGTACGCCCGACAGTACGAACAGCCCACACGCGACCTGCCATCCACGCCGTTCGCTCATCGTCCGTCCTTCTTCCATCGCATGATCGTGTTGGTGCTCATCCCGGTGAACTCGGACAGGACGCGGATCGACGCGCCGTGGCCGTGAGCGCTGAGGACGGCTTCACGGACGGCCGTGTCGGCGGACTGTGCGGCTCGCATCGCGTCCCGGATCGCCTGCTCGTCCTCCGCGGTCAGGACACGCTTCGGGTTACCCACACGAGGAACTGTAGCGGGGGTGGTCACTCTTCAAGCTCCCGTCCGTCGAGCGAGTGGTGCACGTACACGATCCCGCCTTCCTCGAAACGTGGCGTTGGGCGGCACACGCACTCGTCGTCTGTGTCGTGTTCGATGAGGTCGCCCCTAGGCACTACGTGCATGGTCATGTGATCGTCTCGAATCCGCTGACGGTGACTTCGAAGGTGAGCTCACCCGGCTGCGACATGTCCGGCCCTGTCAGGTCGCCGTCGTACCAGCGTCGAGGCTTGATGGTCACTTCCGGGTCGGCGTACTTGTCAACGTGTTCCATGATGAACGCGAACGCATCATGCATGGTCGGCACATCAGTTACCCAACGTTCGTGCCGCTCAACAGTGCTCACAGCGCATCCGCCTTCAGATTTGAGTCACGGCACTCTGCGGAGTGCACGAGCAGCCGTCCGATGTGGATCCGTGGACAGTCTTCGATGCACACGTACCGGGGGTCGTCCTGGCCCAGCCATTCGTCGTAGTCGGTCACAGCGCGTCCGCCTTCCAGCAGGTGCAGATGTTTGGGTCGCCGATGCCGCCCGGTTCCGTGTTGCAATCCAGTTGATGCGGGGCGTTCTCGATCAGGGCACGTAGGCGCTCGTTCTCCGCATCAGCATCCCGACCTGCCTGGTACCAGTCCATCGAATTGCGGTCACGCAGCCGGTCCACCTCGTTAGCGGCGGCACGGAGAGCGGTCGCAGTGTTTCGGTGCCAGACGATTCGGTCTTCGTACTCGTACAGATCCCCGTACTCGGGCTGGCCTTCCTTTTCGGCCTTGTCGAGCACGTACTCGCCAGCTTCCTCGTCGTGCTCATCCGCCAGCGCGCGCATCTGCTCCGGGGTGGGGGCGTTCATCGGTGCCGGTGATTCGAGGTAGCCGCCCTGATAGTCGACCAGCAGCAGCAGCGGATCACGTTCGGCGGGTACTTCGGTGAGCACGCCGTCACGGACTGTCGCGAGCGCGTACTTGTAGCCGAACGCTTCGTCACCGAGCACCCTTGCTTGGAAGTCGCTGTCGTCTGCCGGAACCTGGTCGCCTACGCGCCACCGTTCAAGTGCGCGCCCAAACGCCTTGGTCTGCCACTCGCGCCCGTCGGCATCGATCATGCTGTCGAACATGCCCATCAGCGCGCCTCATCTGTCTCGCTCATAGCAACAGTTTACCTCAACCGTCGTGACCACCGCCACACTTGCGACCAGGTACGCTCACCCCGTCCCCGCTGTCCATCTACCGGACGGGAATCAAGCGCGGGACGACGAACGCCCCCACCTGAGCGAGTGGGGGCGTTCTTCTTGTGTGCCAGACTGTGGCACGATGCCACTGCCTACGAACCGGACGGTGACCGTTTGGGCTGGTGGTCACCCGAAAGTAGGCACAAGTGTCCCGAAAAACGTCAGGCTCGTGGGTTCGAATCCCACACCCTCCGCCATGGACACACGCCTGCGCCTGATCCGCGTCGACGACGCCTCGACGCTCGCGGCCGTCGTCAGTGCGAGCGCCGACCACCTGCGGCCGTGGGAACCGACCCGTTCGCCCGCCTACTTCACCGAGGCGGGGCAGCACGACGTCATCGTCCAGGCCCTCGCGGCCGAGCGTGCCGGCACGTCCGTCCCGTTCGTGATCGAGTCGGTCGACGGTGAACTGCTCGGCCGGATCACGCTGAGCGGCATCACCCGCGGTGCCCTGCAGTCGTGTGCGATGGGGTACTGGATCGCTCCGACCGGGTCCGGCAGGGACATGCCTCCCGGGCGGTCCGGGCGGCTGCGGCCCACGCGTTCGACGTGCTGCGGCTCCACCGTGTCCAGGCGGAGACCCTGCCCGAGAACGTGGGCTCGCAGCGTGCACTGCAGGCAGCGGGGTTCACGCGCTACGGCCTGGCGCCCGAGTACCTCAGGATCGCCGGGGCGTGGCGCGACCACGTCATGTTCCAGCTCCTCGCTCCGACCGACCGGTGAGCCCCCGGTTCAGCTGACGAGCCCCGTCACCACGTCGTGCACCACCCGGGCGGCACGCGCGGCCGCATCGTCGAGGTGCTCCTTGAACTCGTCGCCGTCCGGCGCGCACAGGTCGCTGATGCACCGGACGGAGACGAACGGCATGGCGTGGACGTGCGCGAACTGCGCGATCGCCGCCGACTCCATGTCGACCGCCGCGACCGTGGGGAACGCCGTCCGGAGCAGACGCGCTCGACCCTCGGTGACGAAGATCTCGCTCGAGCCGATCGTGGCCGAGCGGAGGCGGTACCCGGCGTCCGAGGCGAGTGCCAGCTCGACGAGCCGGTCGTCGGGCTCGTACCCGGTGGGCATGCCCGGGACCTGGCCGAGCGCGTACCCGAAGGCCGTCGCGTCGGCGTTGAGGTTGACGTAGCGGTCCCCGACGACGACGTCGCCGATCTCGACGCCGTGCATCAGCCCACCGGCCGTCCCGACGCTGATCACCGGGATGCCGGAGCCGAAGTCGTGGAAGGCGTGGGCGACCGCTGCCGTGGCGTTCGTGAACCCGATGCCGCTGCGGCGCACGGCGACCGTGGCGCCACCGACGTCGAGCAGGTGGTGTTCGTCGTGACCGCCGACCGGACCGTCGAGGATCGGGACACCGCCGAGGAGCCCGGCGAACGCGGACACCTCTTCGCTCATGGCGGCGATGACGACCGCGATCGGGGGAGGGAGTTGCACTGATCGATGATCGCACGGGCCGCCGACCGTCGGGACACCGGGACGCGTACCGTGCACCGTGCGCGAGGAGATCCAGGGGGCGGTGTGGTCGAGGTCGTCGAGTACCGGGCGGAGTGGCCGCGGCGCTTCGCGGTGCTGCGGACGGCGTACGGCGCGGCGCTCCTCGCCGCCGGGGTCCCGCACCGCATCGAGCACGTCGGGAGCACGGCGGTGCCCGGCCTCGCGGCGAAGCCCGTCATCGACGTCGACGTGGTCGTCGGGGCGGCGGACGTGCACGCGGCCGTCGAGGCCCTCGCTGCGATCGGCTTCGTGCCGCGCGGCGACCTCGGCATCCCGGGGCGGCAGGCGTTCCGCACGCCCGAGCGCTTCGCCCCGAGCAACACCTACGTCGTGGTCGAGGGATCGCTCGCGCTCCGCAACCACCTCGGCGTGCGCGATGTCCTGCGCGCGGACGACGCACTCCGCGAGGAGTACGCCGCCGTGAAGCGTCGGGCTGCCGCCGAAGCGCTGGACATCGACGACTACCTCGTGCGCAAGACCGCGGTGCTCGACCGGGTGTTGCGCGCGGCGGGTCTCACCGACTCCGAGCGCGCGTCGATCGCCGATGCCACCGCGGGCATCACCGGCCGAGGCGCCCACGGCTGACCCCCGACGCGCGGGTGTGACCCGACCGGCTGCGATCGGCCGACTCGCGGCGGTCGTGCGCGTGTCGGCCCGCCGTCGTGACCGTTCCGGTTCGCGGATCACGGGATTCGCGAACCGGAACGGTCACGCGCCCCGCGGAACCGGCGGTCCCGCCGCGTCCCGACGCCTCGCCGCGCGGCCCGACGCCTCGCCGCCGCGCGGCCCGACGCCTCGCCGCCGCGCGTCCCGACGCCTCGCCGCCGCGCGTCCCGACGCCTCGCCGTCGCGCGTCCCGACGCCTCGCCGCCGCGCGTCCCGACGCCTCGCCGTCGCGCGGAACAGCGGGCCGGGTCGCGAGCGCCGCCGAGGCCATCGACGGCGGAGGCGTCAGGCCGACGCCAGCGCCGGGTAGAGCGCGGTCAGCGGGGCGCTCAGTCCGGCGCGGACGTCGCGGCTGACCTGGTCGGCGAGGACCTCGTGCTCGCCGGCCTCGAGGGCCTCGTAGATCGCCGCCACGATGTCCGCCGGGTCGGCCTTCTCGACGTCGAGGTCGGCCGTCATGCCGGTGTCGGTGTAACCGAGGTGCGCTCCGAGGACCTGGGTCCCCTGGGGTGCGAGCTCGAGGCGCAGGGAGTTCGTGATCGACCAGAACGCGGCCTTCGAGGCGGAGTAGCCCCCGGCCAGCGCGATCCAGCTGAGCACCGAGTGCACGTCGACGAGCGTGCCTCCGGCCAGCGACGGCGCGAAGGCCTTGGCGACCCGGAGCGCACCGAAGACGTTCGTGGCGAAGACGTGCTCGACCTCGTCGACCGAGGTCTCGAGGAGCGGCGCGGAGCCACCGATGCCGGCGTTGTTCACGACGATCGTGGCATCGGCTGCTGCACGGGCGGCGGCGTCGACGCTCGCCTGGTCGGTGACGTCGAGGGCGAGCGGCACGATGCGCTCGTCGTCCCAGGTGCGCGGGGTCCGGGCCGTGGCGTAGACCTTGGCGGCGCCGCGGTCGAGGGCCTGCTGGACGAACGCGGCGCCGAGGCCGCCGTTCGCTCCGGTGACGAGGACGGTCGCGTCGGTGAGGGTGGTCATGGTGTGCTCCTGTCGAAGAGGTTGGGTACGGGAAGTGAACCTAGCATGGTGTGTCTGGATTCCGAACCCAGGTAGGATGAACACATGCTCGGCATCCTCGGCGGCGACGAGCGCTGCCCCATCGCGCGGTCCCTCGACGTCCTCGGCGAGAAGTGGACGCTCATGATCGTCCGCGACGCCCTCGCGGGGTCGACCCGCTTCAGCCAGTTCCAGCAGAGCCTCGGGGTCCCGCGGGAGGTCCTCACGGCACGCCTCGGCTCCCTCGTCGAGGGCGGCGTCCTCGAACGCCACGCCTACAAGCCGGACGGTGGACGCGTCCGGGACGAGTACGTCCTCACCGAGGCCGGCCGCGACCTCTCGCTCGTGCTGCTCGCACTGGGCGGGTGGGCGGACCGGCACCGGCCGTCCGAGCGCACGTCCGACCTCCGCTTCGTCGAGGCCACCACCGGCGAGCCGGTCGAGGCGGTCGCCGTGACGCGCAGCGGGCACCGCCGCGTCGCGCTCGACGCGCTCGAGGCGGTCATGGAGGACTGACGGTGCGCGGCCGGACGACGACTGAGCACGGTGGACCGCGCGCAGTCGTCGTCAGCGCGCGCACTCGCGCGAGCAGGCGGGCTGGCGTGACCAGCGTCGGACGGGAGGCGCGGGTCGGCCCCGCACCGCGCCTCCTGGACCGCAGGCGGGTGCGTCAGCGACGCACGCCGCACCCGCAACTGGCGCCGAGCACCAACTCGGCGGGGACGAGGTCCCGGTGCCACTGGTTGTCCGCGTCGAGGCCGAGCACCCGGTCGACGGCGGCGGTCGCCATCGTCTCGATCGGCTGCCGGACCGTGGTGAGCTGCGGGTTCGTGTAGTCGGCCTCGACCGCGCCGTCGAAGGAGACGATCGCGACGTCGTCGGGCGCGGACAGTCCGAGCTCGAAGAGGGCGCGCAGGAGCCCGACCGCCTGCATGTCGGAGCTGACGAAGACCGCTCGGGGGCCGGAGCCCTCGCCGAACATGCGGAGACCGGCCTCGTAGCCGCCCCGTCGGGTGAAGTCGCAGCGGACGATCGGGCCGTCGGGCAGCCCGGCGTCGCGGAGCGCCCGCATCCAGCCCTGCTCGCGGAGCTCCATCGAGCCGGCGTGCCCCATGACCAGGCCGATCGAGCGGTACCCGTGCTCGACGAGGTGCTGCGTGCCGTCGTACGCGCCACGGAGGGCGTCGACGCCGATGCTCGCGTAGTCGGGGACCTCGAAGAAGGTGTTGAGCAGGACCATCGGGATGCCGGGGTCCGTCACGGTGGACAGGTCCGGCCGCGTCATGATGCTCGTGACGATGATGCCGTCGACCTGCCGGGCGGAGAGGCTGCGCAGGCGCTCCCGTTCCTGCGCGGCGTCGCCGTCGCTGTTGGCGAGCAGGACGTCGTACCCGCGCGCGGCGGCGGCGTGCGTGACCGCGACGCCGAGCTCGGACCAGAACGGGTTGTCGAGCTCGGGGACGATGAGTCCGAGCATCTTCGAGGACCCGGTGCGGAGGGCCTGCGCGCTCGCGTTCGGGCGGTAGCCGAGGACGCGGATCGCCTCGCGGACGCGTGCCGCGGTGGCCGCTGCGACCGGACGGGGTCCGTCGTGCACGACGTAGCTCACGACGGAGGTGCTCACGCCGGCGTACCGGGCGACGTCGGCGCGGGTGACCGCCCTCGGGGTCGTCGGGACGGTCACGGGTGCCACCTTCGTCGGGTCGGAAGTCGCGTTCGGGTGCCGGCCCGTGCGGACCGACACCCGAACACCACTTGCTAGTCGCTGGCGATACTAGACGAGCCCACCGCCTCGACCGTCTCCGGGGCGTCGCCGAAGTCCGGCACCTCGAGGCGGACGCCGCCCTGCAGTGCGGACTGGTGGGCGATGATGCCGGGCAGTGTGAACCGGGCGGCGGTCCAGGCGTTCACCGGCGGCAGGGTCCGGTCGACGACGGCGCGGACGAAGTCGTCGGCGAGGAACTGGTGGCTGCCCTCGTGTCCGGTCGGGACCCCGGCGTACTCGGCCGGCAGGCGCGACGTGTCGTGCACGGCCGCGTAGCCGGAGACGAACGCGTCGCGGAGCGAGGGGTCGACGCCGGCGAGGCGGGGGTCGTCGAGCTCCATCGTCGCCTGGGTGTCGATCTGGTCGCTGATGTCGTGCGAGTCCTCCTTGTCCTGCCAGACGCTGACCTTGGCGAGCTGCTCGAAGCTCGCCTCGGTGCCGAAGTAGCGGAAGCGGGACTCGCGGATGTGCGACGGGTAGCCGACGCGGCGCATCTCGTTGATCCGCATGACCCCGCCGTTGTCGAGCTCGAACAGCGCGGTGGCGTTCGAGAAGTCGTTGTCGAACTGGCTGACGTCCTTGTCGAAGACCCCGTCGCCGCGGTCGTCCTTGACGCCGATGCAGCTGACGCTGACCGCGTGCCCCGGGATCGCACCGAGGACCCCGCCGACCGAGTGCGTCGGGTAGAGCATGGGCGGGTAGCTGGCGGTGCGCTTCCAGTCCTCGCCGCCGCTGAACTGGTACGCGGCGTAGAAGCCGAGGTCCATGTCGTGCACGTAGTCGCCCTCGGCGTAGAAGACGCGGCCGAAGGCGCCCTCGGCGACCTTCGAGCGGGCGAACACCGTCGCGGGGTTGTAGTAGCTCGTCTCGCCCATCATGTAGGTGAGCCCGGTCTCGCGGACGGCCTCGATGATGGCCTGGATCTCCTCGACCGAGATCGCCATCGGCACGGCCGAGTAGACGTGCTTGCCGGCGCGGAGGGCCTTCACGACGAGTGGGCCGTGCGTCCAGCGCTGCGTGAAGATCGCGACGGCGTCGACGTCCGAGGCGAGCACGGCGTCGAAGTCCGGGAACGTGCCGTCGAGGTGCTGCGACTCGACGAGCTCGGATGCCCGGTCGTCGACGAGGTCGGTGACGAAGACGCGGTCGACGTCCGGGTGCAGCTTGAACAGCTTGGCGAACTGGGGGGCGAACTGGCCCGCGCCGACCATTCCGACAGAGATCATCAGTGACCTTTCCAGGTGGGGGATGCGTCGCCGGGCAGGTCGCTCCGATGCGATCGAGGGCCATCCTGACACCGATGTCTACACGTGACAACCCCTGATTCAAACGAAGAAAAAGCCTCTTGCCACCCGCTGTCCCCACGTGTAGATTCCCGGCTCACGGACTGCTGCACGTCAGTCCACCGCAGACGAAGGAGTCGCGATGGCCACCGAGAGCCCTGTGTCGTCACCCTTGACGACGACCAGCACGAGACGGAGGAGTCGGGCGACCGACCGCGCCCGTGCCGGCACCACCTCCCCGCGACGCCGGCCCAGGAACGACCTCTGGCTGGCGCTGATCTTCATCGCCCCGGCATCGGTCGGCTTCGCCGTGTTCCTCGCATGGCCCACCGTCCGGGGTATCTACCTCAGCTTCACGTCGTTCAACCTGCTCACGCCCCCGGTGTTCACCGGCCTGCAGAACTACGAGCGCCTGGTGCAGGACTCGATCTTCTGGCACTCGATGGCGGTGACGGTCGAGTACGTCCTGCTGAACATCGGGTTCCAGACGATCCTCGCGCTGTTCATCGCCGTGATGATGCACCGCCTCACCAAGTCGACCTTCGTCCGGGGCATCGTCCTCGCGCCGTACCTCGTGTCGAACGTCGTCGCGGCGCTCATCTGGCTGTGGATCCTCGACACGCAGCTCGGCATCGGCAACGAGATCCTGTCGGCGATCGGTGTGGGCCGCATCCCGTTCCTGCAGAGCGACTTCTGGGGCATCCCGACCATCGCGTTCATCAACGTCTGGCGGAACGTCGGCTACACGGCCCTCCTCATCTTCGCGGGCCTGCAGGCGCTGCCGGAGCAGGTCTACGAAGCCGGCCGCATCGACGGCGCCAGCGAGTGGAAGATGTTCTGGCGCATCACCGTGCCGCTGCTCCGACCGATCCTCTCGCTCGTGCTCATCATCACGATCATCGGGTCGTTCCAGGTGTTCGACACCGTCGCCATCGCCACCCAGGGCGGGCCCGCGAACGCCACGAACGTCGTGCAGAACTACATCTACAACCTGGCGTTTGGCCGGTTCCAGTTCGGCTACGCGTCCGCCGTCTCGGTGGCCCTCCTCATCGTCCTCAGCATCATCACGATCATCCAGTACCGCCTCTCGCGTTCCGGCGAGAGCGACCTGGACTGATGGCCACAGCACACGGAAGCGAGTCGAAGATGACCAGCACCCTGCCCCCGGTGGTCGAACCGCAGACCACCCGCGCGATCACCACCCGCGGCGGCCCCCGACCGCCTCGTCGGAAGACCTCCGTCGGACGGGTCATCGCCTGGATCGCGATGATCGCCGTCATCGTCGTGACCCTGTTCCCGTTCTACTGGATCCTCCGCACCGCCCTGTCCTCGAACGGTGCGATCTCGGCCGACCCCACCTCGCTCCTTCCCACGGGCTTCAGCCTCGGTGGCTTCGAGCGCGTGTTCGGCCTGCAGTCCACGAAGGAGGCGCTCGCCCAGGGCGGGTCCGGCGCTGCCATCAACTTCTGGCAGTACCTGCTGAACTCGGTGCTCACCGCGACGATGATCACCGTCGGCCAGGTGTTCTTCTCCGCCGGGGCGGCCTACGCGTTCGCGCGGTTGCGGTGGCCCGGGCGCGACCGCGTCTTCGCGGTCTTCCTCGCCGGGCTGATGGTGCCGACGATCTTCACGCTCCTGCCGAACTTCACGCTGATCAAGTCCCTCGGCCTGGTCGACACGCTGTTCGGGATCGCCCTGCCGTCGATGCTCATGACGCCGTTCGCGGTGTTCTTCCTCCGGCAGTTCTTCCTCGGGATCTCCCGCGAGGTCGAGGAGGCGGCCCTCATCGACGGCGCCGGTAAGGTCCGGGTCTTCTTCCGGCTCATCCTCCCGATGGCCTCCGCCCCGATCGCGACGCTTGCCGTCCTGACGTACATCACGGCGTGGAACGACTACTTCTGGCCGCTGATGGTCTCGTACACCGACAGCTCCCGCGTGCTCACGGTGGCGCTCGGGGTCTTCAAGTCGCAGTCGCCGCAGTCCGGCACCGACTGGGCCGGGCTCATGGCCGCGACGCTCGTGGCGGCGCTCCCGATGATCGTGCTCTTCGGCGTCTTCGCCAAGCGGATCGTCAACTCCATCGGCTTCTCCGGCATCAAGTAGGGATCCGCACATGACGAACTCCATCACCCGCCGCGCCCTCTTCGCCGGCGGAGCGTCCGCCCTGGCGCTCGGTGCGCTCGCCGCCTGCTCCACCACGGGCACCCCGAACCCGCGGAGCGGTGCGACCGGCACGGTGTCCTACTGGCTCTGGGACTCGAACCAGCTGCCGGCGTACCAGGCCGTCGCCAAGGCCTTCGAGCGCGAGAACCCCGGCATCACGATCAGGATCACCCAGCTCGGGTGGGCCGACTACTGGACGAAGCTCACCGCCGGGTTCATCGCCGGCACCGCGCCGGACGTGTTCACGGACCACCTGTCGAAGTTCCCGCAGTTCGCCGACCTCGACGTGCTGTACAAGCTCGACGAGCTCGAGGCGACGTCGGGGATCCGTGACGACGACTACCAGTCCGGGCTCGCCCAGCTCTGGAAGGGGCGGGACGGCCACCGGTACGGCTCGCCGAAGGACTGGGACACGGTCGCGATGTTCTACGACCAGAAGGTCATCGCGAAGGCCGGGTACACCGCCGACGACCTGGCCGCCCTGTCCTGGAACCCCGATGACGGTGGCACCTTCGAGCGCGCCGTCGCGCACCTCACGATCGACGGCAAGGGGCGCCGCGGGGACGAGCCGGGTTTCGACAAGACGGACGTCGCCGTCTACGGGATGAGCGCCAACGGCAGCGGGGGCGACGGGTTCGGGCAGACCCAGTGGTCGCCGTTCACCGGGTCGATCGACTGGTTCTACACGAACAAGAACCCGTGGGGGAACCGGTTCCGCTACGACGACGCCGGGTTCCAGAAGACGATCTCGTGGTACTTCGGGCTCGCCGAGAAGGGCTACATGCCGAAGTACGGGGTCTTCTCCACGACGACCGGACCGGACGTCCAGCTCGGCTCGAAGAAGGTCGCGCTCTCGTTCAACGGCTCGTGGATGATCGGGACGTACGCGAACCTCCCGGGCATCGACGTCGGCATCGCGCCGACGCCGACCGGGCCGATCGGACACCGCGCGTCGATGTTCAACGGTCTCGGCGACTCGATCACGAAGCAGGCGCGGAACCCGGAGGCAGCGGCGAAGTGGGTCGCGTTCCTCGGCAGCGCTGCCGCCCAGGAGATCGTCGGCCGTGCGGGCATCGTCTTCCCGGCACGCCGATCGGGGACCGACGCAGCGGTGGCGGCGTACGCGAAGCGGGGCCTCGACGTGACGGCCTTCACCGAGCAGGTCGAGGACGGCACGACGTTCCTGTTCCCCGTGACCCGGAACCCGGCCGACGTGCAGGCCCTCGTGCAACCGGCGTTCGACGACATCTACGCGAACGGCAAGCCGATCAGCACGCTGACGGACGTGAACGAGCAGGTCAACAACCTCCTCGCCCTCACCTGAGCCGCCGTCGGTCGACCGACTGGAGGCGCGGGTCGGGCCCGCACCGCGCCTCCGGTCCGCACGTGGGGGACTGGAGGCGCGGGTCCGGCCCGCACCGCGCCTCCAGTCCGCCCGTTGGGACGCGCACGCCGATGCGCGGACTGCGCACCCTGACGACGACTGCGCGTGGTGGAACGCGCGCAGTGGTCGTCAGCGCGCGCACTCACGCTCGCGCCCGCCCGCGCGCCCCGCGCCCGACCGCGCCCGCCCGCGCGCCCCGCGCCCGCCCGACCGCGCCCGCCCGACCGCGCCCGCCCCGCCGCCCGCGCCCGCGCGCCCTACCGCTCCGGCGCGCGCTGGAACCCGATCTCGAGCAGCAGGTTCGCGTGCGAGCGCTGGTCGCCAGTCGCGATGACCAACCCGGTCTCGGGCGCCCGGACCGCGTCGTAGAACGCGAACCGGTCGAGCGCACCGAGCGGCACGTCCGGCCCGAGGATGCGCCGGTAGCCCTCGTGCGCCGCGACGACGGTGTCCGCCGGAGCCTGCATGACCGTCGCCGCCTCGACCGGGACCGCGTCGAGCAGGGTCGTCAGGACCTCGTCGACGTCGAGCAGTCCGGGGCGGAAGTTGAGGTGCACGAGCGCGGCGCCGGGACGCATCGCCGTCGCGAACGGGTAGTTCCCGTCGGCGACCAGCACCTTGGAGCCGTGCCCGAGCGACGCGAGCGCGCTCAGCGTCGGTTGGTGGGTGAGGGTGTAGCGCAGCATCATGCCTCCGTGGGGGTGACGAGTCGGGCGACCGATCCACCGGCGACCAGACGGGGTGCGACGACGACGTCGACGGGAGCCGGGTCGGCGTCGGGGTCCGTCAGGCGCGCGTGGATCAGGTCGGCGGCGCGGACGGCGAGCTCGTGCGTGGGCTGCACGATGACGGTGAGCTTCGGGACGGTGGCCTGGGCGAGTTCGAGGCCGTCGAACCCGAGCACGGAGAGCTCCCGGCCGAGGGTCAGCCCGGACTCGTTCAGCGCGATGACGGCTCCGAGGGTGAGTTCGTAGTTCGCGCAGAAGACCGCTGTCGGTCGGTCCTGCTGCACGAGGAGCCGCTGCATCGCCGCCTGCCCGTACTGCACCGTGAGGGGCCCCTCGACGACCGAGTCCGGTCCGAGGACACCGCCCTCCCGTTCGACCAACGCACGGAAGCCCGCGGTGCGCTCCCGCATGGTGGAGACCGCGGGGTCACCCGCGACGACCCCGACCCGGCGGTGTCCGTGGTCGAGCAGGTGGCGGGCGGCGAGGGCGCCGGCGCCGCGGTTGTCGAGGAAGACGCCGTCGGTGGCGAGGGCGTCCGCACGCCAGTCGATCTGCACGACCGGCACCCGCTCGGCCGCACGCGCCAGGGCCTCGACGTCGTGGTCCGACGGCACCGCGATGATGCCGTCCACCATTCGGCTGAGGAGCAGGTCGACCGCGCCCGCGGCCGCGTCCGGGCTCGACGAGACGATGACGCTCGTCCCGTGCGCCCGGAGTGCGCTCTCGACCCCGGCGATCACGGTGAGGTGGAAGTCGTTGTCGAGCGCCGGCAGCAGGACGCCGATCGTGCCGGACCGCCGGGAGCGCAGGCTCCGGGCGAACCCGTTGGGCCGGAACCCGAGCGTCGCCGCGGCCCGTTCGATCGCCTGTGCGTTCTCGTCGCGGACGGTGCCGCCGTTGTAGAACTTCGAGATCGTCGCGAGCGAGAGCCCCGTCGCCCGCTGCAGGTCCTTGTAGGTCGCCGTCACCCGACGCCCCCGGGGATCGTGCCGTCCTCGTCCCACAGGTCGTGCCAGCTTGCGGCGCCCGACCACAGGAACACCTGCCCCTTGATGAGCCGGACGCCGCGGTCGACGTCCTGCATCGCCCCGAGTTCCTCGTCGGTGAGCGGGTCCGTCAGCGCGCCGTCGAGGTTCGCGCGGTACTGCTCGGGCTTCACCGAGAACGGGATCGGGACCTGCCCGCGCGCGACCGCCCACTTGAGGCAGACCACGGCGGGGTGCACGCCGTGCGCCTCGGCGATCCGCCGGACGACGGGGTGGTCGACGTCCACGTGGTCGTCGTCCTCGCGGTCGCGCTCCGGGCGGGACGGTGACCCGAGCGGCGAGTAGCCCACGGGCTGGATGTCGTTCGCGCGGCAGAAGTCGAACAGCTCCGGTTGCTGGAACGTCGGGTGCAGCTCCATCTCGTTGAGCGCCGGGGGGACCCGGGCGTCGCGGAGCAGCAGCCGCAGCTTCGGGACCGTCGTGTTCGACGTGCCGAGGTGCCGGACCATTCCGGCGTCGACGAGCCCCTCGAGCGACCGCCAGAGCGCGAGGTACGCGGCGTGGTCGTAGGGGCGGGCCGATCGGTCGCGGTCCTCGACCGAGGCGTGCGGCGCGTGGTGGTTCGGGAACGGCCAGTGCACGAACACCGCGTCGAGGTGGTCGACCCGCAGGTCCCGGAGCGATCGCTCGACCGACGCGACCGCATCGGCCGGGTCGTGCGCGTCGTTCCAGACCTTCGACATCACGAAGAGGTCCTCGCGCGGGACACCGCTCGCCGCGATCGCTGCGCCGACCTCGGGCTCGTTGCCGTAGACCGAGGCGCAGTCGACCAACCGGTAGCCGGCGCCGAGGCCGCCGCGGACCGCCGCCGCCACCTCGTCCGGGCCGTACCGGTCGGAGCCGAACGTGCCGAGCCCGATCGTCGGGATGCGTGCGCCGGTCCGCAGGGGTCGGCTCGTCGGGACGTCCACGGTGGCCTGCTTCCTGCGCGTCGTCGCGCATCACTCAACGTTTCACCCATGCGGGTGCAATGCACGCTACCGTAGAACCGTCTCCAGGACGAAACGTTTCGCTCGACTCGAGGAGGAGTCATGCCCGAACCCCACGACCTGCCACGGATCGACCCGGCGGCGCTGCCGGAGCCGGTCGACGTCAGCGACAACTCGGTGGCGCTCGCCGCCGTCGCCGAGGTCGTCGCCGCCGGCCCGTACGAGGCGACCTGGGAGTCGCTCCGCGGGTACACGCCACCGCGCTGGTACGAGGACGCCAAGTTCGGGGTCTTCCTGCACTGGGGCGTCTACTCGGTGCCGGCCTTCCGGAACGAGTGGTACTCGCGGGACATGTACCGCGCGGGCACCCCCGAGTTCGAGCACCACGTGGCCACCTACGGACCGCAGTCGCAGTTCGGCTACAAGGACTTCATCCCGTCGTTCACGATGGAGCACTTCGACCCGCAGGACTGGGCGACCCTGTTCCGTCGCGCGGGGGCGCAGTTCGTCGTCCCCGTCGCCGAGCACCACGACGGCTTCGCGATGTACGACACCGACCGCTCCCGGTGGAGCGCGGCGCGGATGGGGCCGGAGCGCGACGTGTTCGGCGACCTGCTCCAGGCGGTCGACGACGCGTTCATGGTCCGCGGCGCTTCCTCGCACCGGGCCGAGCACTGGTTCTTCATGAACGGGGGCGCCCGGTTCGACTCGGACGTGCTCGACCCGCGGTTCATCGACTTCTACGGCCCGGCCCAGCGCGAGGAGACCGCGCCGAACGAGCGACACCTCGAGGACTGGCTGCTCCGGACCGTCGAGGTCATCGACAAGTACCGGCCGCAGGTGCTCTGGTTCGACTGGTGGATCGAGCAGCCAGCGTTCGAGCCGTGGCTGCGCACCCTCGCCGCGTACTACTACAACCGTGCCGCCGAGTGGGGGCGCGAGGTCGTCATCAACTACAAGTGGCAGGCGTTCGCGGACGGCTCCGCGGTCTACGACATCGAGCGCGGTGCGATGGGGGACATCCCGCCGGTCGTCTGGCAGAACGACACCTCGGTGTCCAAGTCCGCCTGGTGCTGGATCGAGGGGCACGACTACAAGACCGCGCGCGACCTCGTCGCCGAGCTCGTCGACGTCGTCGCGAAGAACGGCGTCCTCCTGCTCAACGTCGGCCCGAAGCCGGACGGCACGATCGCCGAGCCCGAGCAGCGGCTGCTGGAGGGCATCGGCCGGTGGTTGACCGTCAACGGCGAGGCGATCTACGGCACCCGTCCCTGGCGCGTCTTCGGCGAGGGTCCGACGCACGTCCAGGCGGGGTCGTTCGTCGACGGCGCCGCTCCGGCCCACACGTCCGAGGACGTCCGGTTCACCACCCGCCACGACGTCACCGGCGAGTACGTCTACGCGGTCCTGCTCGCCGACCCGACGGACGGCGTCGCGCGCATCCGCTCGTTCGGCAGCGGGACGAACCTGCTCGGACGGCCGATCCGCAGCGTCGAGGTGCTCGGCGCCGGCGGCGAGGTGCAGTGGACGCAGACCCCCACGGCGCTCGAGGTCGTGGTGCCGACCGGTACCGATCCCGATTCCGGCCCGGTCGTGAAGGTCTGGCTACGTCCGGAGGAGCGGCAGGAACGAACCGACTCGCTGCACGGGTGAGCGAGCGGTCCGACGGTGACCCCCCCTCGGGCTGGGGGGGGGGGGGGGGCCCCCCCCCGCGCCTCCAGTCCGTGACACTGGAAGCGTGGAACGACGCGCACTGATCCTGGAGGCCGCCGCCCGTCAGTTCGAGCGTGTCGGCTTCGCCGCCACGACGATCGCGGCCGTCGCCCGCGAGGCGGGCGTCTCGCAGGGCGCCCTGCACTTCCACTTCCCCACCAAGCTGTCCCTCGCGCTCGGGGTCATCGACGAACAGAACGTGCGGACGTTCGACGTCGTGAGCCACCACGACGCGTCGCCCGCCGAGGCGCTCGTCCGGGCCTCCCGGGGCATCGCCGGCATGCTGCTGACCGACCCCGTCGTGAGCGCCGGCATCCGGCTCTCGCTCGAACGCGGCGAGTTCGGTGCCGCGACCGCCGCCTTCTACGACCAGTGGATCGGTGGGATCAGCGACCTGTTCCGCCTCGCGATCGCGAGCGGTGAACTCCGGACGGACCTCACACCCGAGCAGCTCGGCGCGACCGTCGTCCCGATGTTCACCGGGGTCCAGCTCGTCTCGGCGGTGCGGACCGGCCGGCAGGACCTCTTCCCCGCGGTCGCGACGATGTGGCGGATGGTGCTCACCGCCGTCGCGGACCCTCGGCACCGGCCCCGCTTGCTGGGGGTCGTGGCGGACGCGTTCGGCACGGCAGACTGACGCCGTGGACACCAGCGAGCACGGCACCCCTCCGTACGGCGACCCCGCGCTCGCGACGTCCGGGGTCGAGCGGGTGGGGTGGTCCGCGAGCGTCGTCGCGCTGCACGTCGTCGCGACCGTGCTGCTCGCGGTCGGGTTCGTCGCCGTCGCGGTGACGCTCTGGTCCCTGTTCGTCACGGTCGACGACGGTGGCGGCGCGAACATCGGCGCCGGGATCCTCGGGGTGTTCGGCCTGGGCGTCGGTGCGCTCGGGCTGGTCGTGCTCGCCGCTGCGGGCAGTGCGGCCGCGGTCACCCGTGTCCGACGCCGACGAGCGCACTGACGCGGGACGGCCCGGGGGCCGGGTCGCTGCGGGTCAGCGGTCGTGGAGCTCGCGGTCGCGGAACCACTTCAGCAGCCAGGCCGCGCTCGTGCGGTCGAAGGACCGCGGGAAGTCGACGCCGTCGGTGAGGAACGGGCTGAAGCCCTCCTCGGCGGCGATGTCGGAGTCGTCGAGCGACCGGTAGGCCATCGACCAGCCGTCGAACCGACGGCGTTCGATGTCCTCGCGCACGAGGGACTTCACCTCGCCGTGGCGGGGGTCGCGCGCGATCGCGGCGAACCGGTCGTCCACGCTCCACGCCGGGCCCTCGAGCAGCTGCATGAAGCGGCCGTCCTTCGCCAGCAGGATGCCGGAGACCCCCAGCGCCTCGTTCCGGAGCCGCGACCCACGCAGGAGCTCGGTCAGGGCGGCGTCGTCGAAGGGGGTGGCCGCCCGGCTCATGTAGACGATGGAGACGAGCACGGCTCCATCTTGGCGCGGGCCGCCGTCGACACGAAATGGTGTCCGCTAGACGTAGTCCCGTCAGTCCGCGGACGGGGCCGGTGCGCCGACCGGGGGCTCCCGCACGTCGAGCGTGGTGCGGTTCCGGGTCGCCGGGGCGGCGAGCAGCGCCACGACGAGGAGTCCGGCGGGGACGAGCATCGCCGCCTGCAGGCCGAGGTGATCGCCGAGGAACCCGAGTGCCGGAGGACCCGCCAGGAACGCGATGTAGCCCGCGGTCGCGACGACGGACACCCGTCGGTCACCATCGGTCGGGTGGTCGCCGGCGGCCGAGATCGCGAGCGGGAAGCCGAGGGCGATGCCGAGACCCCACACCCCGGCGGCGGCCGCGGTCAGCACGGGGCTCGGCGACACCACGACGAGCAGCACGCCGACGGTGCCGACCGCCGCGCACACCCGAACGACCGGTGCGCGACCGAACCGGGCGACGAGGGGCGTGCCGGCCGTCCGCCCGACGAACATCGCGAGGGCGAAGCCGGTGAAGACGAGGGACCCGACGGCCTCGGGAGCGCCGTGGTCGGTCGTCATGAGCAGCGGGAGCCAGTCGCTCGCGGCACCCTCGGCGAACGCCATCGCCAGGGTGATCACGGCGATGAGCAGCACCTGCACCGTGAGCACGGCCCGGAGCCGCGGAGCCGGTGCGGCCGCGGACGACGCCTCGGGCGCAGCGCGGGGGACCGGACGGAGGTTCACGGCGGCGAACGCGGCGAGTGCGGCCATGACGACGGTGGCGCCGAGCAGGTGCGTGAGGACCGGCGTCCGGGCAGCGGTCACCGCGATGCCCGCCACCCCGCCGAGGACCGTGCCGAGACTGAAGCAGGCGTGGAGCAGCGGGACGACCGGCCGACCGATCCGCCGCTCGACCGCGGCCGCCTCGACGTTCAGGCCGATCTCGGCGACGCCGGACCCGAAGCCGATGAGGAACAGCCCGCCCCACACCCCGGCGGCGAGCTGCGCGGGGGCGGACAGGGCGACGAGGAGCATGCCGACGACGGGCAGGACCCCGCCGAGGACGATGAGCGGCCGGGTCCCGAGGCGCCGGACGAGCACACCGGCGCCGAGGATCCCGATCATCGAGCCGATCGAGAGCCCGAGGATGACGATGCCCATCGCCTCGATCGAGGCCCCGAGCGCGTCGCGGATCGCGGGCGTGCGCGTGATCCACGAGGCGATCCCGAACCCGGTCATCGTCGACGTGGCGAAGAGTGCCGCGCAGTGGCGCTCGATCATGGGTCCATCAGAACGTCCCACCGTGGTCGAGTCAAGGGAACGGCGCAGACCGCCGGTGCGAGGTCAGCGCAGCATGCCGAGCGAGCGCGCCGTGGACACCGCAGCCGTCCGCGAGGCGACCCCGAGCTTCGAGAACACGTGCACGAGGTGCGACTTGACCGTCGCCTCGCTGATGTGGAGCCGCGCCGCGACCTCGCCGTTCGCAGCGCCGGCGGCGACGAGCTCGAGGACCTCGATCTCCCGCGCCGAGAGCGACACCTGCGGGGTCCGCATCCGGGCCATCAGCCGGCCGGCGATCGCGGGCGCGAGCGCGCTCTGGCCGGACGCCGCCGCCCGGACGGCCGCGATCAGGTCGTGCGGCGGCGCGTCCTTGAGGAGGTACCCGCTCGCGCCGGCCTCCACCGCGCCGAGGATGTCGCCGTCGGAGTCGTAGTTCGTGAGCACGAGGACGTACGGCGCGGCGTCGAGCGCACGGATCCGCCGGGTGGCTTCGGCACCGGAGGTGTCCTGGCCGAACTGCAGGTCCATCAGGACGAGTTCCGGCGAGAGGTCGGCGGCGAGCTCGACCGCGGTCCCCGGTGTCGCGGCCTCGCCGACGACCTCGAGGTCGTCCTCCGCGTCGAGCAGCGCGCGCAGGCCGGCCCGCACGACCGGGTGGTCGTCGGCGATCAGGATCCGGATCACGGCACCTCCAGGACGGCGACGAGGGTGGTGCCGCGTCCGGGCGCCGAGTCGATCTCCAGCCGTCCGCCGAACTGGCCGACGCGGTCCCGGGCCGCGCGCAGGCCGAACGAGTCGGACGCGACCGCTCGCGACAGCGCGGTGACCGGGTCGAAACCGACGCCGTCGTCCGAGACCGTCAGCCGCGCCTCCTGGCCGTCGACCGCGAGTGACAGCGCGACGTGCGTGGCGTGCGCGTGCTGCACCACGTTCGCGACCGCGCCCTGGGCGATGCGCAGCAGCGCCGTCTGGACGTCCATCGGCAGCACCACGTCGGGCACGTCGACGGTCACGGTCAGGCCGTCGCCGGACCACTGCTGCTCGGCGAGCCGCCCGAGCGCCGCCGGGAGCCCCTGGTCGAGCGACGGCGGCGTGAGCTCACGGATGAACCGCCGGGTGTCGGCGAGTCCGTCCGCCGCGGTGTCACGTGCGAGCCGGATGTGCTCCAGCCCGGGGCGCTCGCCGTCCGCGCGTTCCGCGGCGTGCAGGAGCATCTGGATGCTCGACAGGCCCTGCGCGACGGTGTCGTGGATCTCGCGGGCGAGGCGAGCCCGCTCGGCGAGGACCCCTTGTTCACGCTCGGTCGCGGCCAGGCGGTCACGGGTCGCGATGAGTTCGGCGACGAGCGCCTCGCGCTCCGTGGCCTCGCGCGCGAGGGCGCGGTACCCGAGCCCGATGAGCAGCGCCACACCGGCGCCGACGAGCGGGCCGACGACCCCGCCGACCGTGAACCCGCCGTGCAGACCGAGCGCGACGACCGCGACGAGGGTGGCGACCACGACGGCGACCGGACCGACCACGCGGGGGAGGACGTGCAGGTACAGGAAGAACAGCGGGAAGACGAGGTACGCGGCCTCGGGCACGAGCACCAGCAGGGCGATCCAGACGAGGCTCAGCGCGACGAGCCAGACCGCGCCGGCGATCGCACGACGGCGCTCGGCGGTGCGGGCGGCGACGGCGCCGAGCAGGTAGACGCCGGCGAAGACGACGCTCAGCCCGAGGGGCACCCAGGGCCTCGGGTCGTCGCTCACCAGGACACGGATGACGACGAGGGCCAGGAGCGCGGCGGACAGCACGTGCAGGCCGGTCCGGAGACCGACGAAGACCGGGGTGAGCGTGCTGTGCGCCATGACGGTCCCAGCGTACGGAGCCGGGTGCGGGACCGGATCAACCGAAAGTTCGATCGGGGGACCAGTCCGGTCGACGATGTCCGGAGGGACCGGCGCGGCGAGGCTGGAGGCGTGGTCGCGGAGGGTCCGTGACCGACGTGGTCGCGGAGGGTCCGTGACCGTCGTGGTCGCGGAGGGTCCGTGACCCGGGAAGGGACCATCGTGTTCGTCGCCTGGCGCGACCTCCGGTTCGCTCGCGGACGCTTCGTGCTCATCGGCTCCGTCGTCGCGCTCATCACCCTGCTCGTGGGGTTCCTCGCGGGCCTCACCGGCGGACTCGCCGCCCAGAACGTCTCGGCCGTGCTCGACCTGCCGGGTGACCGACTGGTCCTGCAGCAACCGTCCGACGGGCAGCCGTCCTTCGGCGAGTCGACCATCGGCCAGGAGGCGCGGGTCGGCTGGCAGACGGCGGCCGGCGTCGACGAGGTGGTCCCGGTCGGGATCGTCCAGGGGCGGGCGACCTCGGGTCACGACGACGGGTCGGCGGTCGGGGTCGCCCTGTTCGGGCTGGCCGCCGACCACGGCGGCTCGGCCGACGCGCGTGGCTCGGTCGCCTCGCTCGCGCCGACGCGGGACGACGAGGTCGGCCTGTCCGCCGGCGCGGCCGCCGACCTCGGGGTCGACGTCGGCGACCACGTGACGATCACGGGCACCACCTACCGGGTCGCCTCCGTCGGCGGCGACGCCTGTTACAGCCACACGCCGGTCCTCGCGATGACCCCGGACGCCTGGTCCGCGGCCGATCGGCGGCTCGGCGGCGACGGCGACCCCACCGTCCTCGCCGTGAGCGGGTCGCCCGACTGGGACGCCGTCGCCACCGCGACCCACACGTCGGCCTCGTCGCACCTCGGCTCGCTCACCGCCCTCGAGACGTTCCGGTCGGAGGTCGGTTCGCTCGCCCTGATGATCGCGATGCTGTTCGGCGTCTCCGCCCTCGTCGTCGGCGCCTTCTTCACGGTGTGGACCATGCAGCGCGCGGGCGACGTCGCCGTCCTGAAGGCACTCGGTGCGAGTACCCGGTCGCTCGTCCGGGACGCCCTCGGCCAGGCGCTCGTCGTGCTCGTCGTCGGCATCGGCGTCGGGACCGCCGCGGTCGTGGGTCTCGGGGCGCTCGCCGGCGGTGCGCTGCCGTTCCTGCTCAGCCCGCTCACCACGCTGGTCCCGGCGATCGCGATGGCGGCCCTCGGGCTCGCCGGAGCCGCGGTCGCCCTCCGCACCGTCACCGCCGCCGACCCCCTCACCGCACTCGGGAGCAACCGATGATCACCCTCGACGACGTCACCCTCACCTTCCCCGACGGCGACCGCCGCGTCACCGCGGTCGACCACGTCTCGCTGACGGCACGCACCGGCGAGGTCACCGGGATCACCGGCCCCTCCGGCTCCGGCAAGTCCTCGATCCTGGCCGTCGCGGCGACGCTCATCCGGCCGAACTCCGGCCGCGTCGTCATCACCGGTGCGCGGGGCGACGCGGTCGACGCCGCCGCGCTGTCGCGGGACGAGGCCACCGCGCTCCGACGGGAACGCATCGGCATCGTGTTCCAGCAGTCGAACCTGTTGCCGTCGCTGACCGCCCGCGAGCAGCTCCTCGTCATGGCGCACCTCGGGGGCCCGCGGGCCGGGCGGCGGGGTGCGGCGGTCCGCGATCGGGCCGACGACCTGATCGACGCGGTCGGGCTGTCCGGGCACGCCGACAAGCGACCGGCCCAGCTGTCCGGTGGGCAACGGCAGCGGATCGCGATCGCCCGCGCACTCGTGCACGAGCCGGAGGTCCTGCTCGTCGACGAACCCACGAGCGCACTCGACCAGGAGCGCGGCGCGGCGATCATGTCGCTCATCGCGCAGCTGACCCACGAGCGCGGCACCGCGACGATGCTCGTGACGCACGACCTCGTGCACCGGGGCGCGCTCGACTCGCTCGTGACCGTCGTCGACGGACGGGTGGTGTCCGACGCGGCGACGGGCGACGGGCGCATCGCGGCCTAGGATCGGGCACATGGCGACCGTCCTCCTCGTCCGGCACGGACGCACCACCGCGAACGCGACCGGCGTCCTCGCCGGACGGACGGCAGGGGTGGCGCTCGACGCCGTCGGCCGCGAACAGGCCGCACGGACGGCCGGACGACTCGCCGCGGTCCCGTTCGCCGTGGTCGTGTCCAGCCCGCTCGAACGGTGTCGGCAGACCGCCCGCGCGCTGCTCGGACGCCAGCCCGGCGAGCCGGAGACCCGCATCGAGCGGGCGATCACGGAGTGCGACTACGGCGACTGGCAGGGCCGGAAGCTCGCGGACCTCGCGAAGGAGCCGCTCTGGCGGACGGTCCAGGCGAACCCGAGCGCCGTCGTGTTCCCCGGCGGGGAGTCCATGCAGGGGATGCAGTCGCGCGCCGTCGCCGCCGTCCGCCGGATCGACGCCGAGGTCGAGGCCGCCCACGGTCCGGGCGCCGTCTGGGTCGCGGTGAGCCACGGCGACGTGATCAAGTCCGTGCTCGCCGACGCCCTCGGCATGCACCTCGACCTGTTCCAGCGCATCGCGGTCGGACCGGCGTCGGTGTCCATCGTGCGCTACGGCGAGCACCGTCCCGAGGTCGTCGCCTCGAACACCGAGTCGGGTGACCTGACGTGGCTCGCGGCCGCACCGGCGCCGAGCGCGGACGCCGCGGTCGGGGGCGGCGCCGGCCACGACGACCCCGCCACCGGGCCGGCTCCTGCCGGAGCCTGAACGACTGTCGCCCGGCGCTCCTACAATGCGGGGTATGCCCACCATCGTGCACGGCTTCGACTGGCCGGACCGTCTCGTCGTCGGGACCGTCGGCCGTCCGGGCGAGCGGTCCTTCTACATCCAGGCGCGTGACGGCCGCCGTGTCACGAGCGTCGCGCTCGAGAAGGAGCAGTCGGCCGTCCTCGCGGACAAGATCGACGAGCTCCTGGACGAGGTCGCGACCGTCGAGGACAACCGGTTCAGCGTCCCGCCGTCCGCGCCCGCAGAACTCCGTGACGGTGAACCGCTCGACCAGCCGGTCGAGGCCGAGTTCCGTGCCGGCGCCCTGAGCCTCGGGTTCGACCCCGCCACCGCCCAGGTGGTGATCGAGGCGTACCCCATCGACGACGAGCTCGAGATCGTCGCCGAGACGACCGAGGACGGCGAGGAGATCGAGGCCGTGGTCGAGATCCCCGAGCCCGCCGAGCTGTTCCAGGTGAAGATCCCGGTCGGCACCGCTCGCGCGTTCGTCGAGCGCACGCGGGAGATCGTGGCCGCCGGCCGTCCGCCAGGGGCCGCATGAGCGACGGGTCGCTGTCCATCCGGGCACGCATCCGGGAAGCCTCGAACGCCACCTTCCTCGCCGACCTCGACGGCGAGGCGGTCGTCTACAAGCCGATCGAGGGGGAGCGACCGCTCTGGGACTTCCCGGACGGCACCCTCGCCGATCGAGAGGTCGCGGCGTACCTCGTGTCCGAGGCGTTCGGCTGGGACGTCGTCCCCCCGACGTGGATGGGCGAGGGGCCGTTCGGCCGCGGCATGGTCCAGCGGTGGCAGGACGTCGATCCCGAGCAGGACGCGGTCGACCTCGTCCCCACCGAGGACGCCGAGGCCGAGCTGTCCGGCGACGGAGCACCCCGCTGGCGGCCGGTGCTCGAGGCGATCGACGAAGCGGACCGTCCGGTGACCCTCGTGCACGAGGACACGACCGCCCTGCGGCGGATGGCGGTGTTCGACGTCGTCGTGAACAACGCCGACCGCAAGGGCGGGCACGTCCTCGCGATGCCGGACGGGCATCGCTTCGGTGTCGACCACGGGCTGACCTTCCACGTCGAGCACAAGCTGCGCTCGGTGTTGTGGGGGTGGATCGGCGAACCGCTCGACGCGGACGAGCTCGAGGGCATCGATCGGGTGACCGAGGCCCTGCACGGCGATCTCGGTGCCGCACTCGACGAACACCTCACGGTGGCGGAGGTCGACACCCTGCGCGCTCGGTGCGCGGCGCTGCGGGCGGTCGGCCTGTTCCCGCCGCCACCGGGACACGGGCCCGCCGTGCCCTGGCCGCTCTTCTAGCGACCCGCTCGGCCTCCGGCGCGGAGATCGGGTCGGCAGGTTCCGTCGGGTGCGGAACCCACCGACCCGTACCGCGTCCCGCCTGCCGGGTCGCGGTGACCCGTGGCGGTCGGACGGAGGGCGCCGTTGTCCTCCGGGACCCCACGGGGGTCGACCGGCCGAGGACGGATCAGGTGCCATCGGTCGGTCATCACCACCTCACCGACGCTGTCGGTGTCCCGACAGCGTCGGTTCACCGACGTGGTCGGTACACCGACGAGGTCGGTCAGGTGGAGCGGTGATCGCGGCCGGGGTCTGGGGCAGCTGTGGCGTCAGCATACGACCGAGATCGCCCGAGGAACAGACCCTGCCGTCAGATTGTCCAGTCGTCCCGGAAGAGCGCTCCACCGCGGCGCGATCCCAGGTACGACCCGACCACCGCGACGCCGAGGTCGTCGTTCTCGGGCGCGACGACCTTGCCGTCCACCCGCTTCGCCATCGCGTCGATGAAGCGCGCCAGCCCCGGGTCGTCGCCGAGCCGGAAGAACGTCGTCTGCGCGCCGAGCCGTCCGGCGTTCTCGAGCTCCCGGACGGACAGCGCGATCGTGATCGGGTCCGGCGGGTACCCGAACCACACCTGGCCGTTCGGTTCGAGGTGCGAGGTGGGCTCGCCGTCGGTGACGATGAGCAGCACGGGCTGGGCGGTCGGGTGCTTCCGGAAGTGCCGGTTCGCGAGCAGCAGGGCGTGGTGGAGGTTGGTGCCCTTGTCCCACATCGCGTCGAGGCCGACGAGTTGCTCGATCTCCATCACCTCGGCTTCGCGGCCGAAGGCGATGAGCTGCAGGTCGTCGCCGCGGAACCGTGTGGACACGAGGGTGTGGAGTGCCAGCGCGGTGCGCTTCATCGGCACCCACCGGTCCTCCATCGCCATCGAGAACGAGGTGTCGACGAGCAGGGCGACACAGGCCTGCGTCCGTGCCTCGGTCTCCTGCACCTCGACGTCGTCGATCTCCAGGCGGACGCCCGGGCCCATCCGTCCCGAGGCAGCGGTGCGGGTGAGCGCGTTCGTGATCGACCGCGTGACGTCCCACGGCTCGGTGTCGCCGTACTGCCACTGCCGGGTCGCACCGGAGGGTTCGCCGGACGCACCGGAGCGGCGGAGGTCTCGGGCGCCCTGGCGGCCGGACATGCGCTCGGCGACGTCCCGGAGCAGGCTCTTCCCGAGCTGCCGCATCGCCTTCGGGGTGAGCCGGAGCTGCCCGTCGGCACCGCGGCGCATCGCACCGGAGTTGCGCAGGGCCTTCTCGAGCTGCTGCAGGGTCCTCGCGTCGACGACGGCGTCGTTCCCGAGCTGGCGGCCGAGGGCGTCGAGGTCGAGGTCGTCGAGGTCGGAGCCCGGTCCGGCCTGCGCGATCTGGTCGGCGAGGGCGTCGAGGTCGGCGATGTCCTGGAACACCCCGGTCCCGTCGCCGAGGCCGAGTCCCTGCTCGCCCTCCATCCGCTCGGAGCCGCCCCAGTCCTCGCCCGGCCGGAGCGAGCGGAGGGTGTCGTCGAGCTGGGCGAGCTGACCCATCAGGTCGGGGGAGCCGAACGCCTGCTGGGCGAGGGCGTCGAGCTCGTCGCGCTGCTCCTGGGTCATCGAGTTGCGCATGCGCTGCGCCGCGGCCGCCCGGGCAGCGAGGTCGTCGAGCAGTTCCTCGACGTTCTGCGGGTCCGACGGGAAGTACTGCCCGTGCTCGGCCATGAACGCGTCGAACTGCTCCTGCGTGTCCGTCCCCGCACGATGGTCCTCAAGCAGGGTGTTGAGGTCGCGCATCATCGCGGCGACGTCCTCGCGGTCCTGGTCGGTGGCACCCTCGAGCGCCTGCTTCATGCCGGCGAACCGCTGGTCGAGCACCTCGCGGCCGAGCAGGTCCTTGATCTCCTCGTACTTCTGGCGCGCGGTCGGGCTCGTCCAGTCGTATCCGCTCAGCTCCTGCACCGCGGTGGCGGGCGACGGTGACAGGCTGTCGAGCTGCATCTCGGCGAGGGCTCGGTCGCCGTCGTCGATCTCGGTGTCGCGGGCGAGTTGTCCGCGTTCCGCGAGCACGGCCTCGTCGAGCAGCTGCTTGACCTGCTGCAGGGTGCCGTCGAGGTTGTTCTTCGCCGTCAGCTCGCGACGTCGCTCGGCCACGCGGCGGGCCAGGTCGTCGAGGCCGCGCTGGTCCTGACCGCCGCGGCGCAGGTACTCCCGGATGGCACGCTCGGGCGAGGTCCCGCCCATGACGTCCTCGCCGATGGCGTCGAGCGCCTCGGCCAGGTCGACCGGGGGAGCGAGCGGGTCCGGGCCGTCCTCGTACTTCCCGTAGCGCGCGTCCCGCGCCAGGCGTCGGTTCGCCCTAGCCATAGACGGCTTCGCCCCCGCCGGACTCCTTGCTGATCCGCCGGGCGAGGAAGAGCCCCTCGAGCGCGAGTTCGATGGCGCCGGCACGCTCGCCGTCGTCGGTCGCTCCGAGCCGTTCGCAGATCTGGTCGTACAGGTCGGACTCGCCGATCGACGGCAGGCCCTCGAGGAAGGCGCGGGCGCTGACCTGCTCACCCGTGGTCACCATCGTGCCCCCGTCGAGCGCCTCGACGAGGACCGCGAAGTCGAGCCCACGGAAGCGCGCCCGGACGGTCTCGGCGGTCGCGGTCCGGAGCAGGTGCTCGAGCACCTCGTCGGCGCGGTCCTCCTCGCCGTTCTCGAACTCGATCTTCCCGCCGAGGACGTCGATCGCGGTCTCGAGGTCGATCGGCCGCGCGACCGCGTGCTCCTCGCCCTGCCGCGCAGCGCGGTGCACCGCGGCGGCGGAGATCGTCTCCGCGCCGGCGATCGCGAAGCGGGCGCTGACGCCGCTGCGCTGGTCGACCGCACTCGATCCGCGCAGGGCACGCGTGAACCGGGCGAGGATCTCGACCAGCGCGTCCGGCACGTCGGCGGTGAGCCGCGCCTCCTGGCGGATCACGGCGATCTCGTCCTCGAGCTCGATCGGGTAGTGGGTGCGGATCTCGGCGCCGAAGCGGTCCTTCAGCGGGGTGATGATCCGACCGCGGTTCGTGTAGTCCTCGGGGTTCGCGCTGGCGACCACGAGCACGTCGAGCGGCAGCCGCAGGACGTAGCCGCGGATCTGGACGTCGCGCTCCTCCATCACGTTGAGCATCGCGACCTGGATGCGCTCGGCGAGGTCGGGGAGCTCGTTGATGGCGACGATGCCGCGGTGGCCCCGGGGGACGAGGCCGAAGTGGATCGTCTCGGGGTCACCCAGGCTGCGGCCCTCGGCGACCTTCATCGGGTCGACGTCGCCGATGAGGTCCGCGACGCTCGTGTCCGGCGTCGCGAGCTTCTCGACGTAGCGGTCGTCGCGGTGCCGCCAACTGATGGGCAGGGCGTCGCCGAGGTCCGCGGCCCGGCGGATGCTCGCCGTCGTGATCGGTTCGTAGGGGTGCTCGCCGAGTTCGGAGCCGGTGATGACGGGCGTCCACTCGTCGAGCAGGCCCTGCAGGGTGCGGAGGAGTCGGGTCTTGCCCTGTCCGCGTTCGCCGAGCAGGACGACGTCGTGCCCGGCGATCAGGGCGCGTTCAAGCTGCGGGACGACGGTGGTGGCGAAGCCGTGGAGGCCGGGCCAGGGGTCGCGGCCCTCGCGGAGGGCGCTGAGCAGGTTGTCGCGGATCTCGGCGCGGACCGTCTTCTGGAGGTGGCCAGAGGTGCGGAGCTCGCCGACCGTTCGGATGTCGGGTCGGGTCACCTCTTCGACGTTACGCCGTTCGGGCCTGGAGGCGCGGTGCGGGCTGGCACCGCGCCTCCAGGCCACCTGCTTGTGAGTTTTCATAGCAATTGCAATGATTGGGGTTCCGGCATCGGAGCCGGATTCGATTAGGGGGATCCGGCTCCGAGCCCGGAACCCGTTCGTTTCCGGATCTGAACCATCTCGTCGATCTGGGCGTACGTTCCCCTCTCGTGAGCAGCACGACGAACGGGGCGATCAAGAGCCTGGTCCCCGCCAGGATGGACAGACTGCCGTGGACACGGTTCCACTGGAGTGTCGTGGTGGGACTCGGTGTCTCGTGGGTCCTCGACGGCCTCGAGATCCAGATCGTGTCGAACGCCGGGTTCCAAGCCGACCTGGACCTGTCGACGCAGCAGGTGACCTCGCTCGGCACCATCTACCTCGTCGGGCAGGTCGTCGGCGCGATCGTCTTCGGTCGGATGTCCGACCGGCTGGGGCGTCGGAAGCTCTTCATCCTCACGCTGGCCATCTACCTGATCGGCTCCGGCATCGCGGGGCTCGCGCAGGACTTCTGGTTCCTCGCAGCCTTCCGGTTCGTCGCCGGGCTCGGCATCGGCGGCGAGTACGCCGCGATCAACTCGGCGATCGACGAGCTCATCCCCGCGAAGTACCGCGGGCACGTCGACATCGCGATCAACGGCACCTACTGGGGCGGCGCGGCACTCGGCGCGTTCGCGAACATCTACCTGCTCGACACGGCCAACTTCGCCGAGAACATCGGCTGGCGCATCGGCTTCTTCCTCGGCCCGGTGCTCGGCATCGCGATCATCTTCCTGCGGCGGCACATCCCGGAGAGTCCGCGGTGGCTCATGACGCACGGACGCGAAGAGGAAGCCGAGGCGACGGTCACGCAGATCGAGGAGTCGGTCGAGAAGTCCACCGGGCACCGGCTTCCGGAGGTCGACGAGTCCAAGGCGATGACCGTCACGCCGACGGAGAACGTGAAGTTCCGGACGATCGTGAAGGTGCTGTTCCGGCAGTACCCGACCCGCACCCTGGTCGGCGCGACGATGATGATCACGCAGGCGTTCCTCTACAACGCGATCTTCTTCACCTACGCCCTGGTGCTCACGAACTTCTTCGGCCTGAAGACCGCCGAGACGAGCGTGTACTTCTTCCCGTTCGCGATCGGCAACCTGCTCGGACCGATCATCCTCGGTCGGTTCTTCGACACCTGGGGTCGTCGGCAGATGATCTTCTCGACGTACCTGGTGTCCGGACTCGTGCTCGCCACCTCGGCGTTCCTGTTCCAGGCGGACGCGATCAGCGCGCCGGTGCAGGTCGTCTTCTGGTGCATCTCGTTCTTCTTCGCCTCGGCGGGTGCGTCCAGCGCCTACCTGACCGT
This sequence comes from Curtobacterium sp. USHLN213, assembly GCF_037144815.1. Lineage (NCBI taxonomy): Bacteria > Bacillati > Actinomycetota > Actinomycetes > Micrococcales > Microbacteriaceae > Curtobacterium > Curtobacterium sp. USHLN213. Next base: position 3,579 of record NZ_JBBCYQ010000010.1, on the reverse strand, counting down.
GAGCGAGATCTTCCCGCTCGAGCTCCGGTCGCAGGCGATCTCGTACTTCTTCGCGCTGGCGCAGATCTTCGGTGCCGTCGCTCCGCTCATCTACGGCGCGCTCATCGGCGACGGGTCGTCCCGCGAGCCGCTGTTCTGGGGGTACCTGCTCGGGTCCGCGGTGATGATCGCGGGCGGTGTCGTGGCGCTGATCTTCGGCGTCGACGCGGCCCGGAAGGGGCTCGAGGACGTCACGCAACCCCTGTCCGTCCTGACCAAGGAGGCGGACGCGGCGCGGAAGTAGTATTCCGTATGCGGAGTGTTTAGCGCCGCGCTCCGGGGTCTGTCATCGTCCTCGCATGGCAGTCCTCCACAGCACGACAGTGTCCTGCACGGTCCACGGGCCGACCACTCGCGAAGCCGGCGGCGTGGGCCGTGCGTGATCCTGGCGGCATGGAGCGAGCACAGCACCGACCGGGTCGCGACGACGACGACCCGCACGGCATCCGACGCAGTCTGCTGCGGGACGCGGTCTTCGCGCGGCTCCTCGACAACGTGCTGCGCGGGGTCTACCGCCGTGGCCAGCGGATCCGGCTCGACACGATCGCGGCGGACATGCGGGTGTCCCGGACCCCGGTGCGCGAAGCGCTCGTGCCGCTCGAGAACCTGCGGCTCGTCTCGGTGCAGCGGTACGTCGGGGTGGTCGTCGCGCACTGGACCGTCGACCACATGATCGAGCGGATCCGGATCGCGCGGACGATGATCACCGAGCCCTCGGCGGGCGCGGTGCGGTGCGCGGATCGCTTCGACGTCGCCTGGCTCCGCGAGTGCGTGACCGAGGGTGGGGTCTTCGTCGAGCTCGGCTCGTGGTGGCTCCGCCGGAGCGGTGCGGCCGTCAGCGCCGACTGGCTCCTGTCGCAGCGTGCCGTGCTCGACGCGTTCTTCACGGACGACGTGGCACTGGCGAACGGGATCGACGCCGTGGTCGCTCGTCGGGAACGCCGGAAGATCGCCGAACGCGCGACCACCGCGGCCGAGCGGGACGCGCTCGACGAGTGCGCGGTGGCACTGGTCGAGCTCGCCGATGCCCTGATCGGCCTGCCCGAACGGTTCCGGGCGGCCGCCTGAGCACTCACCGCGGATTCCGGGGCCGCTCGCACTGAATCGACAGGCGGACGCATGGCAGGGTGGTCCGGTTGCCGTCCCCGCGGCACCGGGACCGACCGGGCCAGCGCGGGACCCCACGGTGCCCGACAGGGAGGGCACTGCCCGCGTGCTCGTCCGCTCGAGCACGCACCGTGTCCGCACACGACAGGAGTGCCCGTGAACGACGTCCGCGACCGATCCCACCGGCTGAACCGAGCGACCGGGATCGCACGGCACGGACGTCTCCGGCACCGCAACCCCGTCGGCACCGCGATGAAGGTGCTCTCCGGCGTGGCCACGGTCGCCCTCGTGAGTACGGCGTCGGTCGCCGCGATCGCCGCCAAGCAGGTCACCGACGACTTCGGCGACGGCGTCGCGATCCAGGGGCAGCCAGCGCGGCCGGCGACGGGACCGGCAGCGCTGAGTTCGTACCAGGGCGGTTTCAACATGCTCGTCGTCGGCACGGACAACGACCCCGAGCAGGGCACGGCGTACGGCGAACGCGACGCCACGTTGAACGACGTCAACATCCTGCTGCACGTCTCGGCCGACCACACCAACGCCACCGCGGTGAGCATCCCGCGCGACCTCGTCACGCCGATCCCTGCATGCCGCAAGCAGGACGGCTCCGGGACGACCCCCGCCATGGCCGCGCAGCCGATCAACAGCGCGTGGGGCGAGGGCGGGCTGAACTGCGTCGTGCAGACCGTGCAGGGACTGACCGGCCTCGACGTGCAGTACTCGGCGGCGGTGTCGTTCCAGGGCGTCATCGAGATGTCGAACGCGATCGGCGGTGTGCCGGTGTGCGTCGCGCAGCCGATCCACGACCGCTACACGGGGCTCGACCTGCCGCAGGGCACCTCGACGTTGCAGGGCGACCAGGCGCTGGCGTTCCTCCGCTCCCGGCACGGTGTGGGCGACGGCTCGGACCTCGGGCGGATCTCCAGCCAGCAGGCCTTCCTGTCCTCGCTGCTCCGCACGGTGAAGTCGAACGACACCCTCACCTCGCCGCCCACCCTGTACAAGCTGGCCCGGGCAGCGGCCTCGAACATGCAGCTGTCGCAGAGCCTCAACGATGCCGGCACGATGGTGGAGATGGGGCGGGCGCTCCAGGACCTCCCGCTCGCGCAGGTCAACTTCGTGCAGTACCCGGGGACGACCGGTGGCACGGGGGTGTACTCGGGGAAGGTGCAGCCGTCGGCAGAGCTCGCGGCGCAGTTGTTCGCGAAGATCCGGGCGGACCAGTCGTTCTCGCTCGGCGCGGACAGCACCGGGATCGGGGCGGAGCGCGCGGCGGGAGCGGGGTCTGCCGCGGGGTCGTCGGCCGCGGGGGCCTCTGCTGGCGCGGCCGCGGGCGCCGGGTCCGCTTCGGGTGCCGGCGGCTCGGCTGCCGGCGCGGGGTCGGGTGCCGGTGTGAGCGGCGCGGGCGCGGGGGCGGGTGCCGGTGCGAGCACGGGGACGGGTGCCGGTGCGAGCGGCGCGGGCGCGGGGGCGGGTGTCGGTGCGAGCCTTGGTGCGGATGGTGCGAGCGCAGGTGCAGCCGGTGCCGCCGGTGGAGCCTCCGCGCCCGCGAGCAGCCCCGCGGCCACGGCTCCGGCCGAGACCCTCGACGGCTTGCAGGGGCAGTCCGCCGACGAGCAGACCTGCTCGAAGGCGTTCGGCTCCTGACCCCCGTCCCCGAGGTTTCGCGCCCACCGACACTCCACGCGCTCCCCGGCCCGTGAGATGTCGCCCAGCGCGAAGAACCGCCCGCGAGCCCGCGCGCCCGAACCACCGAGAGCGGGGGCGCGGTGGTGGGCCGCGCCCCCTGGTCACTCCTCGGTCTGAGCCTCGCGCGATCGGGCGCGCGTCGGGCTCGCCGCCCAGGAGCGACGTCGGTGCTGTGTCGCGGCGACGGGGTGAGACCCCGGAATGTGATGGCCGCGCCTCGACGATGCTATTGACCGGGGTACGGGTGGACAACCCCCGACTGTCCCCACTTCGGGGGACCCTGCCGTGCGCTCGACGCAGGGTCGGTGTCGAGACAGTGCTCGACCTCCTGTATGGTGGTGGGAGCGCTCGCGAGAGTGCTTGGAGACGTCGCATAGTCCGGCCGAGTGCACCACCCTGCTAAGGTGGAGTCCCCTTTGAGGGGACCGAGGGTTCAAATCCCTCCGTCTCCGCGGCACACGAAACCCCGGTCCTCCAGGACCGGGGTTTCGTCGTTCCCGAGGAACACCGGGCGCATCGAGTGCGCGGCGCGACCACCGCCGGACGGGAGGCACGGTGCCAGCCCGCACCGCGCCTCCCGTCCGCGCGTGCGCGCCGTGACGTCCACGCATCTCGTGAGCAGAAATGGTCGGGTGCGCGCACATGACCCGACCATTTCTGCTCACGAAACCTCGGGGCGCGGCCGCCCCCGCCGCGGGGCGGCGGGGGGGCGGGCGGCGGGGGGGGGGGGCGGCGGGGGGGGGG
>NZ_JBBCYQ010000009.1:0-194270 GCF_037144815.1 Curtobacterium sp. USHLN213 | reverse complement strand
GCCCGCCGCCGCGCCCGCCGCCGCGCCCGCCGCCGCGCCCGCCGCCGCGCCCGCCGCCGCGCCCGCCGCCGCGCCCGCCGCCGCGCCCGCCCAGCCGGTCGCCGTCGACGCCTCCGTCGTCGGCACGGACGAGTCCTCCGGCGCCGTCCTCGTCGGCTACGGCTCCGCGACCTCGTCGCCGTCCCGCCGGAAGCCGGGCGCCCGCCGGGCCGCAGCGCTCGCGGCCGAGGCGAGCCGCGCCTCCAGTGCCGACGCCGCTGCAGCGGCCGAAGCCGCCACCGACCCCGGTGAGGAGACCACCGCCGAGGCGATCTCCGCCCTCGGGTCCGGCTCCGCGCGCAAGCACGGCGTGGCGACGAACGTCCTCGCGAAGCCCCCGATCCGGAAGCTCGCGAAGGACCTCGGTGTCGAGCTGAGCGAGATCGTCGCGACCGGCCTCGCGGGCGAGGTCACCCGCGACGACGTCATCCGGCACGCGAAGCAGGCCAGCGTCTTCCGCAACATCGAGACCCCCGAGTGGGGCGACGTCCGCAGCGAGACGATCCCGGTCAAGGGCGTCCGCAAGGCCATCGCGACCGCGATGACCACGTCGGCGTTCACCGCACCGCACGTCTCGCTGTTCGTCGACGTGGACGCCACCCGCACGATGGAGTTCGTCAAGCGGCTGAAATCCTCGCCGACGTTCGCGGGCGTGAAGGTGTCGCCGCTGCTCCTCGTGGCGAAGGCCGTGATCTGGGCGGTCCGCCGCAACCGTTCGGTGAACTCCACCTGGACCGACCGCGAGATCATCGTCCACCACTTCGTGAACCTCGGCATCGCCGCGGCCACCCCGCGCGGCCTCATCGTGCCGAACATCAAGGACGCGCAGGACATGTCCCTGCTCGAGCTCGCCCAGGCCCTCGAGCAGCTCACCCTGACCGCCCGCGACGGCAAGACCACCCCGGCGCAGATGGCGAACGGCACGGTGTCGATCACGAACATCGGCGTGTTCGGCATGGACACCGGCACCCCGATCCTCAACCCGGGCGAGGTCGCGATCGTGGCGATGGGCACGATCAAGCCGAAGCCGTGGGTCGTCGACGGCGAGGTCCGGTCGCGCATGGTGACGACGATCGGCGCCTCGTTCGACCACCGCGTCGTCGACGGCGACGTGGCGTCCCGCTTCGTGCACGACGTGGCCTCGGTGCTCGAGGAGCCGGCGCTGCTGCTCGACTAGCCGTCACCGCGGTTGCGGACTCCCGCATTCGTCGCGTGGTGTTCACACGGATGTCGGTGGGCGGCGGGATGATCGAGACATGGTCCACCAGCTCCTGATGCCCTCGCAGGAGATCCGAACGGATCGCCTCCTGCTCACCCCGCTGTCGCCGGCAGACATCGACGACGTGCACGCGGTCTTCTCCGACGCCCGGACGTGGACCCACCTCCCCGCGGGACGGCACGCGGTGCGGGCCTCGACGGTCGACCTCGTCCAGCGTAAGATCGGCGGTCGGGCACGACACGGGCTCGGCTCGTGGGCGGTCCGCGCCGCGGCCGACCACGCGTTCGTCGGTGTCGGCGGCGTGGACATGACCGCGGCCGGGGTGTGGAACCTCGGCTACCGGTTGGCACCGGCGGCGTGGGGCAACGGCTACGCGACGGAGATCGCGCTCGCGGCGGTGGCTGCCGCGGCGGACGTCGCTCCCGACGTCGCGGTCACCGGGCGGGTGCTGACGAACAACCCCGCCTCGGCGGCCGTGCTCGACCGCGCGGGGCTGCAGCTGGTGTGGCAGGGCTCGACGTCGTCGACGCTGCCGGACGGTGTCGAGCGGCAGGTCTGGGCCGACCGGGCGCTCTCGCGGACGCAGCGGGCCTGGCTCGTCGCGAACGCCTGACCCGCACCGGTCCCGTCACCGGTCGGGGTCGAACAGCGAGAGCGTCGTCGTCGCTCGTGCCTCCACCTCGGCCGCATGCGTCGCGATGACCACCGCGGCGCCCGATGCCGCGAACTCGTCGAGCAGGTCGAGCACCATCGACGCGTTCGTCCCGTCGAGCGCACTCGTCGGTTCGTCGGCCAGGATCACGTCCGGCTGCTTGACCAGCAGGCGTGCAAGGGCCACGCGCTGCTGTTCGCCGCCGCTGAGTTCGTGCGCACGATCCGTCGCCCGCCCAGCGAGTCCGACCCGTTCCAACGCCGCTGCTGTCCGGACCGGTGTGCCACGGTGCTCGCGGGCCGGCACCCGTGCGATGTCGATGTTGGCCTGGACGGTCATGTCGGGTACCAGCCCGAAGTCCTGGAAGAGGTACCCCAGATGTCGTCGGCGGACGAGCCGTGCGCTCCGACCACCACCGCCGACCGTGACGCCGTCGATCCGGATCGATCCGGCGTCGAACGTGTCGATGTGGCCGATGCAGTCGAGGAGCGTCGACTTGCCGGAGCCGCTCGGTCCCACCAGGGCCACGATCTCACCACGATCGACGTCGAACGTCAGATCCTGCCAGAGCACGCGTCGCCCGCGGCGCTTGCTGGCACTGCGTACTTCGATCATCAGGATCCGTTCCCTCGTGTTCGTGCAACGGTCTTCGCTGTCGTCGCGATCGCCGTGGCGCTGACCGTGCCGACCAGCACGAGCATCCCGGCCGCGAAGGCGACGGCGACCCCCGCGGTCTGCGCGACCGGGTCGAGTGCGGAGCGGACACCGGCCCCGTCCGGGCGGAGATCCCACCAGGTGTTGATCGCGGCCACGGTGGCGACAGTGACGAGCACGACCTCGATCACCAGGAGGCTGGCGTTCGCTCGCAAGAAGGACGTTCCTGCCGCGATCCTCGCGAAGTACGCGCGGCCGTACCGCCGTCGGTGTGCGACCGCACCGAGTCCGGCGAGCACCGCGCTGACGGTGACGGCGCTCACCACGCCGGCGACCCCGATCCCGACCGTGCGCGCTGCCTGCCGAGCTGCTTCCGCGGCCACCTGGCCCACGTCGACGACAGCACTGAACTCGCGGCCGACGTCGGATGTCCGGATCGCGCGCTCCGCAGCCGAGCGCGACCCGAACACGACATCCCCGCTCGACAACCACGAGCCGAGTTGGTCTGCGGAGAAGGCTGCAGCGGGGTCCGGTACGACGACCAGGACCGCGTCGTCGAGCCACGTGCGCGACGTGGAATCGCCGGGGTAGGAGTACACCTCTTGTGCTGCGAGCCGGCCGACGGTGACGTTCGAGCGTACGGCAGCGGGAGCATCGCGGAGTTCCCACTCGGAGAGCGCCTGGACGAGTCTGCTGGCATCCACGGTGCTGCGCGGTGGCAGCCAGACGGAGACGCCCAGGTCATCAGCGGTGAGACGCGTGCCGTCCTCCGCGCGCACGTCCTGTCGGTCCAGGTAGCCAGCGTCGACGAACAGCGCGGGTGCCGTCTCGCTGCCCCGCCCGGTGGACACCTCGACCGGCGCCGCGAGCAGTGCGTCCCCGCGGTCGAGCGCCCGTCCTGCGAACGCCCCGATCCGGTCCCAGTAGGGCTGCGTGTCCACCGGGCGTGGGTCCGGAGTGACCCAGAGTTGCACCGTCTCTCCTGCTGCTCGGAGGTCGCGTTCGGCGCTGCCCGATCGGACGACCGCGACGGCGCCGACGAGGTCGAATGATGCAGCGACCAGGACGAGGAGCGCCGGGAGCCGTGCGGCATGCACGACGACCAGGAGCGCCCCGGCGGGCCGGGCACCCCGGAGCGCATCGACCATCGGCACCCGACAGGCTCCGATCGTGCCGAGCGCGTGGGCGACCGCGACCGGAGCGAGGAGTGCTCCGCAGAGGATGACGAACGCCGTACCGAACGTCGTCACGTCCGCCAGCCCGTTGTGCATCCCGAGCCAGATCGCCGCGCAGGGGGCCGCGATCACGATGGCGAGCACGGACGTTCGGGCTTCCGCGAGCTCTGAGCGCACGATCGACGCCGTGCTGCGACCGTGCAACCTCCGGACTGCGCTCCGACGGGGAGACCCGCTGGTCCCCATCACGCACAGCGTCGAGCACCCGAGCGTCAGGGTGACGATGAGTCCGGCTGTCCGATCGACACCGTCGACGACCCCGACCCGCTGGAGCAGGGGGACCCGTTCGGACGTCACCGCGTAGCCGACCTCGGTGAGCGCTTGCATGGTCGCTCGTCGAGCTCGGTCGTCGCCGAAGACGTCGTAGGTCCCGGTCGGGTCGAACTGGTCGAGGTCCTGCATCGGCCGCACGTGCGTGGTCATCGACCTCGAGAAGTCCGCGTAGCCGTCCTGGAGCCACCGTTCACCGCGACTCGCCGGAGCATCGGTGACGAGCGCCACGCGTCGTGTGGTGGGTGCCGCCCGGTCTGCCACGACGCGGACGATGGTCGCGTCCGCAACGCGTGCCACGCGGTCGAGTGCCGCAGCGACACGCTGGTTCGAGCCGGTCTCGGGACCGGCGGTGGCCGTGACCGTCGACGACGCGCCGATGAGTCCTGCTTCGCTGACCTGCGTCACCCCGATGAACGCCAGGACCAGAGCGAGGACCGGCGGGACGACGTAGGCGAGCGTCACCGATCGGATCGTCATGCCGCACCTCCCGGGAACGGAACGATCAGCAGTTGTGGTAGTACGCCTTGTTCCCGCTGCTCGCCTTCGGCGTCTTCGCCATCGCGTACTTGCCGCCCGGGACGTTCGACACTCGTTTGGACTTCTTCCCGACAGCCGTCGCGCCGTGGCACCGCTTCTCGCGGAAGTAGTTCGACCACGTGTCGTCCTTGCCGACACCCCACTGCCAGAAGCTCCCGCCCCCGCCGTCGTTCCGGGTGCCGACACCCGTGGTCGCTCCGGTCGAACCATCTCCGGAGTCGGCGATGCTCACCCCGCCGGCCACGGGCCCCGATCCCATGACCTCGAACGGCGTGGCCGACGCCGTCGAGGCGGTCCCGGTGACCAGGCCGATCGACAGCCCGAGGCCGACGAGGATCGTCATCTTCGTGTTCTGCATCATTCCCCTTGTCTCTGCCCCTCCATGGAGCAGGCCACATCGTGACAGCGACCGAACGGCAATGTCAAACACCCAACATTTCAATATTCACGACGACGATTGTCCGAGCCGTCGTCCCCGGTCGCGAGTGCAGCCGCACCCACGCAGAGCAGCAGGAGCACGGCGGCGACCGGCGCCACGGCGACCGGCCCCACCGTCAGCAACAGCACCGCCACGAGGGCGACCACCGCCAGCACGACGGGCCTCACCCGAGGTCCCCGAACAGGGTGTCGGCCTCGTGCGGCAGCTCCGTGCGCAGCGACCACTGCACGGTGTTCCAGTCGTGCCCGCTCCCCGGCGCCAACGCGACCACGGTGTCCGCGCCGGCCGCCCGGGCCGCACTGCCGAGTGCCCGAGCGTTCCGACTGAACTGGTGGTCGGCGGACCCGGCCGTGAGCCAGAGCGCGTGCCCGCCGAGGCCGTTCGCCCGCATCTGCGCGATCGGGGCGGCGGCTTTCCACCGGGCCACCGACCCACCGAACGCCTGGTCGGCGCTGTGCCGCGGGTTCTGGTCGATCGGCTGCAGTTCGCTGGAGATCGCCAGCGCGGCGCCGAACGACCCCGGGTGGGCGGTGACGAACTGCATCGCGCAGGTCGCCCCCTGCGAGAACCCGACGAGGCCCCAGGCGTGCCGGTCCGGCGTCGCCGGGAGGTGCGCTGCGATCCAGGCGGGCACGTCCTCGGTGACGTAGGTCGCGGACTTCCCGAGCGTCGAGTCGACGCACATCGGGTTCCGACCGGGAGCCGACAGCTGGTCGACGGACATGACGATCGGTGCCGATCCGTGGTGCGCGGCCGCGTAGGCGTCGAGCACGGTCCCCATCTGCCCGGCGGTGAACATGTCGCTCGGCGCCCCGGGCTGCCCGGCGAACGCGAGGACGACCGGCAGGCGTGCCGGGTCCCGGACGAGCGCGGCCGGCGGCAGGTAGACGACGGCGGGGCGGGCCGGGAAGCCGGAGCGGGTCCCGGGGATGTCCACCGTCCGGACCTCGCCGTGCGCCGGGAGCGCCGCTGCCGGAGCCGCGTGCAGGTCGAGCGCCGGGTACGGGTCGCTCTGCACCACGGTGCCGAGGGTCGGGTACTTGGCGAACTCGACGTTCACCCCGAGTGCGGGCACGAGCAGCGCCGCCGGGACGAGCACGGCGGCGAGCACCCGGCGTCCGCGACCGCCCTGCACGATGCCGGTGACCGCCAGGGCGAGTGCGGCGGTGGCGATCGCGACCCACATCCGCGTGACCGGACTCAGGGCGACGCCGAACAGGTTCAGGACGTCGCTCAGGACCCAGCAGACGAGGAGCACGGCGACGGCGGCCCCGACGGCGACCACCGCGCGCAGCCGGACGGCACGCCAGGCGGACCCGGACCGGGTGCGCCGGAGACCGGGAATCAGCACCGCGACGGCGAGCACCGCGAACGCGATGTCCACCGGGACGAGCTTCGACGGCGCCTGCAGCTGGGTGGCGAGCAGCCACTCGGTCGGACTCACGAGCGCGCCGCACCCGCGGCACGGGCCTCGGCCACCGCTCGGGCGTCCGCCGCCGCACGGTGCGCCTGCCGGAGCGCCCACAGGTGCTTCGGGCGCAGGCCCGGCACGTACGCCGACGCCAGGGCCCGGGCGACCCGCGGCACGTGCAACGGCGTCGGGACGACCAACCACAGGGACTCGTGCCGCGCGCCGAACTTCTCCTTGAAGCGCTGCAGCGACCGGAACCCGTACACCGGCTCGAGCACGCGGGCGAGGAGCACCGACCCACGGACGACCAGCGACCGGGCCCCGGCGTGGGCGGCCAGCGGCGTGCCGGAGAGGCTGATCGTGGTGAGGCCGGCCTCGCGGGCACGGAGCGCCGTCCGGGCGATGAGGAACTCCATCACCCCGGGCATCCCGTCGTCACCGCGGCGCATGACGTCGAGCGTGTAGCCGGTCAGCGCTCCCCGCTCGTGGACGGGCAGCCAGCTCGTGACCGCGGTGACGTGCCCGTCGGCGTCGACGGCGAGCATGAGCCGGACGTCCGGGTCGTCGAGCTCGCGGAACCCACCGAGCGTGAAGCCCATCTCCGGCAGACGCCGATCGGCGGCCCACCGCGTGCAGATCGCCTCGACCTCGGCACGACGGCCGGCGTCGAGCGCGTCGAGGGTGGTCCACTCGTCGCGGAGGCCCTCGCGGTCGGCCCGGTTCGACGCGGTCCGGAGGTCCTGCCGCTTCTTGCCGCGCAGGTCGAACGTCGTCACGTCGAGCACGCACTCGACGCCCACCGGCAGCGCGGTCCACCCCTCGGCACCGAGGATCGCGCGGACGGGTTCGTGGACGCTCGTGAATGCGGGCACCCAGCCGTTGCGCTCGCAGAACGTGGTGAAGCCGGCGAGGACATCGGCGCGGTCGGCGGTGGCGCACGCCGGGTCCGAGACGGCGAGGGCGACCTCGCCGCGCACCCGGTAGGCCACGGCGCCGCGTCCGTCCGGGTGGGTCCAGGTCGCGTTCCCGCGCCAGGTGCCCATGTGCCCGAGGGTCCCGGCGTCGCCGTCGCGGAGCATCTCGACGAGGTCGTCACGGCGGGCACCGGCGGCCCGGAACCGCGCCCGGACGAGCCGTGGTCGGAGGAGGAGCACGGCGAGCAGCACGGCGGCTGGGACGATCCACGCGCCGAGTAGGGTGACCTGCCACTCGATCGCGTCGAGTCCGAGCCCCTGCCACTGCACCGCGTCGTCCTTGACCGGCTCGATGAGGAAGACGTCGGCGAGCACGACCGTGAGCGTCAGGAGCACGCCGATCGCCAGCGCGATGCCCGTCCGGCGACCGCGGTGCACGAGCCAGGCGGCCAGGAGCAGCAGCACGCCGACGACGACCACGGAACGGTCCGGCATCGCGTCGGCGAACGGCGAGAGCACGCCGTCCGGGTCCGGCACGATCGGGGTCACCAGGGTGCCGGCACCGAGCGCGATGAGGGCGCTCACCACGACCGTCCGTGCGGTGACGCGGGTGGTGCGGCTCTGGGGCCTGGAGGCGCGGCGCACGATCCACGCGCCGGCTGCGGTCCCGAGCAGGGTCGCCAGTGCGCGGGCCAGGTCCGACCCGTGGCCCGCGAAGAGCACGAGGGTCAGCACCACGGTCCAGAGCGCGGCGCGCGTCCGCCAGCGGCGCTGCGCGGGCATCGCCGCCGACGCGGCCCCGAGCAACGCGGCGGCGACGACGGAGGGGGCGAAGAGCGGCTGTCCGACGGCGAACTCGGCGTGTGCCTCGCCCAGCGCCGAACCGATCGTGACGGTGAGGAGGGTCGCGAGGACCCCGAGCAGCGGCGCGCCGACCCCGATCACGAGGGTCCGGATCAATCCGAGGGAGCGCTCGGCGAGGACGGTCGTCAGGACCACCGCCACGAGGGCGAGACACGCGACGGGCGGGTGGTGCGGGAAGTCCGGCTCGGAGTGCGCCATCCGTGCGGTCACGACGAGCGCGACCGCGACCACCGCCACGGCGACGGAGACGGGGGATCGACGGAGTCGTCCGAGGAGCGCTGCTGGTGCCACGGTCCCATCCCAGCCGATCGCCCCCGCCGGGGCATCGCTCCACGGCGTGAACCGCGATGGCCGATCGGCCAGGCCGGGCTGGCTCCGAGGATGACCGTCAGACCGCCCGGGCAGCCGGCACGTGCTCCACCGGCAGCCGCAGGTGCAGTGCGAACCCGTCGTCCGGCTGCGGGCCCGACTCCATGCTGCCGCCGAGGAGCGACGCCCGCTCCCCGAGTCCGATCAGGCCGAGCCCGGACCCCGGCAGTTCGAGGCGTTCGGAACGCGCCGGGCCGTTCACGACGTCGACGAGGACGTGCTCGCCGTGGATCCGGCCACTCACCCGGACGGTCGCGTCGGGGGCGTGCTTGCGGACGTTCGTCAGCCCCTCCTGCACGAACCGGTAGACCGCGCGCTGGAGCGGCTGGGCGAGGGTGTCCGGCAGGTCGACGGTCGTGCTCGTCTCGAGCCCGCTCTCCGCGATGAGCCGGGGGAGGTCGGTGAGCACCGGCTGGGGCGCGATCTCGCGGTCGGTGCCGCCGGAGGCGCGGAGCACCTGCACCATCTCGCGGAGCTCCTGCAGGGTGACCACGCACAGCTGCCGGATCGTCCGGGCGAACCCGCGCTCGGCCTCGTCGCGGCCGGCCATCTGCATCGCACCGGCCTGCACCGCGATGAGGGTCACCTGGTGCGAGACGACGTCGTGCATCTCCCGCGCGAGCAGCGCCCGCTCGCGGGACAGGGCGACGGCCGCGGCCTGCCGGCGTTCGTCCTCGCGGGCCCGGCGGGACTCGACGAGCTGGTCGGTCAGCCGCGCACGGGTCTGCACGAGCAGCCCGACGGCGAGCGGTCCGAGCGCGAAGATGAGCGCGTAGACGACGGAGACGACGATCTCGTCGAGGGTCTGCGGCGGTCCGACGAACCCGCTGAAGCCGACGAACTGCACCAGCGCGGCGAGGAGCATCAGCCACCGGCGGCTCGTGCGCTCCCCGAGGGTGAACAGCGCCACGCTTGCCGCCACCACCGCGGAACCGACGAACAACCCGGGCACCGTCAGGGCGAACGCGAGCACGGGGAAGCGACGACGGAGCAACAGGGCGGCGGCCGCGAGCAGCGACAACCACGTCTCGAGGGCGGTCGCACCGGAGATGTCGAGCACGGCGTCCGCGACGGCGGCGGCGATGAACAGGGCGTCGACCAGCCACCACGGTGCACGGTGGGTGCGCGCCCACCGCAGGCCGACGTCGACGAGGCGGTCGAGCCTCCCGTCGGTCGCCGCGAGCACCCGCCGGGCGCGCCCCGACCGCTGCGTGTCAGCCATCCAGCAGTCCTGCCTCGGCCGCGCGCAGCGCGAGCTGGACGCGCGTCGGGACGCCGAACGCGGCGAGCAGCGACCGGATGTCCTCCTTGACGGTCCCGGTGCTCACGCCGAGCCGTCGGCCGATGTCCGGGTTGCTGACGCCGTCCGCGACGAGCCGGAGCACCGCGTGCTCCCGATCGCTGACGGACGGCGCGGGAGCCGCCGGACGTGCCGCGAACAGCCGGGTCCGGTCGACGCCCGGTGCCAGCACGACCCCGCCGCGGGCGAGGACCCGGACGTACTCGGCCAGGCCCTCGGGGTCGGTGTCCTTGAGCAGGAAGCCGGCGGCGCCGAGCTCCATCGCCCGGCCGACGTACTCGTCGGTGTCGAAGGTCGTGAGCATCGCGACCGCCGGGGGTTCGGGGAAGGCCTGCAGCTCGCGGAGGACCTCGAGGCCGTTCACCCGCGGCATCCGCACGTCGAGGAGCACGACGTCGGGCGCGTGCGACCGGATGACCTGCACGGCGTCCACGTCCCCGGTGGTGGCGACGACGTCGATGTCCGGCGCGGCGCCGAGGATCAGCTCGAAGCCGTAGCGGACGAGCGTCTCGTCGTCGACGATCACCACGGTTGTCACGCGCGTCATCTTGTCATGCACGTTGGCGTTCCGAGGGGGACTCGCTACTGTGTCAGGCACTGGTCATGTCCGCGCATGACCACCCGCACGACCAGCGATGGAGCACGAGGACCGCATGACGAGCCGGATCACCGAGGGTGCCGAACCGAAGCACCAGCAGCTGCGGCGCATCCTCCTCGAGCTCGCCACGGTCCGGCTCGCACCCGGGGCGGCGATCCCGTCGGAACGCCAGCTCATCGCCGAGTACGGGGTGTCCCGGATCACCGTGCGCGAGGCCCTCGGCCAGCTCGTGAACGAGGGCTACCTCGAACGCGTGCGCGGCAAGGGCACCTTCGTGGCGCACCGCCCCGTGCAGTCGACGCTGCACCTGGCGTCCTTCACCGAGGAGATGCGGGCGATGGGGCACGTGCCGACGACCGTCGTGCTCGTGCGCGAGGAGCGGGTCCCGCCGTCCGACACCGCCGCGGCCCTGCGACTCGACCTCGACGTCGCGGCCTTCCACGTGAAGCGCCTGCGCATGGCCGACGGGGCGCCGGTGTCGATCGACGACGCCTGGCTCGTCGCGGACGCGTTCCCCGGGCTGCTCGAACACGACCTGTCCGGGTCGGTCTACTCGATCATCGCGACCGAGTACGGCACACCGATCGACCGCGCGCAGCAGACCGTCGCGGCGAACCCGGCGGCGGACGACGTGGCGACGCTGCTCGGCACGAAGACCGGGGCGCCGCTGCTGGAGTTCGACCGGGTGTCCTACGCGGGGGAGCGCCCCGTCGAACACACGCGGAGCTGGTACCGCTCGGACCGCTACCGGGTCCAGATGGAGGTCACGGCGCACGCGGTCGCGTAGCCGCTCGCCGAGACTCGGCCCGGCGGACACATTCGCGACCGATCGGGCCGGAAAGTGTCCGCGGAGCCGAGTCTCGCGGCAGGGTGTCGCGTGCTACGCCTCGAACAGGGTGTCGCCGTCGCGCACCGTGGTGCCGACCGCGTCCTGCGCGATGGAGTCCGGCGCGGAGCCGAGCACGACGACCGGGCAGATCGGCGAGTAGCCGGCGGCCGAGATCACCGAGGGGGTGAACCGGACGACCGGGTCGCCCGCGACGACCGTGTCACCCTCGGCCGCGATGAGCTCGAAGCCCTCGCCCGAGAGCTTCACGGTGTCGATGCCCACGTGCACGAGCACGTCGGTGCCCGCGGCACCCTGCAACGCGAACGCGTGCGGGTGCAGCTTCACGATCGTGCCGTCGACCGGCGCCACCGCCGTGACGGCACCCTCGACCCCGGTCGGGTCCACCGCGACGCCGGCGCCGACGAGCTGCCCGGCGAAGACCGGGTCCGGCACGTCGGCGAGCGAGACGACCGGGCCCTGGAACGGGGTCCGGACGGCGGTCACAGCTCGTCCTGGATGTCCTGCGCGAGGTTGTCGGCGATCGGGCCGACGATGACCTGCCAGCCCGTGCCGCCCCCGACGACGGCCTGTGCGCCAGCGGCCTTGAGTGCGTCCTTGTCGACGAGGTCCCCGTCCTCGACCTCGACGCGCAGGCGCGTGATGCAGCCCTCGACCTCGTCGATGTTCTCGGCGCCACCCAGCGCGGCGATGATGTCAGCGGCCTTGATGTCAGCCATCGTTTCCTCCTCGTTACGAAAACGCGTGCCGGGTTGACAGGCGTGTGGTCGCGGTTCAGACTACGGAACTGGTCATGACCGGACAGGACCGGACCTGGCGACACCGCCGAGGTTACCTGCGCTGACTGTACGACTCAACTCACCCCGACAGCTCCACCCAACGACGAGAGGACCTCCGATGAGCACCACCACTGCCACGGATGTGCCGGAGAAGAAGACCCCGAAGAAGCAGTCGCGCGTCTTCGCCAACGCCCAGCGCCTCGGCCGGAGCCTGCTCCTGCCGATCGCGGTCATGCCGGCAGCGGGCATCCTGCTCCGCCTCGGCCAGGCCGACATGCTCGGAGCGATCCCCGGCTTCGAGAAGGGCGCGACGATCATCGCCGCCGCCGGCAACGGCGTCTTCACCTGGCTGCCGCTGCTCTTCGCCGTCGGCATCGCGATCGGCTGGGCGAAGAAGTCGGACGGCACCACGGCGCTCGCCGCGGTCGTCGGCTACATGGTCATGTACCAGGTGTTCGCGGCCATGTCCCCGATCGTGCTCGACGGGGTGAAGGACGCGAACGGCAACCAGGCCACGATCAACTTCGGTGTCCTCGGCGGCATCGTGATGGGGCTCGTGTCGGCGTTCCTCTGGGAGAAGTTCCACCGGACGAAGATGCCCGACTTCCTCGGCTTCTTCTCCGGGCGCCGCCTCGTGCCGATCCTCACCGCGGTCGCCGGTCTCCTCATCGCCGTCGTGATGTCGTTCTTCTACCGGTACTTCGACATCGCCCTGACCGCTGCCGGCCAGGCCGTGGCGGACAACGCCGTCATCGGTGGTGGCATCTTCGGGTTCGTCAACCGCATGCTCATCCCGATCGGCCTGCACCAGCTGCTGAACTTCTTCCCGTGGTTCCAGCTCGGCAGCTTCACCACCGGCGGCACGACGTACCACGGCGACATCGCCCGGTTCCTCGCCGGCGACCCGACCGCCGGCATCTTCCAGACCGGCTTCTTCCCGATCATGATGTTCGCCCTGCCCGCCGGTGCCCTGGCGATCTGGCGCAACGCCAAGCCGCAGAACCGCAAGCTCGTCGGCGGCATCATGCTCTCGGCCGCGCTCACCTCGTTCGTGACCGGGATCACCGAGCCCCTCGAGTACTCGTTCATGTTCGTCGCGTTCCCGCTCTACATCATCCACGCGGTGCTCACGGGTACCTCGCTGGCGCTGGTGAACGCGCTCGGGATCCACGACGGTTTCTCCTTCTCGGCCGGCGCGATCGACTTCGTGCTGAACTTCGGCAAGGCGGACGGAGCCATCTGGCTCATCCCGATCGGCCTCGGCTACGCGGTGATCTACTACTTCCTGTTCAGTTTCGTGATCAAGAAGTGGAACCTCCGCACGCCCGGGCGTGAGGACGACACGATCGCGGAGAACACGATCGAGGCGGCCACGAAGCCGTAGCCGTCACCATGGGGCGGAGGGGCGGCGGGGGGGCGGCGGGCACCGCGCCTCCCGTCCGTCATCCGGCTGATACTGGTTTTGACAACCGTTATCAACTAGCCCTACGCTCGTCGACATGCACAACCGTCTCCTCGCCCTGCCGCTCGTCGCCGGCGCCGCCGCGCTCGCCCTGACGGGCTGCGCGACGTCCTCCGCCTCCGGCGACGCCTCGGGCGACGGCACCGTCCGGGTCGTCGCCTCCACCAACGTCTACGGCTCGATCGTCGAGGCGATCGGCGGCGACCACGTCTCCGTCACGAGCATCCTGGACGACCCGTCGCAGGACCCCCACTCGTTCGAGTCGAGCGCCACGACCCAGCTCGCGGTGTCAAAGGCCGACCTCCTCATCGAGAACGGCGGCGGGTACGACGACTTCATGACGACCCTCGCCGACGCGTCCAGCACGAAGGCGGACACGATCAACGTCGTCGAGCTCTCCGGCCTCGACAAGGGCGGCGACGCCGAGTTCAACGAGCACGTGTTCTACAGCTACCCGACGATGGTGAAGCTCGCCGAGGACGTGGCGAAGCGGCTCGGCGACCTCGACCGGGCGGACGCGGACACCTTCACGAAGAACGCCGACGCCCTGACGACGAAGCTCGAGGGGCTCGAGGCGAAGACGGCCGAGCTCGAGAAGACGTACGGCGGCCAGAAGGTCGCGTACACCGAGCCGGTCCCGGGGTACCTCTTCGACGCCATCGGCCTCGACAACGTCACGCCCGACGCCTTCTCCGAGGCGATCGAGGAAGGCGACGACGTGCCGCCGGCGGCGCTCAACGACACGCTCAAGCTGTTCACGAACAAGACCGTGAAGCTCCTCGCCTACAACGACCAGACCTCCAGCCCGGAGACGGAGGAGGTCAAGAAGGCCGCCGACGAGAACGGCGTCCCGGTCGTCGGTGTCACGGAGACGCTCCCGAAGGGGGAGGATTACGTCTCGTGGCAGCAGGCGAACATCGACCAGGTGCAGGCGGCGCTCCAGAAGTGACGACCGTCTCCCACCCGACGACCGAGCGGACCGCCACTGCCCCGGGCAGTGGCGGTTCCGCCGTGCTCGAACTCCGCGACGCCGGGCTGTCGTACGGCTCCCGTGCACTCTGGTCGCACCTCGACCTCGACCTGGCGCCGGGCGAGTTCGTCGCGGTGCTCGGGCCGAACGGGGCGGGCAAGACCTCGCTCCTCCGCACGGTCCTCGGGCAGCAGCGGCTGACGAGCGGCACGATGTCGTTCCTCGGCCAGCCCGTCCGGCGCGGGCACCGGAAGATCGGGTACATCCCGCAGCAGCGCCTGATGGACGCGGGCACCCCGCTCCGGGCGCGGGACATGATCGCGCAGGGCGTGACCGGCTCACGGTGGGGCATCAAGCCCGCGAGCCGTGCCGAACGGTCCCGGGTCGATCGCATCCTCGACGAGGTCGGGGCCACCGCGTTCGCGGACGCCCCGGTCGCCGAGCTGTCCGGCGGCGAGCAGCAGCGCACCCGGGTCGGGCAGGCCATCGCCGCCGACCCCGCGCTGCTCCTCTGCGACGAGCCGCTCATCTCGCTCGACCTCCGGCACCAGCGCGGCGTCACCGAGCTCATCGACCGGCAGCGTCGGCAGCAGGACGCTGCTGTGCTGTTCGTCACCCACGACGTGAACCCGATCCTCGACGTCGTCGACCGGGTGCTCTACATCGCCGGCGGGCGGTTCCGGATCGGATCCCCCGACGAGGTCCTCCGCACGGACGTGCTCTCCGACCTGTACGGCACCCCCGTCGACGTCGTCCGCACGATGGGGCGGATCGTCATCGTCGGCGCGAACGACGCGCACGACCACCACTGCGACGCGGACCCGAACGCCGCGACGCCGGACGACGGGCGGATCTGATGGACATCTGGTCGCAGGTCTTCTCCTTCCAGGACTACGGCGAACTCGTCGTGCTCGTGCAGAACTCGATCTGGGCCGGCGCGCTGCTCGGCATCGTCGGCGGGCTCATCGGGCCGTTCGTCGTCGCCCGGAACATGCCCTTCGCCGTGCACGGCATCTCGGAGCTCTCGTTCGCGGGCGCCTCGGCATCGCTGCTGCTCGGGGTGAACGTGGTGACCGGGTCGCTCGTCGGGTCGGTGATCGCGGCGCTGCTCATCGGGCTGCTCGGGTCGAGGGCGCGGGACCGCAACTCGATCATCGCCGTGCTCATGCCGTTCGGCCTCGGCCTCGGCATCCTCTGCCTCGCGCTGTACAAGGGCCGCGCCGCGAACAAGTTCGGCCTGCTCACCGGGCAGATCGTCTCGGTCGACAACCCCCAGCTGACGTTCCTCGTCGTCGTCGCCGCGATCGTCGTCGTGACGCTGCTCGTGATCTGGCGCCCGCTGATGTTCTCGTCGGTCGACCCCGACGTGGCCGCTGCCGCCGGGGTGCCGGTCCGGACGCTGGCGCTCGTGTTCATGCTCGTGCTCGGACTCGCGACCGCGGTGTCGGTGCAGATCGTCGGCGCGCTGCTCGTGCTCTCGCTGCTCGTCACCCCCGCGGCCGCTGCCCTGCGCCTCAGCTCCCACCCGGTCGTCGTCCCGGTCCTGTCGACGGTGTTCGCCGTCGTCTCGGTCGTCGGCGGCATCCTGCTCGCCCTCGGCGGGGGGCTCCCCATCAGCCCGTACGTCACGACGATCTCGTTCGTGATCTGGGTGGTCTGCCGGATCGTCGGCGGACGCAACGACAAGCGCGGACGCGACCGGATCGTGCGCCGTGACCAGCGTGACGGAGGCGCACCGCGCCTCCAGGCCGACGATGCGGACCACCGGTCCGCCGCCGGCCGGAAGGAAGGAGCGACCGCATGAACGCCGTGCAGAAGCCGAAGCGGAACACGTGGCAGCGCGAAGCGGTGCGCACCGCGTTGTCCAGCACCGAGGGGTTCGTCAGCGCGCAGGCGTTGCACCAGCACCTGCGGGACGACGGCTCCACGATCGGACTCGCGACCGTCTACCGGGCGCTCTCCGACCTGGCGACCGAGGGCGACGCCGACTCGCTGCAGCAGGACGGCGAGTCGCTGTACCGCGCGTGCACGACCGACGCGCACCACCACCACCTGATCTGCCGGAACTGTGGCCGCACGGTCGAGATCGAGGCGGACCCGGTGGAGCGGTGGGCGCAGGAGGTCGCGGCGGCGAACGGGTTCACGAACGCCAGCCACGTGGTGGACATCTTCGGGGAGTGCGCGTCCTGCACGGCCGCACGCACCGGCGCGTAGTCTCCGCCTCATGCACGTGATCCTGGTGCCCGGCTTCTGGCTCGACGCGAGCGCCTGGGACGAGGTGGCCCCGGTGCTCCGAGCAGCGGGCCACTCGGTCGAGGCGGTCACCCGCGACGGCGACACGCTCGACGAGCAGGTGGCCGCCCTGGTCGAGCTGCTCGACGACGTCGCGACGCCGGACGAGCCCGTGGTGCTGGCGGGACACTCCGGCGCGGGGCCGATCGCGTACATGGCCGCCGACCAGCGGCCCTCGCTCGTCGCGCACCTGCTCTACGTCGACACCTTCCCGGGGCCCGAGGGCGGCTGCGTCAACGACGAGCTGCCCGTGGTGGACGGTGTCGTGCCGCTGCCCTCGTGGGACGTGTGGGAGCCGGCGACCGTGCGGGGGATGACACCGTCGCTGCGGTCGGAGTTCGAGCACCGCGCGATCCCGGAGCCCGCTGCGGTGCCGTCCGACCGGTTCCACTACGGCGACGCCGCGCGGCACACGATCCCGGCGACGGTGATCACGTGCGAGATCCCGGCGGCGGACCTCGCGACGATGGTGGCCGACCACCAGGCGTGGGCAGCGGAGCTCGTGGCGACGGAGGAGCTCGCGATCCTCGGGCTCGAGACGGGGCACTGGCCGATGTTCACGGCGCCGCGGGAGCTCGGCGAGCTCATGGTGCAGGCGCTGTCGCCGAGGCCGGCCGAGGCGCCGTAGCGCGGGCGCGCCGCGCCCGCGGGGCGTCCGCGCACGCGGGCGTCCGCGCACGCGGGCGCGCGCGCTCGCGCTCACTTGGTGAGCAGAAGGTGTCGGGTGGTCGACCGGGAGCCGACCATTTCTGCTCACGAACGCGCCCGCCGGAGGTGCGGCGCGCCTCCAGGGCGACCCACGCAGCTGCGACAGTTTGCGACACGCCCGGTCGTCGCGTACTCTTGACCCTTGGTTCTCCGCGTCCGCGCGGCGAGCCCAGTTGTTCCAAGCCCTCCGACCGTCGCGTACGCCGCGGTCGCGCGGTGTCCACGGCCCCTTCGACAGGGATCGCGGGCCTGGGCGGTGCGCACAACCCCCTCGCTCCGTCGCTCGGCGACGCAGCGCGTGCGCGCCAGGCAAGTGACCTTGGGTGCGGCCGTCCGGTCGCACGGTACCTCAGGAGGAAACCATGGCAGCAGTGTGCCAGGTGACCGGAGCCACCCCCGGCTTCGGACACAACATCTCGCACTCGCACCGCCGGACGAAGCGTCGCTTCGACCCGAACGTGCAGAAGAAGACGTACTACGTGCCCTCGCTTCGTCGTAACGTCACGCTCACGCTCAGCGCGAAGGGCATCAAGGTGATCGACGCACGCGGCATCGAGTCCGTCGTCAAGGATCTCCTCGCCCGTGGGGAGAAGATCTGATGGCCAAGAAGGGTCAGGACGTTCGTCCGATCATCAAGCTCCGCTCCACGGCGGGCACCGGGTTCACCTACGTGACCAAGAAGAACCGTCGCAACAACCCGGACCGCCTCGTGCTCAAGAAGTACGACCCGGTGATCCGCAAGCACGTCGACTTCCGTGAGGAGCGCTAAGCATGGCGAAGAAGAGCAAGATCGCGAAGAACAACCAGCGCGCCGAGATCATCGCGCGCTACGCCGAGCGTCGTCTCGAGCTGAAGAAGGCCCTCGTGGACCCGAACGGCTCCGACGAGTCGCGTGAGGCCGCCCGCGTCGGCCTGCAGAAGCTCCCGCGCGACGCGTCGCCGGTCCGCTACCGCAACCGCGACGCCATCGACGGTCGCCCCCGTGGCCACCTCGGTGAGTTCGGCATCAGCCGTGTCCGCTTCCGCGACATGGCCCACCGTGGCGAGCTGCCGGGCATCACGAAGAGCTCCTGGTAAGCACCAGCTTCCGCGGACGCCCCGTCACCCCAGTGGTGGCGGGGCGTTCGCCGTTCCCGGGCCGTTTCGGGGGACATCTTCGTCACATCGGTCACTTCCGCCCCTCCAGTACCCCGACAACCCCGGAAATCCGGGCGAGTCGGCAGGTTTCGTCCCTGGTGGCTGGTACGTTCGACTCCGGTTCCGCAGGGTCTCGCGCCCACCGGCACCGTGGCACGGAGCACCCGCTCCGGGCGCCGGACGAGAAGTCGTCCGACCGATACTGCAAGAAGTCCGAGGAGGACATCCATGGCTGACAAGTCCCTGAACCGCACCGAGCTCGTCGCTGCCGTCGCCGCTGAGTCCGGCCAGAGCCAGGCCACCGTCAACGGCGTCGTCGACGCGCTCTTCTCCGTCGTCTCCGGCTCGGTCGCCGACGGCACCAAGGTCACGATCCCCGGTTGGATCGCCTTCGAGAAGACCCACCGTGCCGCCCGCACCGGCCGCAACCCGCAGACCGGCGAGGCCATCGAGATCGCCGCGAGCGACTCGGTCAAGGTCAGCGCCGGCTCGAAGCTCAAGGCTGCCGTCAAGTAAGACTGCTCCCGCGCCACGAAAGGGACGGCTTCGGCCGTCCCTTTCGTCGTTCCCGGCCTGCGATGGGTCCGTGGTCGGTCCTCCACATCCTGGAGGCGCGGATCGCCCTCCACAGGTCGCCCCGCTCGATTCCGTGGCCGGGTGGGGCAGCGCCTAGGCTTGACGGGTGAATCGGATCGCGCGCATCGCCGGCCCCGCCGTGCTGCTGCTCGTCGGGTTCGTGTCACTCCTCGTCGCCCTCGTCATCGGGGGCGGCGCGAACGCCGCGCTCATCGCCGACCCCGGCGCCGTCGTCCGGTTCGGCTTGCCGATCGCCCGACTGGTGGTGGACCTCTCCGCCGCGGCTGCGATCGGTGGTCTCGCACTCGCGACCGTCGGGCTGTCCCGCACCGCGCCCGAGTGGAACCGCGCGATCGACGTGGCCGCCGGTGCGGCGGGTGTCTGGACCGTGTCGTCGGCCGTGACGACGTTCTTCACCTTCCTCAGCGTCGCCGGCTCGAGGATCAGCATCGACGAGCAGTTCGGGCAGTCGATGGGGGTGTTCCTCACGGGGACGGACCTCGGCCTCGCGTGGCTCGTCACCGTCCTCGTCGCCGCGGCCGTCACGGTGCTGTGCTTCGCCGTGCGCTCCCGCGGGATGGTCGCCCTGACCGCGGGCGTCGCGATGATCGGGCTCGTCCCGCTCGCTCAGCAGGGGCACGCCGCGGGCACGGCGAGCCACGACGCGGCCGTCACCGCGCTCGGGCTGCACCTCGTCGGCGCCGCGCTCTGGGTCGGCGGACTCGTGATGCTCGTGCTGTTGCGCCCGGTGATCGACGGCGAACGACTGGCCGTCGTCGTCGGGCGCTACTCGAGCATCGCGCTCGGGTGCTTCGTGCTCGTCGCCGTGTCCGGTGTGGCCTCGGCGCAGATCCGGGTCGGGGCGCTCTCGAACCTCTTCACCGCGTACGGGGTCCTGGTGCTCGTGAAGATCGCGGCCATCGTCGCGATGGGTGTGCTCGGGGTCGTGCAGCGTCGACGGGCGATCCGCGCGCTCAGCACCGCCCCCGAGCGCCGTCGTCCGTTCTGGTTCCTGATCGTGGCGGAGCTCGCCGTGATGGGCGTCGCCAGCGGGTTCGCCGCGGCGCTCGGCCGCACCGCGACCCCCGTCGACCAGGTCGCGCTGAGCAAGACCACGAACCCGTCGCCGGCCGAGTTGCTGACCGACGACGCCCTGCCGCACGCTCCGGGTGCCTGGGGATGGCTGACGGCGTGGAACATCGACCTGTTCTGGCTGATGGCCGCTGTCCTGCTCGCAGCGACCTACACCGCCGGCATCGTCCGCCTGCGTCGGGCCGGTGTGCGCTGGCCCGTGCGCCGGACGGTCGCCGCCGGCATCGCGATCATCTCGCTCGTCGTCGCGACCTCGGGCTCGCTGCACACCTACGACCGCTTCCTCGTGTCCGCCAACGTCGGGTCGCACGTGCTCCTCGGGCTCGTCGTGCCGGCGCTCGTCTGGGCGTCGGCACCCGTGCAGCTCATCCGTGCCGCCGTCCACGCCCGCGACGACGGCAGCACCGGTGTCCGCGAGTGGACGGGCGTCCTGGTCGACAACCAGGCGGTGCGGTACCTCGTGCAGCCGTTCCCGGCGTTCCTGTTCCTGGCGGCGGCGTGGTGGGCGTTCTTCGTGACCGACGCACTCCGGTGGTCGGTCAGCGACTCGACGGGCCGCACCGTCATCGACGTCGGGTTCCTGCTCGTCGGGCTCCTCGCCGTCCCCACCCTGCTCACGCCGATCGCGGTCGGCGCCCGGCGCGCTTCGATGCCCGCGGCGCTCGTCCGGATCGCCGGGGCGGTCGTCGTCGCGGCCGGTCTGGTGTCGCTCGGCATCGCGATGCGCGGGCCGCTCGGGCTCCTGCAGGCGTCGTGGTTCGGTGCGATGGGCCGGACGTGGGGACCGGATCCGCTCGTCGACCAGGCCCGCGCGGGCACGCTGCTCGTGGTCGCCGGTGTCGCCGTCGTCGTGACCGTCGTCGTGGTGGTGCTGGTCCGGGTGCGCCGCGCCGTGGCGGAGCCCGCCGTCGACGGACCGCGCAGCGACGACCGGGTGGCGACCCGATGAGCGTCGAGCTCAGTGCCGAGCAGCGGGCCGTCTTCGAGTACATCGAGCACACCCGCGACCACGTGTTCATCACCGGTCGTGCGGGGACGGGCAAGTCGACGCTCCTGAACCACCTGTCGTGGAACACCGAGAAGCAGGTCGTGATCTGCGCGCCGACCGGTGTCGCGGCGCTGAACGTCGGTGGGCAGACGATCCACTCGCTCTTCCGCCTGCCGATCGGGCTCATCGCCGACGCCGAACTCCGGCAGGGGCCGGACACCCGCAAGCTCCTCAACACGATCGACACCCTCGTGATCGACGAGGTCTCGATGGTGAACGCCGACCTCCTCGACGCGATGGACCGCTCGCTGCGCAAGGCCCGCGGGCGTCAGTTCGAGGCGTTCGGCGGCGTGCAGGTGGTCATGTTCGGTGACCCGTACCAGCTGCCGCCGGTGCCGGGCGACGGGGACGAGCGCGCGTACTTCACCGACCACTACCGCTCGATGTGGTTCTTCGACGCCAAGGTCTGGCTCGAGGCGGAGCTCAACATCGTCGAGCTCGCGACCGTCCACCGGCAGCGCGACGATGCCTTCGCCGCGATGCTGACGGCCGTGCGGCACGGGCGGGTGACAGCGGACGTCGCCGGGCAGCTCAACGCGGCGGGCGCCCGGCCCGCCCCGGACGACGCGATCACCCTGGCGACCCGGAACGACACCGTGGCGCGCATCAACAAGGCCGCGCTCGACCGGCTGCCCGGCAAGGTGCGGACCGCGCGCGCCGACGTCAACGGCGACTTCGGCGGACGGAACTTCCCGGCGGACGAAGCCCTCGAGCTGAAGCCCGGCGCGCACGTGATGTTCCTGCGCAACGACCCCGACCAGCGCTGGGTGAACGGCACCCTCGGGGTCGTGCAGACGATCCGCGACACCGTGTGGGTGGACGTCGACGGGGAGTCGTTCGAGGTCCAGCCGTCGGTGTGGGAGAAGTTCAAGTACTCCTACGACGCCGACAAGAAGGAACTCAAGAAGGACACCGTCGGCGAGTTCCAGCAGTTCCCGCTCCGGCTCGCGTGGGCGGTGACGATCCACAAGTCGCAGGGCAGCACCTACGACCGGGCGGTGGTCGACCTCGGCAACCGGGTGTTCAGCGCCGGGCAGACGTACGTGGCGCTGTCACGGCTCACCTCGCTCGAGGGGCTGTACCTCACGCGTCCGCTGCGGCCGCAGGACATCATCGTGGACCTCGACGTCCGGCGGTTCATGTCCGAGGCGCCGCGGGTGGTGGCGACGGAGCTCGAGGCGGCTCCCGCTCCCGCCCCGGACAGCGACGACGGCGACTGACCCGCCCCCGCGCGACGGCCCAGGCGCGCGACGGCCCGGACGTGCGACGGCTCGGACGTGCGACGGCTCGGACGTGCGACGGCTCGGACGTGCGACGGCTCGGACGTGCGACGGCGCGGGCGCGCGGGCGCGCGGCGGCCCGGGCGTGCGACGGCCCGGACGCACGACGCCCCGCCGGCCACGAGGGGCGGGCGGGGCGTCGGGATGCGCGGGCTCAGGCGCGAGCGGTGTCCGCACGCAGCGCGCGGAGGTTCTCCTTGTCGGCGCCGAACGCCGTGAGGAGCAGGATGACACCGACGATCGCGTGGAAGACGTTGTCGGTCGTGTTGAGCGCGAACACGTTCGCCGAGGTGTTCACGAACACGAAGCCGTAGACCGCGAGCACGACGAGGACGGCGCCCACGAGGACGTTCGCGTTCCGCGACCCGATCGTGTTGCCGAGCCCGACGATGAGCAGCACGGCCGCGAGCAGGACCCACAGCAGTGCCAGCGGCGGGTTGACGCCGAACGCGTTCCAGAGCATGCCGCCCTTGCGGCTGAAGAAGCCGGGGTCGCCGTCGGCGGCGAAGAAGAACCCGAGGATGCCCCAGATGAGGAGCAGCGCGCCCACGGTGAGCGCGAGACCGCGGTTCGGGGAAGCGGTGATGCTCGGTTCCTTGATGGCCACTTCGGTTTCCTCCTCGTACGCAGCCGACGCCGTGTACGTCGGTCCGGCGATGCGCGCCGGTGCGTTCGCCCGCGCGCGGCCGGTCGGTGCGTTGCCGGATCCGAAGGTCGCTGTCCCGCGGTTCCCAGGCTCCGACCGGCGTCCCAACGGTATCGTGTCGGACCCCGACCGTCCGAATCGCACGCGGGTGAACAGGCGTGCGACGACACCGACGACCAGCACCCCGAGGAGGACCAGCCCGGTGACCCGAACGCCCGAACGCAGCGCACCCGAGTCGCGTGGACCGAGCGTCTCACGGCGGTTGCGGTGGGGACTGTTGTCGGCTCTGGGGTTCGTGATCGTGCCTCTCGTCTACGCGGTGGCGGTGCTGACGCCGGTGGGGCAGCGGGTCGAGGACGCCGCACTCGGCGGGGTCCGGGAATCCGACCTGTTCTCGTCGGACACTGCCCTGAACGTCATCTCGGTACCGGTGATCCTGTTGCTCGTGGTCGTGATCGCCGCCGTCGCGCTCGCTCGGCGCCGGCTCGCAGTGGGGCTCGGAGCCGGTGTCGTCGTGCTCGCTTCGGCGGCCACCTCGACGCTCGTCAAGCGTATCGCCGAGCGCCCGGAGATCGCCCAGTCGACCACGCCGAACTCGTTCCCGTCCGGTCACGCCACGATCGCCCTCGCCGCCCTGTTCGCCGTGCTCATGGTCACGCCGCGTCGGTTCCGTCCGCTCGTCGTGATCGTCGGCGCCGCCTACGCGGTCTTCGTCGCGAACCAGACCGTGGTCTACGGCTGGCACCGGGTCAGCGACATCATCGGCGCGTGCGCGATCGCGCTCTTCTGGGTCGGGGCCGTCCGGGCGTTCGGACCACGGGTCGACCGTGGCGCGCGCGGCGACCGCGACGGCCACCGCGGTCCGCGTCGGTTGGTGACCTGGGTCCTCCTCGTCGCCACCGGGGTGACGTTCCTCGTCGGTGTCGCGGCGCTCGTGTACGGCATCTCGGGCGGGGCACACGACCACGGTGCGATCCTCGTCGCGGGCCGGATGGCGTCGAGCGCGAGCGTGCTGGCCGTCGTGACGATCGTGTGGATCGCCGACGGCATGCACCACGCGGCGCGGACGGACTCCGAGGCGCTCCCGGGCCGGTAGCCATCGCATCCGTAAGGGTTACAGGCCTGTAACGCCTCCGGACCCGACGGCCGTTGGCCGACTAGCGTCGTCCACACGCCGGCCTCGGGAGCCGGCGTGGACGGGGAACACATGCGGGTGGAGCACACCCCGACGCGGGCACGTCGGGTCCGTGGCACCGTGGCCGCTGCCCTCGGGGCGCTCCTCGTCACGACCGTGTCCGTCATCCCGACGTCGTCCGCCTCAGCCGACACCATCACCGTCCCCTTCCAGGACCACCTCGGCTGCATAGCCGCGGACGGCTACGCGGCGACCTCGACCCCGGTCTTCAGCAAACAGGGCGGGGCAGGAGCTGTAGCGGACGGCGCACGGATCCCGTTCGACAGTCCGTCCGTGACCTCGGCGTACCCGATGCAGCCCGGGGTCTTCAGCGCGGTGGCCAACCCGACGGGTTCGTTCGGTTTCGGGTCGTTCGGGCAGGAGGGCTACGGCTCGACGTCGTACTACTCGGGCGCGAACGGCATCGGGTTCAGCGCCGTCGACGGGGGTGCGCAGGGGACCCTGACGGTGACGATGCCGTACGCACAACGCGTGCAGTTCACCGTCGGTGGGATCGATGCACCGTCCGGCCTCGAGGTGAGCGCGAGCGGCCCGTCCGGAGCGGTCCCGACCCAGAGTCAGGCGAAGAGCACGAGCGCGGGTTCCGCGACGACCCAGTCCGTCAGCGGCACCGCACGGATCGCCGGAGCGAGTCAACCGGCCGGGACCCTCGACAACGTGCCCCAGAAAGCCGTCGACGTCTGGTTCGACCAGCCGGTCCAGACGTTGACCATCCGCGTCGTCGGCGACGGATCGACCACCCCGACGGACGGCGGCTTCCTCCTCACACCGCCGCTCGGCTGTCAGGAGGGCACGGTGCAGAGCGCCGATGCGACGGCCGTGGCGACCGACGTGCAGCCCACCGCGGACGGCGACGTGGACGTCAGCTACACCGTCGCGCTGAGGACCACCGTCTCGAACACGAGCCCGACGGACGGCATGGTGCTCCTGCCCACGGTCCGGAGCGACCTCCGTGACCGCGTGGCCGCGCTCGGCGGAACCCTGGACGCGATCGACGAGACCGCCTCCAGTGACCGGGCGTGCGCCGTCCCGGCCGACGTCCTCGGCTCGGGCCACCTGCTCGGTTCGACGGCAGCACTGGTGCCGGGCGCGACCTGCAGCCAGACCGCGACGGCCAGGGTGACGCTGCCCCAGGACGCTGCGACCCGGACGCTCACCACCACCTCGACGCTCGCGAGCTCCGCCGACGACACGTACTCGCGCGTCAAGGACACGGCCACCTCCACCCTGACTTTCCCGGGCGTGCCCGCCGCGCTCACCGTCGAGCAGACCGGCGTCGATCGCGCGCTGCCGACGACACAGGTCGAGCGCTCGTTCGCCGTCCGCAGCACCGGGCCCGGAGTCGCCCGCGCCGCGACCATCGCGATCGACCCCGATGGCTTCCCCGCCACGGCGTGCAGCATCGACGACGTCCCGACGGACTGTGATGCCCTGGTCAGTGGGACACCGGTCGCGCTCGGAGCGCTCGCCGCGGACGCGGAGCGGGTGGTGACGATCCGTGGCACGGTCCCGCGCGGCACTCCTGCCGGGACCACCTACACGCTGACGGCGAGCGTCGGATCACCGTCCGACCCGACTGGTGCGCACTCGGCGAGCGGAACCACCACGGTCATCGCACCGAGCACGCCGCGCATCACCGCACCCGCGAACCGGTCGACGATCACGGATCGCTCACCGGTGGTCCGGGGAACCGACGCACAGCCCGGCGCCGAGGTCCGGATCACCCACGACGGCCGCACCGTCTGCACGAGGACGGCGCGGGCGGACGGTACGTGGTCCTGCACCCTCGCCGAGGACCTGCCGTACGGTTCGGTCACACTCGTGGCCCGTGCCTGGTACGGCGGGATCAGCAGCGACCACGCCGGCGTACGGCTCACGATCGTGCGTCCGACCGGATCCGGAGACGGTGGGCCAGGAGGCACGCCTCCGGTCCCGCCGTCGCCCCCGCCGCCTCCCGTGGCCGGGTCCGGAACCCCGGATGGCGACTCCAACGGCGGGTCCGGCGCCGGCGGTGACGGCGGATCGAGCGACGGCGCGCAGGGCGACGGAAGCCCGGGCACGTCCGGCGTGGGCGCAGGGGCGCCCAGCGGCACCGCGCCCGACGACGACCCGTCCGGGTCCGGCGGCAGCGCTGCGGGCAACGGCAACGGCAACGACAACGGCAGCGGGGGCGGCAGCGGCACCGGCGGGGCAGGCGCGGGCAGCGGCGGCACGGACGACGGTCCCCTCGCGATGGACCTCCGCTTCGGCACGCAGCGCATCGTGCCCGGCACCGCGGCCGACATGCGGGGCACGCTCGGCCCGAACGCCTCCGGGGCGACCGTCGCGATCACGTTCGAGGCCCAGATCACCACCGGCATGGTCTACCGGAACGTGAACGTCGAGGTGGACGACTCCCCGCTCGACTGCACCGTCGCCACGAGCTCGTTCTCGTGCATGATCCCGCTCGACCCCGGGCAGCAGGCGGACGTCGACGTCCGGGTGTACGCCGACCCGGTGAACGCGCCGGACACCGCCGTCCAGCAGATCTCGCTCGCGTCGAACCGGGCGTCGCAGTCCAACGCGATGACGGTGACCACGGCCGTGGCGAAGGGCGAGACCGAGGCGTCGCAGTTGGCCGACCAGATCACGAGCTTCAACGCCACGGAGTTCCCCGGCGCGATGGTGCCGCTCCTCGCGATGCTGCTCTTCGCGCTCGCCGCGACCGTCGTCGGTCGGCGGGCGACGAGCGGCCCCGCCGCAGCGGCGACCGCCTCGCCGACCGGGGCCGGTCCGTCGGACGGGAACCGCGCCTCCAGTCCGACCGCCGCACCGAGCGGTCCGACCGCCGCACCGAGCGGTCCGAGCGCCGCACCGACCGGTCCGAGCGGCCCCGCCACCGACCCGAGCCGACCCACCACCGACCCACCGTCCGGGAGCAACCGATGACCCACACGACCGACGCCCCGACCGACGCACCCGGCGCACCAGGTACCCCGACCGCGAAGCGCACCCGCAGGAACCCCGCGCCGGTCATCCTGCTCGTGGCGGTGGTCCTCCTGGCCGTCTACTACGTCGTGATCGGCCTCTCCGGAGCGCTCAAGACGACGACCGCCGTCCCGGTGAGCGGGTCGAACAGTCAGTCCGGCGACTACATGACGCTGCGGATGAGCGTGCAGGACGTCGACCTCTCGAACCGGGTGATGCAGGCGAACGTCCTGCCGATCCCGCACGGCTCGTTCGAGGGCGAGAAGGCCGGCGAGATCTCGCAGCCGCTCCGCATCGAGGTCTCGAGCGGCGGGGTGACGACGAGCGTCGTGACGTTCCCGGGGCAGTCGGTGGTGGACGCGACCTCGTTGACGCTGACGCTCGACCGGGGCGACACCTCGTACCCGTTCGACCAGCCGTTCGCGAACTTCCAGCTGAGCGTGCAGGACGACGATTCCGGGGACGCCGTGCCGTTCGAGGTCGACATGTCGAACTCCGCCCGGCCGTGGGTGATGAACGCCGAGCGGAGCGCCGCCGAGGTGCAGAGCGACCGCACCCTCGTCCCGATGCAGATCGACGGGCACCGGGACACCCTGAGCGTCGTGATCGTGTCGTTCTACATCATGGCGATCCTCTTCACGACGCTGATGGCCGTCGTGACGATCGGCAGCGCGATCCTCCGGCGGAAGCTCGAGTTCGCGAACGTGATCTGGCTGAGCGCCACGCTGCTGTCGTTCCCGGCGCTCCGGTCGGCGATGCCCGGCGCCCCGCCGATCGGGACGACGCTCGACTTCGTCTTCCTCTTCCCCTGCCTGGCGCTGGTGGCGATCATGTTCGTGTGGACCGGCGCGTACATGCTGTGGCGGGAGTCGAAGGTGCTGCGGAACCGCGTGCTGGACGACGACGCCGCGTAGTCGCCGCTGGCGGGAATGCCTCGGCCTGCGCTACGTTGTACCGAGCAAGTCGATGCAAACGCATCGAAATCGCAGGCGGAGGGACTCCGCGGAAGGCGGCGCATCATGCAGTTCGGCATCTTCACGGTCAGTGACGTCACGACCGACCCGGTCACCGGCCGGACCCCCGACGACACCCAGCGGGTCCGCGACATCCTGACGATCGCCGAGCACGCCGACC
Organism: Curtobacterium sp. USHLN213; assembly: GCF_037144815.1. Classification (NCBI taxonomy): domain Bacteria; kingdom Bacillati; phylum Actinomycetota; class Actinomycetes; order Micrococcales; family Microbacteriaceae; genus Curtobacterium; species Curtobacterium sp. USHLN213. Next base: position 165,633 of record NZ_JBBCYQ010000009.1, on the reverse strand, counting down.
AGGCCGGACTCGACGTCTTCGCCACCGGTGAGCACCACAACCCGCCGTTCGTCGCGTCGAGCCCGACGACGATGCTCGGCTACCTCGCGGGACGCACGAAGCACATCACGCTCTCGACGTCGACGACCCTCATCACCACGAACGACCCGGTGCGCATCGCCGAGGAGTACGCGATGCTCCAGGTCATCTCCGACGGCCGCATGGACCTGATGATGGGCCGCGGCAACACCGGTCCGGTCTACCCGTGGTTCGGGCAGGACATCCGCCAGGGCGTCAACCTCGCGATCGAGAACTACGCGCTCGTCCGCCAGCTCTGGGAGAACGACGTCGTCAACTGGCAGGGCAAGTTCCGGACGCCACTGCAGGGCTTCACCTCGACCCCGCGTCCGCTCGACGGCGTCGCGCCCTTCGTGTGGCACGGGTCGATCCGCACGCCGGAGATCGCGGAGCAGGCCGCCTACTACGGCGACGGATTCCTCCACAACAACATCTTCTGGCCGATCCAGCACACCGAGCAGATGGTGGGTCTGTACCGCCAGCGCTTCGAGCACTACGGGCACGGCCGCGCCGACCAGGCGATCGTGGGGCTCGGCGGCCAGTTCTTCGCGCGGAAGAACTCGCAGGACGCGATCGACGAGTTCCGCCCGTACTTCGACAACGCGCCGGTCTACGGGCACGGCCCCTCGATGGAGGACTTCACCGAGCAGACCCCGCTCACGGTCGGTTCGCCGCAGCAGGTGATCGACCGGTACGCCGCCATGAAGGACCACGTCGGGCACTACCAGCGCCAGCTGTTCCTCGTCGACCACGCCGGCCTGCCGCTCAAGACGGTGCTCGAGCAGATCGACATCCTGGCCGAGGACATCGTCCCCGAGCTGCGGAAGATCAACGAGGAGGGCCGCCCGGAAGGCGTCCCCTCGAACCCGCCGTCGCACGCCGACCGCGTGGCCGCGGCGATGGCCGCCGGCACCTTGGGCAGCGACCACGTCGCCGCCGAGGACGAGTGGACGGGTGCGTCCGTCTGATCGCGTGACCGCTTGACGGACTGGAGGCGCGGGGGGGGCGGGGGCCCCGCCCCCCCCCCCGCCTCCAGTCCGTCTCGGGTCGCGTATCAGGCTGCGGCCGACCCGTCCGCGAAAGCGACAGTTGCCAGGGGCGGCGCGCGGTCGCTCCCGTCGAAGCGACACCGTGCCGCCGTTCACGGGCGGGATTCTGTCGCTTTCGCGGGCGGTGCCGCGGCGCCTGCCCGGGCCGTGGCCGCGGACGGGCGCGCCGCGCCGGCCGGGCGGGCCGGGCGGGCCGGGACGAGCTTCAGGCCGACCACGCAGCCGACGATCCCTGCGATGAGCAGCAGGCGGAGTGCGGTCACGGGCTCCGCGCCGGTTGCCATGCCCCAGAGGACCGTGAGGGCCGCTCCGGTCCCTGTCCACACCGCGTAGGCGGTGCTGATCGGGATGTGCTTGAGCACGTACCCGAAGGCCCCGAGGCTCACCACGATGGTGATCGCGAAGACGATCGTCGGACGGGGCTCGGTGAAGCCGTCGCTCGCACCGAGGGCGGTGGCCCACACGGTCTCGAGCGCGGCGCTGACGAACAGGACGATCCACGGCATCTCAGCTCACCACCTTCAGGCCGACGACGCAGGCGACGAGCCCGAGCACGAGGGCGACCCGGGCGACGGACGCGGCCTCCTGCCCGCGGAGGATCGCGACGATCACGGTGAGCGATGCGCCGATGCCGACCCAGACCGCGTAGGCGGTGCCGACCGGGATCTCCTTCATGGCGAACGCCAGGCCCACCATGCTGAGTGCCATGCCGACGACGAACACGATCGTCGGCACGACCTTCTTGAAGCCGTTCGATGCGCTCAGTGCAGTGGCCCACACTGCCTCGAGCACGCCAGACAGGACGAGGACTGTCCACGCCATGACGGTCTCCCTTCGATCTCGTTCCGCAAGTCGCACGACTGTGCGACAACGAACTCCACGGTAGCACGAACTCGTACGACTGTGCGAGTATTGGCCCGTGGCCAGGAGCATCGACATCGAGGAACGACGTCGCTCCGTGTCCGAGGCGGCGTGGCGGGTCCTCGCACGTGACGGCCTCGGCGCGCTGAGCGTGCGGAACGTCGCGGCCGAGGCCGGGCTGCCGCCGAGCACCGTCCGCTACGTCTTCCCGACGCAGTCGAGCCTGCGCGAGCACACCATCACGCTCGTGTTCGACCGCACCCGGGAACGGATCGCCGCGATCCCCGAGGGGCTGCCGAACCGCGAGCGCGCGCACCAGCTCCTGCTCGAGCTGCTGCCCCTCGACGACGAGCGGGTCATCGAGCTCGAGGTGTACCTGGCGCTCGCGAACGCGGCCCTCACGGACGCCGAACTGCGGCCGGCGCTCGACCTGGTCGTGGTCGAGATGCGGGAGTGGAGCGAGGAGGTGCTCGAGCTCGTGGGCGTCCCGGCGGCCGACCGCGAGTACGAGGTCCGTCGGCTGCACGCGCTGATCGACGGGCTCGCGATGCACCTCGTGCGGCTCGCCCCGGGGGAGTCCGGCGACTGGGCGATCGACGTGCTCGACCGGCACCTCGACGGGCTCGCGCGGCGCTGAGCGCGGGACGGCGCGCGCCCAGCGCCGCCGCGCCACCACCCCGGCGCACCCCGCATCGCCTATCCTTGCCCGGTGACGACGACCACGCCGCCGCAGCAGCGCCCCACCGCCGCGTCCCGCTCCCGGAGCCTCACCGGCCCCGGGCTGGTGCTGCTCGCCGTCGCCGTGCTGCTCGGGATCCGCCTGCTCTCGCCGGCCGTCGGCACCGCGGGTCTGCCCGACGTCGTGCAGGACTTCCTCACGCTCGCGATCAGCGTCGTCGTCGAGTCCCTGCCGTTCGTGGTGCTCGGCATCCTGCTGTCCATCGTCGTCGAGGTGTGGGTCCCCGTCGGCGCGCTCGAGAAGGTCCTGCCGCAGCGACCGATCCCGCGCCGGGCCGTGATCTCCCTGATCGGCATGCTCTTCCCGGTGTGCGAGTGCGGGAACGTGCCACTCGCCCGCGGCCTGATGATGCGCGGCTTCACGCCCGCCGAGGCCGTCACCTTCCTCGTCGCCGCCCCGATCCTCAACCCGCTCGTGATCATCAGCACCGCCCAGGCGTTCGGGTGGTCCGGCTGGATCCTGCCCGTGCGCATCGTCGGCGGCTTCGTCATCGCGAACCTCGTCGGCTGGATCGTCGCCGCGCACCGTCGTCCGACCGAGCTGCTGCTGCCCGCGTTCGAGGCCCGCTGCCGAGCGGCCGTCGGTGCGCCGCGGTCCCGGAACCGCTGGCGGGACAGCGCTGCGCAGTTCGGCGGCGAGACCGCGACGATGATGCCCGCGCTGTTCGTCGGCGCCGGGCTCGCCGCAGCGATCCAGGTCGCCGTGCCCCGGTCCACGCTCGTGTCGATCGGCGCGAACCCCGTGCTCTCCGTCGCGGCGATGATGCTCCTCGCGATGACGGTCTCCCTGTGCTCGAACGTCGACGCCTTCTTCGCGCTGTCCTTCGCGTCGACGTTCCTCCCCGGGTCGATCACCGCGTTCCTCATCATCGGGCCGATCATCGACGTGAAGATGATCGCCCTGCTCCGGACGACGTTCCGTGCGCGCTTCCTGGTGCTGCTCGCCGTCGTCTGCGTCCTGTTCGCCGCGACCGTCGGGTTGGTGATGAATGTTCTCGTCTGAGTCCCGCCTGTCGTCGTCCCTCGGCCTCGGGTCCGTGCTCGCGGTGGCGCTGTGCACGCTGTGGCTCGCCCTCGCCGGGCACCTCGACCTGTACATCAACCCGCGCTACTCGGTCTTCACGGTCGTGCTCGCGGCCGTCGCGGTGCCCGCGTCGGTCGCCGGCCTGGTGGTGACCGCGCGCGGACACGGGCACGATCACGACGAGGGGCACGACCACCGCCCAGGAGGCGCGGCTCGCCGCACACGGATCGTCCTCAGCGGCGTGGCCGCCCTCGTCACCGTCGGGGTCACCGCCGCCATGCTGGTCCTGCCCCCGACGACGCTGTCCGCCCGCACCGCGCAGCAGCGGAGCGTCGACTCGGCGACCCTGTCGAACGCCACCGGGTCCCAGGCCGCGGTGTCCCTGCTCGGCAGTACCTCGGTCGACACCTCGGAGTACGGCGTCAAGGACTGGGCCGCCCTCATCCGGCAGACGACCGACACCACGTCGCTCGTCGGCAAACGGGTCGACCTGACGGGCTTCGTCGTCCCGGGCGCCGACGGGTCCTTCACCCTCACCCGGTTCGTGATCAGCTGCTGCGCGGTGGACGCCCAACCCGTCGGGATCGGGGTCGACACCGACGGGACGGTCCCGGGCCAGGGTGCGTGGGTCCGGGTCCGCGGAGCCCTCGCCGCCAACCCGGACCAGTCGGCCGACGCCCGCATCGTCATCCGCGCCGCCACGGTGCGGGGCGTCGAGCAGCCCGAGGACCCGTATGAGTACTGAGCTGCGTGAACGCCCCCGGAACCGCTTCCGCCGTCGCCTCGTCGCGACCGTCCTGGTGTTCGTCGTCGTCGGCAGCGCCGCGGCGGTCGTCGGGTCGCAGCAGGGCCCACGGCTGCGCGACGTGTCGTACGACGCCTCCGGCCTGGTGTCCCGACCGGCACAGCGCGTGATCCTCACCGCGAACCAGGCGATCGAGCGCGTGTCGGCGCAGGACGTCCGGGTCAGTCCGGCAGCGGCCCACACCGTGACGTCGAGCGGCAACACCATCGCGGTCGAGTTCACCGGGCCCCTGGCCTACGACCGCTCGTACGAGATCTCGGTCGCGGGCGTCCGTGCGCCGGGGCAGCGCGCGACCGCCGACCTCCGCACGTCGATCCGCACGGGCAGCACCGACGTTCTCGCGCTGGTCCCGGGTGCCGCCGGGAGCGAGGACCGCATCGTCCGCCGGTCCCTCGACGCCGGGGGCGCGACCACCGTGTACGAGGGCACCGGCATCTCGGAGTACGTCCGCCTCGGCCGGTCGCTCGTCGTGGTGAGCGGCACGGACGCCGGGTCATCGGTCGACATCGTGCCGCTCGCCGGCGGGGTGCAGGACGAGGACCTCCCGGTCGAGCACCTGACGCTCCCGACCGCCGAGGGACGTGTCACGGCCCTGCACGCCGCCGACGACGGCGCCTCGTTCGGCTTCGAGTACGCCGACACGTCCACCGGTCAGTCGCGCAACGTCGGGCTCTACGTCGTCGACATGACCGGCACCCACCTGCCGACCGCGATCGACGCGAGCGGGAAGCCGAGGACGGGGGCGGTCCCGATGAGCGTCGGGCAGTGGGCCTACGTGCCCCGCACGGAGAGCGCCCTCGTCCGCACCGGCAGCGACGACCTCGTGCTCGTCGACATGAGCGGGCGGACCGACCCCGTCCGCCTGGGGAGCGCCACGTACCTGCACGGCTTCGTCGGCACCGGCACCACGGCGGTGGTCGAGACCGGCACGGGGATCGTCCGCCTCGACCTGACGGACGGGAAGCGCACCGAGCTGCAGGCACCGGCCGGCAGCACCGACGCGGCGTACCTCGGCCGGATCGCCCCGCTCACCGACGACGGCTACCTGCGGGTGGTGGGCGACGTGCGTGCCGACGGGACGCTCGCGCAACGCATCGTGCGCGTGGAGGGGAGTCGCGCCTCCAGGCTGCCCGTCTCCGTCCCCGACGACGCGAGCGTCACGGCCGTCTGCCCGTCCCCGAACGGGCAGTTCGTCGCCGTGGCGACGAAGTCGGCCGGCGGCGTGCTCGTGAGCATCGTCGACGCGTCCTCCGGCGCGCTCGAGGCGAGCGTCGACGCCGGGTCCGTGGACTGGTGCACGGCGTTGCCGTCCGGCGACGAGGTCGGTTAGCGGCGGAGCGTCTGCTTCGGGTACTCCCCGAACCGCCGCAGGTACTCGCCCGAGAACCGGCCCATGTGCGTGAAGCCCCACCGCGCAGCGACGTCCGCGACGGAGACCTGACCGAGGTGGGCGGCGAGGAGGTCCTCGTGGGCGCGACGGAGGCGGACCTCGCGCAGGTACTGCATCGGCGACCGGTCGAGCGTGCGCTGGAACGCCTCCTGCAGCCCGCGGACGCTGAGGTCGGCGACCCGGGCGACGTCCGACACGGTGAGGGGCTCGTGCGCGTGGGCGTGCAGGTACTCGACGGCGGCTCGGATGCGCGCGTTGCGGTGCTCGCCCCACCCCGGCGGGACCGCCTCGGCACGGAACCGGTAGAGGTCGAGCAGCGCCGACGTCACCGCGCGCTGCGACTCGTGCCAGGCCAGCGAACCGCTCCCCGAGGTGCGGAGTGCCTGCACCGACGTGGCGACCGCTCCGCGCCACCGGGTGATCGCCGCGGCCGTCGGCGGTGTGGAGCGGTCGAAGTCGACGGTGTCGTCGACGAGGTACCGCTCGGACGCGACGTCGAGCACGAGGTCGCGGTCGAGGTGCACGAGTCGCTGGTCCCAGTCGCGGTACTCGACGTCGAACCGGCGCTCGATCGGGAACAACGTCGGGACACCCGGTTGCATCTGGACGGCGTCACCGCCGACGTCCACGGTGGCGGTGCCGGCGTCGATCCACTGCACGACGACCTCGCCCTGGACGGCGACGTCCCCGCGGAGGGACCCGTGCATCTGCGACCGTCGGACGCTCATGCGCTCGTCGCCGATCCCGACGTAGCGGTACCAGTAGTCGCCGTCGGTGCGGCCGGAGTGCCAGGCGCGGCCGGCGTACATGCCGGCGAGGTCGGCGACCGCGGTGTCGGTGTCCGTCCCGGCGACGGACACGAGGGACGCGGGACCCTCGTCCGCCGTGCTGCTCATGGATCGAGTCTGGCGTGGGTGGCTGTGCCCGGCCCGTCAGCTGCGCCAGCCGGACGACCGGCTCGCGTTGTGGGGACAGACCGCGGGACGGACGGGAGGCGCGGTGCCAGCCGGCACCGCGCCTCCCGTCGCGTTGTTGGTCGCGCGCTACGCGAGCGTCGCCGCGTCGATCACGAAGCGGTAGCGGACGTCCGAGGACAGGACACGCTCGTAGGCCTCGTTGATCTGGTCGGCGCTGATGAGCTCGGTCTCCGGCAGGATCCCGTGCTCGGCGCAGAAGTCGAGCATCTCCTGGGTCTCGCGGATGCCGCCGATCGCGGACCCGGCCCAGCTGAGCCGGCGCGGGATCAGGGCGAACGCCGGGACCTCGAGCGGCTCGGACGGTGCGCCGACGTTGACGAGGGTGCCGTCGACCTTGAGGAGGCCGAGGTAGGCGCCCATCGGGATCTTCGCGGAGACCGTGTTGATGATCAGCTCGAAGGAGCTCGCGAGCTTCTCGAACGTCTCCGGGTCCTTCGTCGCGTAGTGGGCCGTCGCGCCGAAGCGGAGCGAGTCCTCCTGCTTGGAGGTGGTCTGCGACAGGACGGTGACCTCGGCGCCGAGTGCGACGGCGATCTTCACGGCCATGTGGCCGAGCCCGCCCATGCCGATCACGGCGACCTTCGAGCCGGGGCCGACGCCCCAGTGGTGCAGCGGCGAGTAGGTGGTGATGCCGGCGCAGAGCAGCGGCGCGACCTTCTCGATGTCGAGCGACTCGGGGACGCGGAGGACGAAGTCCTCGTTCACGACGACGGCCTGCGAGTAGCCGCCCTGGGTGATGCTGCCGTCGGCGGGGTCGACGCCGGCGTAGGTCTGGATGTTGCCCTTGAGGCAGTACTGCTCCTCGCCCTTGACGCAGTTCTCGCACTCGCCGCAGGAGTTCACCATGCAGCCGACGCCGACGCGGTCGCCGACCTGGTGCTTGGTGACGTTCTCCCCGACGGAGGTGACGTGGCCGACGATCTCGTGGCCGACGACCTGCGGGTACTGGATCTCGCCCCACTCGCCGCGGACGGTGTGGATGTCCGAGTGGCAGATGCCGGCGTAGGCGATGTCGATCTCGACGTCGTTCGGGCCGACGTCGCGACGGGTGATGGTGGTCTTGACGAGCGGCTCGGTGGCCGACGGTGCGGCGTACGCGTTGACGGTGCGCATGGTCTCCTCGTGGGTGGTGCGTCCGGGCCGGTTCCGGCCCTCCACCAGTGTGGTGGAGCGCGCCATCGGGTGGGAGGTCCCGTTGGGGCACCCCTGCACGGAATGCGGGCGTGTCGCGCGCGGGCGCCGCGCTCGCCGTGAGTCAGGCCAGGCGGGCGAGTCGCTGGCCGGCGATCCGGGCGAAGCGCAGCGGGTCGGCGAGGGCGTCGTCCGGCTCGCCCGTCGTCTGCGTGGCCAGCACGGTGAGCGAGGCGGCAGCGTCGAAGTCGTCGAGCGCGGCGTCGATCGCCCCGGCCACGAGCATCGCCCGGGCAGCCGGTGCGTGCGTCGACGCGAGGGCGCGCACCACACTCGGCACCTTGCCGGCCGCGGACTGCCCGTCGTACCGGCCCTCGCCGGTGATCACGACGTCGGCGCCGTCGAGGAGCGCCGGCAGCCCGAGGACCTCGGCGACGGCGGCCGCTCCGCCCGCCAGCGTCGCACCCCAGGCGAGCAGTCCGAACCCGACTCCGCCGGCCGCTCCGGCGCCGGGGGTCGTCGGGTCGACGTCGGGGAAGCAGCGCGCCCAGTCGGCCAGCCGGGCGTTGAAGACGGCGATCCGTTCCGGTGCGATGCCCTTCTGCGGGCCGAACACCGCGGCGGCGCCGGTCGGTCCGAGCAGGGGCGAGGTCACGTCGGTCAGCACGACGGCGCCGTGCTCCGGCAGCCGGCGCATCCACGTGGTGTCGACGCCGGTGACGTCGTCGAGCAGCTCGGCCCCCTGACGCGGCCGCGGCGGGTGTTCGGGGACGGCGGGATCCCGGTGGACGAGTGCACCCAGCCCGATCAGGGCGTCGGCGCCGCCGTCGGTCGAGGCGCTGCCGCCGATGCCGAGCACGAGCCCGGTCGCGCCGTCGTCGAGGGCGGCGGCGATCGCCTCGCCGAAGCCCCGGCTCGTCGCGGTGTCGGGCAGGACCTCGGGCAGCAGGGGGAGTCCGCTCGTGGCGGCGAGCTCGACCACGGCGCGGCCGTCGGGCAGCTGCAGCCAGTGCGTGTCGACGGGGGTGCCGGCGGGACCGGTGACGGTGATCGGCACCCGGACGGTCAGCGGGATCGCCGTCTCGAAGGCGTCGAGCGTGCCCTCGCCGCCGTCCGCCATCGGTGCCAGGACGACCTCGTCGCCCGGACGTTCGGCGAGCCAGCCGTCGCGCACGGCCGCTGCGATCTCGGCCGCCGTCGCGGTCCCCTTGAACGAGTCCGGAGCCACCACGATGCGCACGGCACCACCGTAGCGGACGGCCGGCGCACCCCGGACGGCCCGGGCGCCCCGGAATGCCCGGGGGCCTCGTGCGCCCCGGACGGCCCGGACGGCCCGGGTGGTCCGGAAGGCCCGCGCGCCCCGGACTGCCCGGGGGCCTCGTGCGCCCCGGACGGCCCAGACGGCCCAGGTGGTCCGGACGGCCCAGGTGGTCCGGACGGACCGGGTGGTCCGGACGGCCCAGGTGGTCCGGACGGACCGGGTGGTCCGGACGGCCCAGGTGGTCCGGACGGACCGGGTGGTCCGGACGGCCCAGGTGGTCCGGAAGGACCGGGTGGTCCGGACGGACCGGGTGGTCCGGACGGGGCGAGTGGTCCGGCCCGCTCGGACGGCAGCGGCGGTTCCGACGGCCGGACGCCCGGCGCCGTCCGTCACCTGCACGGGACCCGCCATCGGTCGGCGTCGGTGACCGTTCTGGTTCGCGAGACCCGGGATTCGTGAACCAGCACGGTCACGGCCGAGACCGAACACGGACACCCACCCGCGGCGTGATCGGCCGCCGCGGGGTCAGGGGGTGGTGAGCGAGGCGAGGAAGAGCGCCTCGGCCAGGGCCATGTGCTCGATCTCGGACGGGTCGACGCTCTCGTCCGGGCCGTGCACGTTCGCCGCCGGCTCGGACACCCCGGCCAGGATCACCTCGACGTCGGGGATCGCCCGCTCGAGCGTCGCGCACAGCGGGATCGAGCCGCCGCCGCCGAGCGACCCGACCGGGGCCCCGTCGTACGCCTCCGAGAGCGCCGCGCGGAACGTCGCCGACGACGGACCGCCCTCGGCACGGAACCCGGCGCCCACCCCGGTGACCCGAGCCGTCACCTCGACGCCGGCCGGTGCACGCCGCAGCAGGTGCGCGACGAGCAGCTCGCCGGCCGCCGCGGGGTCGACACCCGGCGGCACGCGGAGGTTCAGCGCGGCACCGGCGGTCGCCTGCACGGACGGCGAGGACCCCGCGACCGCCGGGGCGTCGATGCCCACGACCGTGAGGGCCGGGCGTGCCCAGACCTGGGACGCCGGGTCCGCCGAGCCGATCGGCTCCGCTCCGTCGAGCAGCCCGGCGTCGGCGGCGAACCGGTCGGCGTCGTACGGCAGGCCGTCCCAGGTCTGCGAGGCGTCGAGGCCGTCGACCGTGGTGTCGCCGACCTCGTCCCGGAGCGTGGCGAGGAGCGCGACCAGCACCGCGATCGCGTCCGGCGCCGCCCCGCCGAACATCCCGGAGTGCACGGTGCCCCGCAGCGCGCGGACCCGGAGCTCGACGAACGCGGTGCCCCGGAGCGTCGTCACGAGCGCCGGCACCCCGACCGCGGCGTTCCCGGCGTCCATCACGACGGCGGTGTCCACGTGCCGGAAGTCGGCGGCGTGCGACGACACGTACTGCTCGAGGCCGTCGGTGCCCTGCTCCTCCGAACCCTCGACGACCACGACGAGCCCGACCGGGAACGCCCCGTGCACGTCGAGCAGCGCCCGGAGTGCCACGAGGTGCGTGACGATCCCGCCCTTGCAGTCAGCCGCGCCGCGGCCGTAGAGCCGCCCGTCCCGCGGTGTCAGGGTCCACGGGTCGCTCGTCCAGGCCGCGAGGTCGCCCGCGGGCTGCACGTCGTGGTGCGCGTAGAGCAGCACCGTCGGCGCCCCGGCCGGCGCGGGGTGGGTCGCGATGACCGCCTGCGAGCCGTCCGCGGTGGTGGCGAGTCGCGCCTCCAGGCCCAGGTCGCCGAACGCGACCCGCACCGCCTCCGCGACCCGGTGGCAGTCGTCGAGCGACTGCACGGCGGGGTCGTGGACCGACGGGATCGCGACGAGCGCGGCGAGGTCGTCGAGCCCGGCGGGCATGCGGGCGCGGACGGCGGCGCGCAGCGGTGAGCTGCTCACGAGCGCCCGATCTCCCAGATCCGGAACTCGCCGGACGCGTCGACCGACTTCGACAGCCCGGTCAGCGACCCCTGCCCGATGACGTTCTCCTGTCCGGCGAGCAGCGGGATGAGCGGCACCGACTCGGCGGTGTCCTGCTGGATCTGCTCGATCTGCTGCTTCCGCTTCGCCGCGTCCGGCTCGACGGCCTGCGATGCGACGAGGCCGTTCACCGTGGCGTCGTCGAAGTGGTTCGCGAGCAGGTTCACGTCCGTCGCGCCGTACGCCGGGGTCAGGTACGACGAGGCGTCCGGGTAGTCCTGGAAGAAGCCGAGCTGGAACACGGGGTACTCGCCCTTGCCGACGTTCCCGACGTAGGTGTCCCAGCTGGCCGACTGCAGGTCGACCGTGAACAGGCCGGTGTCCTCGAGCTGCTGCTGGATGAGCGCGTACTCGTCGTCGGAGCCCGAGCCGTAGTGGTCGGTCGTGTACTCGATCGGCAGCCGCACCGGAGTGGTCACGCCGGCATCACGCAGGATCGACTTCGCGTCGGCGCCGTCGTACGCGTCCTCGAACGCCTCGGTCGCGCCCTGGAACCCGTTCGGCACGATCGAGTACGCCGGAGTGTAGGTGCCCTGGTAGACGCCCTTCGCGATCGCCTCGCGGTCGATCGTCGCCGCGACGGCCTGCCGGATCGCCTGCTTCTGCGCGGCGTCCTTCCCGGGCATCGTCTGCAGGTTGAACGCCAGGAACCGGACCTCGCCGGAGTCGCCGTGCACGGTCTGCAGCGAGTCGTCCGAGGACAGCGACGTCACCTCGGTCGGGGTGAGCTGGCGGTAGGCGACGTCGGCGTCGCCCTTCTGCACGGCGAGCTTGAGGTCCGCGGACTTCGTGTACTGCTTGATCGTCACGCTCTTCGTGGCCGGCGCATCGCCGTCGTACCGAGTGTTCGCGGTGAGGGCGATCGTCGCCCCGCCGTCCGCGGCGTCCTGCAGCGCGTAGGGCCCGGAGCCCACCACCCCGTCGTTCGCGTGCACCTTCGTCGCGGAGAACACCTTCGAGTCCACGATCGCCCCCGCCATGCTCGCGAGCACGTACGGGAACGTCTGGTCGTCCGCCTGCTTCAGGGTGAACGTCACGGTGCTGCCCGAAGCCGACACGGACGCCATGTTGGCCAGCAGCGAGCCCGGGCCGTTCGTCGACCCGAGGGACACCTGGCGCTCGAACGAGAACACCACGTCCTTGGCGGTCAGGTCGTCGCCGTTCGAGAACGTGAGGCCGTCCCGGATCTCGCACACGTAGTGCGTGCCGTCGGTGAAGTCGCAGGACTTCGCGACCTCGGGGCTGGTCGTGGTCTTCCCGGCGGGGTAGGTGAGCAGGTGCTGGTAGAGCTGCGTCTGCACCGTGTAGCTCCCGCGGTCCCAGGCGCCGGCCGGGTCGAGGGACGTCACGACGTCGGTGGTGCCGACGACGAGCCCGTCGACGGCGTCCGTGCCGGACGAGCCGGTGGACGCGCAACCGGTGAGCACGGCGGCGGCGGTGGCGGTGAGCGCGATGGCGCTGAGGAGTCGGGTCGTCATGGTCCTGAGGGAGTGGGGTGGTGCTTCGAGAGGGAGAAGCGGGCCGGGGGTGGTGGCCCGTCGGTCGCGAGGTCGGCGATCATGTCGCCGAGCAACGGAGCGAACTTGAAGCCGTGGCCGGAGAACCCGGTCGCGACCGTGACCGGACCTCGACGGTCGATCACGAAGTCCTCGTCGGGGGAGTTGTCGTACAGGCAGCTGATGAACGTCGGCTTCGTCGCGTCGACCCCCGGCACGTACCGGGCGACGTACGCCTGCAGGCGCTCGGCCTCGGCGGGCACGGGGGTGAAGTCGCGGTGGTCGGGGTCGACCACGGGGCCGGTGCCGTGGAACCCGACCTTGACGCCCTCGCCCGGGGTCAGCAGGCCGTACACGTCGTCGCCGTCGGCCCAGTGCACGAAGCTCGGCCACGCCTCGTCCGGCAGGTGGCTGGGGAAGTGGGCGGGCTGCTCCTGCGTGACACGGAGGGCCGGGAGGCGCGCCCCGCGTTCCGCGAGCAGGTCGCCCACCAGCGTGGGTGCCCACGACCCCACGGCCGCGACCACCGAGGACGTGCGGTGGGTGGACCCGTCGGACAGCGTCACGGTCACCTCGTCGCCGTGGTCCTCGAGCCCGGTGACCCGGGTGTCGAAGCGGAGGTCGGCGAGCCCCGTGTGGTCGGCCAGCGTGAGGAACGCCTCGATCGCGCGGTCGGACCGGATCCGCCCCGCGGTCGCGTGCGTCAGGACGTGCCCCTCGAACGCGATGCCCGGCCAGCGCTCGGCGGCGGCGTCCGGGCTGAGGGTCTCGTGGGGGATGCCGGCGTCCGCGAGCGCCGTGGCGATGGCGTCGACGACCTCGGGCCGCCCGTGGTCGACGGCGCCCGTCCGGACTATCAGCTCCTCGCCCGCCGCGGCCTCGAGCGCCTCCCACCGTGCGAGCGCCCGGGTGGTCAGTGCGACGTACTCGGCATCGGCGTAGCCCTGCCGGAAGATCCGGGTGGCGCCGTGCGACGACCCCCGGTGGTGCCCCCGCTCGTGCTGCTCGGCGAGCACGACGCGCTCGCCGCGGAGCGTGAGGGCGTACGCGGTGGCGGCACCGACGACCCCGCCGCCGATCACGACGTGCGTCGTCGTCCGGTCGCTCATGCCGTCGCTCCGGCTCGTCGGGCATCGGCCTCGCGTCGGGCCGGCATCATCGCCACGACGTCGGCCTCGCTCGGCGCACGGGCCGGGAAGCGTGCGGGGTCGTACCGGCTCGGGTCGCCGAGGGTGGTCGTCCCCGTGACGCTCAGCTCGGCGGCGATGCGGCCGAGACCGGGGCCGTGGGTGACGCCGGACTCGTTGTCCCCGCCCGCAACCACGAGCCCGGCGAGCTCGGGGACCGGGCCGACGATGAAGTTCCGGTCGGCGGTCATCGACACCACGCCCTGCGTCGGGGTCTCGTCCGCTCCGAGCACGCTCGCCGCCGCTGGCAGGAGCCGCGCGACGATCGGGTGCACGGAGGTCCGCATGGCGTCGAGCAGGTCCGTCCGGACCGGGCGGCGCGCGGGATCGGTGCCCCGGTCCGCGCCACCGACGTGCAGCGCCTCGTACCCGCTCCCGGCGCCGTAGGTCAGGCCGCCGCGGTGCTCCCGGATCCAGAGCCCCTCGAGCTCGGGGAGCATCAGGGTCGGCAGCGTGCCCGGCAGGCCGAACGGCCTCGTGACGAGGCGACTCGCGACCACGCGCACCGTCGGGAGCTCGCGACCGAGGGGCGCGAGCAGGGCGTTCGTCCAGCTGCCGGCGGCGAGGACGACCCGCGCGGCGTCGATGACCTCGCCACCCGCGGTCCGGACGCCCGTGACGGAGCCGTCCCGTGCCTCCAGGCCCGCGACCGCGGTGTGCTCGCGGATCGCGACGCCCTTCGCCCGCAGCGCACCGACCAGCGCGGCGGCCGTGTCGGGCGCGCTGATCTGGATGCCGTCCGGGTGCAGGAAACCGGCCGTCACGGCCGACGGGTCGAGTCCGGGGACGAGGTCGGCCGCCTCGGCCGGGGTGAGCGTCCGCGCACCGGCCGGGCGCAGCGGGTGGTCCTCGAACGGCGGGATGTGATCCGCGCGGCCCTGTTCGGTGACCGTCAGCCAGACGTTCCCGTTGCGGCGGTAGCCCGTCGGACCGTGGCCGGACCCGGCCAGCCGACGGTAGAAGTCGATGCCGTACTGCTCGACGTCGCGTTCGGACTCGTTCCAGTACCAGGCGTACCCGGCTGCCCACTGGCCCACGAACCCGGCGCCCGCGGTCGTCGTGCCACCGGCGGCGGGGCCGCTGTCGACGAGGACGACGCGCTGCCCGAGGTCGGCGAGGTGCCACGCG
The DNA here is from genome assembly GCF_037144815.1 of Curtobacterium sp. USHLN213. NCBI lineage: Bacteria > Bacillati > Actinomycetota > Actinomycetes > Micrococcales > Microbacteriaceae > Curtobacterium > Curtobacterium sp. USHLN213. Next base: position 150,567 of record NZ_JBBCYQ010000009.1, on the reverse strand, counting down.
GTGCTCAGACCGATGATGCCGGCGCCGACGACGACCGTGGGGGAGTCGGGGGAGGACATGACCAGATCGTAGTTGCCCGGCGTCCCCGACAGGTGTCGTGCATGACGCCGTGTGACGCCGGGCGGCCGTCAGCCGTCGAACGCGTCGAGCACCGCCGCGGCGGACCGTGCGACGAGGGCGTCGTCGTAGGCGGTGTCGGGGGCGTTGCGGGTCGTGAGGACGGCGATGACGATCGGGCCGCCGTCCGGCCGGGTCACGCGCGCGACGTCGTTCCGGATGCCGCCCGCGCCGCCGGACTTGTCGACCACCGTCCAGCCGTCGGGAGCGCCGGCACGGACGAGGGTGTCGCCGGTGGTGTTGCCGCTCATCCAGTGCTCGAGCAGCGCGGTGTCGGAGCGCCCGAGGGTCTGGCCGTCGAGCACGGTGGCGAGGGTCGCCGCGAACGCCGCCGGGGTCGTGGTGTCCTCGGTGCTGCCGGGCTCGATCGTGTTGAGGGCCGGTTCGTCGTGCACGACCTCGGTGGTGCGGTCCCCGAGCTCCGCCAGTGCTCGGTCGAGCCCCGCGGGGCCTCCGATGCGGTCGAGGACGAGGTTCAGGGCCAGGTTGTCGCTCTGCCGGACCGCGGCCTCGGCGAGCTGGGCGACCGTCAGGCCGTCGGCGACGTGCTCGCTCGTGACGGGGGAGTGGCCGGCAGCGGTGGCGTCCGCCGCACTCCAGCGCACCCGCTCGTCCCGGTCGGCGCCGTGCACCGCGCGGAGGAACTGCGCCGCCGCGAACGCCTTGAGGGTCGACGCGTAGCCGAAGCGGCGGTCGCCGTTGTACGCGACGGTCTCGCCGGTGGTGGTGTCGGTCGCGACGACGCCGACCGTGGCGTCGTACTCCCGCTCGAGGTCGGCGAGGGTGCGGGCGACGGCAGCCCGGTCGGCGGCGGTGATGGTCGGGGTCGGGGAGGGCGTCGGTGCGGACGTGGGGGTGCGCGTCGGTGACGGTGCCGTCGGGGTGGTGCCCGGGCTCCCGCCGCTGCAGCCGGTCAGGGCGAGTGCGGCGACGATGCCGGCGACGAGTGGGGCGGTGGCGCGCATGGCAGCACTCTCGCGTGCGGTCCTGGACGGTGCCCGCACGCTCCGGGGCCACACGCAGAAGGGCCGCCCGGTCGTGTCGTTTCTCGAGACAAAAGAGACTCTTTCGCAGTGATGAGACCATGCGCTGCTTGAGAACGCCCGTTTGAGGCGTTCCGGATTCTTCTCACCTGACGTGAGACCTTCCGGGCGGACTGGTCAGAACGACGAAAACGACGGCGAAGCTGATGCGCTTCGCCGTCGTTCTGGTGTTGTTCGGTTCTAGTTGAGGATCCGGTCCTCGGGTTCGCACCCGGTGCAGCCGCGTGACTTCCGACGGTTCGGGACGCTCTGTTGCTTGACGTGTCCGAAGGCGCACTTCCACCAGTGCCGGTCGATTCCGGCGAGCATGAACTCGGGCCGCTTGGGAACGTTGAGGTGGTCGTGCCACTCGGTGACGAGGAGCGGGTCGGTGGTTGCGAGGTCGTTGACTCGGAGGACCAGTCGCCGGCGGGAGCAGACCGAGCATCCGTAGCCCTGGACCTTCCGGTCGATGCGCTGCGGGTACCAGTGGGCGGCGCCGGTGGCGCACAGCCAGTAGACCGTGTCGTTGGAGCCGCAACGCGCTCGCCGTCCTGAAACTCGCTGGGCTTCGCGCAGTCGTGGAGTCGCACGACACGATCCGCCTCCCCGACGGCCGCCGCGCACGCTTCCCAACCCTTACCCAACGCCCCCGCGATGACGACCCGAGTCATGCGGAACTGCTCCTGTTGGCGCCGCGGACTGTCACTGCGACGCAGATCGCGCTCGCGGAGCAGACCGCGTCGGTGCTGCTGGTCGACGTCGACCGGCGCCGCGTCTGGATCGACGGCAGACAAACCCTCGGGACGAAGGAACGATGGAAGGACGCCGCACCCATCTACGTCACCTTCGCCGTCGCACGCATGCTCGCCGTCAACGGGTCCACCTTCGACGGACTAGTGCGGGCAGGGCTGACAGCCGGACAGGTGGACGACGCACTCGCACGCCTCGGGAAGCGCGTGCACCGCACTGACATCGGGTGGGAGTCGCGGCAGGTCGGCGGGCTCGTGGACTTCGCGATCGCCTGCTACCCCGGACCGGGAGGTGTCAGGACCCGGTGGACTTCGGACCTGCCTCTGATCGAGCAGGCGGAACGGCTCATCGAAGCGCGCTGCCGCATCTCCGGACGTGCCATCTCCGACCGCGCCGGGTACCCCTTCATCCGAAAACGCGAGATGCCGTACCGGGTCGTCGCGTTCACCGAGGATGAAGTCGACATGGCCGCGCTTGGCTTCGAACCCGACACGATCGGCTTCTCAGGCACCGAACTCATCCGGCCCGCCGACCCGACGATCTTCCTCACCGCTGCGGCCGCCGGATATGCCGACCGGACCGACGACATCATTACCGCCAACACGCTCCTCCGCGCCGACTACCGCAACGCCGACGACGCAGCATCACTGCAAGAAGTACGCGACCGGCTGCAGTTCCTCGCCGACACTGGCTACGACCTGCGCCACAACCTCTTGAGCTGACGCGATCTGCCTAGGGAACAGCGCCGTCCGTTAAAGGCAGGTCCGTGAGAATCATATCGGACGGGCTATGTTGGCCCACCGACGCTCAGCGCGTTGGCGGTCCGCCGCTGGCCGGTGAACGACCGGCTCCGGAACGACCGCGAGAAGACCCGCCGGGGCGGCGGGATCAGCCTGCTCAATAGTGCTGGCCTTGTTTGAAGGGAAGCGGCTTCCAAGTCGGCGGGGCTTGGAATAGCGGTTCGTCGGCAATGAGGGCTGGTGGACCAAGGTTCACCCCCTTGGGTGCTCGCGACAACGGGAGGACTCGTTCTCATCAGCGTCATTGTCCTCCTCGCGCTCCAAAGCGCTGCACTCGCAGCGGCGCTTGCCGTCACATGACTGCCGTCGCCGGCAGTCGGCGCGACCGCGACGCTCCGATTCTTTGCCGCAGTGCACGCGGCCTCGTTAGTCCTAACAGTCGGCTCCGTCGCCCTCAGTCTGTTCGCGCTGTCCCGGGCGCGCACGACATAGCTCCCTAACGAAGACCGTGGAGCTCGCCTATTCGGGCTTGAGGGCGCGCCATGCGACCGGCGGCCGGAGACCGGATCACTCGCGCTGTCGCCGCCGTTGCAATTGTGAGGTGTAAGGAGAGGCCGATCAAGTACTGAAGAGACCAGGGAGCTCTTCCGCGGCGACCGGACGAGAATCGGTGTGCCGCGGCCCGCTTACTTACGGCATGCGCAGTCAGGTTGAGTACACGCTGGTCTTGGCATTGATGCGCGCGAGGCGCCGTGTGCTTGCCAGATCGCGTCCATGTCATATTCCTTGACCCCGGAGCGCATCCTCGCGACCGCCTCGCCCGAGTAGCGATGGTGCTTTTGGGATCCGAAGACAAAGGTGTGGAGGTACGGCTCGCCGTCGTCAAGGCCGAGGTGTGCGCGCAGAGCCGCGCTACGGGGAGGCGTCAGGCTCACTCTCTCCGCGAGTTCCTGTCGTGGGATCCCGTACCGCTTCTGCAGATTGACTTCACGGATCGCTGCCACGTCGTCATCGGTGGTGTACGTAAAGGGCATGCCGCCGTTCTTCACGATACGAACTTGCACCTCCAGACCGACACCGTTCACGTCGGCACCAACGGAGCCGAGGGCTGGAAAGACCTGATCTCGGGCCTTACCATCGAGGATCCCCTGTTCAACGCGATTGACGTCTGACTGACTGACTCTTGCATCGGGGTCCACGTGCGATTCCATCGCCAGTAGCGCTCGCATCTTGGCACGTGCCGCCGAGCGTGCCCGTCGCCCTGGCTTGAGAAGCGCCGCGATCTGTTCGTATTCGCTGTCAATGAGCGTAAGGAAGTCCTGAGGTGGCTGGACTGAAATCGGAAGCACTCGGAGCGGTAGGTGGTCCGCAAGGCGCTCAGAGAAGGCGCGGTGCAAGAGATCATCGAAGAGGGTGACCGCGGCGCGGGCATGCAGGTAGAGCAGCCCTTCTGACACTTCGGCGAACCAGTGCTGCTCCTCGTCTCGCAGCGCGTCAATGGCGCGGAGAGTCCCTGCCTCATCATCGTTGACCTTCAAACCGGCGAGCTGTTGCGCCTGTTTAACGACCGCCTCGAAGCCAAGGGAGCGTCCCAAGGCTGTGTCGAACACCCGAACGTTCCCCTGAACGAGCGCGGCCTTCAGGAGCATTTCGAAGGCGTGCTGCAGCCGAAGCAGGATTTCTGTCGGACGTCCGTCATCGGCGGGGCTGTTGAACGCGACCATCGCCGCACGCATCGATGAGATCGCCTTGGTCTTCAACGCGCGTGCGTCTTGCTTGAGCTTCACCACCTAAGCGTGGCGGCTTGCGGCCAAGTCGGCAACAAGTGCCCATTCTTCGCTACCTCGGAAGTCAGGGCAGACGCTTCTCCACGCCGGTCTGGCGCGTGTTGATGGGATCCGTCACCGCTGTCCGGGTGTCGTCGTACACAGCGCTCTCGAGATGTTCGAGCGCGTCCCTCAGAAAATCGAGCAAGGGCAGCTCGGCTGGGGGCTCTTCACCAAGCTCGCGCGCTCGGCAACGGAGCCACGCAGCGCCTTATATGCCGACCACACCACAGACGCGTTCGCTCCCCGAGTCCGACGGGATGAGAACGCAACGTCGCTTCCGGACGGTTTCCAATGCTTCTTGCGCTCGAAGGTGCGGTTATTGTCAATCAGCTTCGGACTCTCTTGGATCGCGATCAGGATTTGGCGACAAGTCGTTCTGTCCAGGGCCGGGCGAACGGCAGAGCATGATCCCCGGCCGCGGGTCGCGTCGAGAAACCCCCACTGAGGCTGCCCGTGAGCATGTGCCTGTTCAACCCTCGGACGCAGTTTCGCGGACATCTGTCAGTATGGACTCGACATCATCAACCGGCACAATCGTGCTGTCGATGGGCCCTAAAACACCCCTTCGTAGCGATCCCGGTCGACCAACAAGCCACCGTCGACTCTTGCTCGCAATGAGAGGGTTGAGAGGCACAGGGCCTTCGAACGGCTTCCCGATCAGTACGAGCTGTGTGGGAGATACCGGGAAGGCAACCGTGCAGACATCCGCACCTTCCGCCTCACGAAACAGCAAGACCGCACCGTCACCGGTCACGAACTCACCGGGGAGGATCCGCCACTCCCACGATTCGAGGCCGAGTGCCTTCAATCGTACGACGTCTTTCATTGACTGAGAGAGTAGGAGGCGGTCAGCAACGTTGAACTCAACATCCTGAATCGTCCGGTCCGTTTTCAACAGAACGGCCGGCGTTCGGATTTCCGTCTGATCGGCGTAGCGGCCGCGGTCGAGGTGCACGTCGAGATACGAGATCATGGCGGCCACGGCGTCAGCGTCCAATGTCGGGTCTGCTCCCCGGAGCTTGGAGATGGCCTGAATGCCCTGGCTCTCGACTATGGAGTAGTCCTGCTCGAGGTCATGCGACAGTACGTTCGGTTCGTACGCGTAGCTTCGCACCGTGGCGTTGTTCACCGACGACAGGTACCCACGGTTCCGGATCATGTCGATGACGTCCACCCGATTGCGCTCATCAGCCCACGCGCGGATGTAGCCCTTGGTCAACATGTGCGCGCGGCGCACCTCATCCCGAGCCATCCTCGCACCTTAGGGTGTCCAGCTGCTCCTGGCTACGGGTTGGGGGCACCGAACCCGCCCGGGTCCCGAGGGCCAGAGTACTTTTTCGTGGACCGAGCCTCGACGGACAGGTTTGGACTGAGGGACATCTGACGCTGCGGGATGTTCGACGATCGCCAGGAAAACGCTCCCCAGCGTCAAAGATCGATGGCATGAGGCGCTGTCGCTCGCGACGACGATATTCGGTCCTCACAGCTCGGCCTCACAGCTCGGCCTCACAGCTCTAGGCGTGGCGTCGCTGACAGAGCAGTGCACGGATCGCGGGAATGTTACGGAGCGATGCGGAGCCGATGAAGCGGAGCGAGGCGGATGAGGGTTGCCAGGCAGACAGCAACGTCTGGCTCCGAAGGGCGTGCTTCGTCCACCATGCCTCAGTTGCGGCCCGAGTGAAGCTCCGTGAGGATCGTGCCCTCGTGCAGATCGAGTCGGACGGCATGCAACCGGCACCAGGCCGCGGGTGGCTTGATCTCGTCGGCGAAGGAGTTGCGCTGCATTCGAACCTTTAGGGATCCCGGTAAACCGGATGGCCGTGCGCCGCCAGCGCTTCCGCCCACCGGTGCATACGTTCCCTGGCCCAGTCTCTCTCCACATGCAACGCAAACGATAAGCAGCCGTCGACATGATTGATCATGGAAAGCGTCGAATCGAAGCGCCGCTTTGTAGCATGGCTCCCAGGGCCGTACTTGGCAACGCAGCGAATGTGGTTATCCAGCCTGTCTCGAAACTCCGGCAGCAGTCGGACGGCATTGTCGGTCAACATAAGGCCAAGTACGACCTTCCGCGCTCCCGGCGGGATCAGACGTGTCTTCCTCCTGTGAGCAGCAAAACCCTCAAGCGTAATAGCGCCCTCCACTTCAGCGATCAAGCGCGGGACTGAAGCGCGACTGAAGGGGCTAGGCGAGGAGAAGGTAAGATCATCGGAGTATCTCGTGTATACCAGTGAGCCTCGTTCGGCGATGTCCGTGAGCCGTTCGTCGAGCCTGAACGCGACGGCGTTTGCCAGCGCCCCGCTGGTCGGCGCCCCCTGAGGGAGCGTGCCGTGGTACGGGAAGCCGTACGGTTCAACCCCTCGGCCTTCAAGCCAATCCCGATTGATGCTCGGCGGCACTACTCGCGTGCAGATTCGTGCCATCTCGAAGGCGAGGAGTGCTGGATAGCCAATGGTTCGAAGCTGCCGGTAAACACGAGATTCTCCAATCGTGCCAAAAAAGTTGTGCAGATCCATCTTCAGCAGCCAGCGGGCGCCGATATGTTGCTCTGCGCAGTCTCTGACTGATATGCCGAAACGGTAGGCGAACGCTGAGGGGTGCAGATCTAGTCCCGGTAAGACGTTCGCCAGGATCCAGCGTTGGATGTGCATGAGGGAAGGTTTGGGGGCGGATAGATGCCGCAAGGACCCATCTCGCTTGCGACGCTGGATATCAAGATACTCGCTCACTCGTCTCTCGACGACCGCGCGAAGGTAGCCCCATTGGGACTCTGATTCCTGCGCAAGATGGCCGAGTGTCAGAAGTGGGTAGGCACCCTTCGCTGAGATTGACCGCCGATAGGCGGACGCGCGTCGCAACATTTCGGCATCATGGCCGTGATTCAATCCCTCTGCGACATAAGAGTGAGGAGATGGCAACCTGGTCTACTCCGATCGGAGATCCCGAAGGGATCCACGGGCAGGAAGAGCCCGGAGGCCCACGTAGGGCGGCCTGTCCGTGCTTGCAAGCGTAGCGCAAGCTAGTCCGAATGCACCGGTCTTCCGGGGCACCTCGATCCAATACTGGACCGACTGAGCTAGTGTGCTCAGCGAGTCGCGACAACGTCGCGACTTCATCACTAGGCCTACGGCTACCATCCCCTCACCTCAAGGAGTGAGGATAGTAGGATTCGTCCGTCGGGACTACGTTGCGTCGCTCGACACGCCGTGTCTTACGTTTTCCGGCGGCCAGTTCAGCTCTTCCTTGTGCGGTTACCTTCAGTTGATCGTCCACCCACCCCTGTGCGTCGAGATATCGCAGCAAAGCGTCCGTGTTGCCCTGGGTCATCTGAAGGGCACCTCCGAGAACGCCGGCCTGCCCGGGTGAGACGCTGAGTACCGCGAGAGCCGTCAGGATGTCCCGATTACTCTCGCGCTGTTGCTTGCCGATACTCACAGACAGTCGTTCCTGCCGGACTGCGGCGACAATCTCGTCGTGCGCCGGTGGCGCGACGGGTGAACTGTGAAACTCCTGGGCCAGCGTGGTAGAGACTTGCCGACCGTCGCGCCCCGAGAAGAGCGGCGTCCAATCAGGACCTTGCTGGCGGAAGATAGTCGGGACTGTGTTGGGTAGCCGATCAAGAAACCCAAAAAGGCCGCCGTGTTCTCCGTAGCCAAGTCGATTTGTGCCTCGTCCGTAATCCTTACACAATGAAAGCGCGGCTTGGACGCCTGCAGCGGACCACGGTAGGCTCCGGATGGTTGGTGCATGCCGGACGAACTTGAAAGCGTGTATCTTGCTCTCATGTTCCAAAACTTGCGCCCCGCCTGGCGACGCCGCGTAAGATAGAACAACGATCTTGATCCAGCGGAACGAAAGCCAACTGCGAATCGTAGGATTACGCAGCAGCGCCTGCACGTACTGGCGAGCCTGGCCGCCAGTCTCGACGGTATCTGTGACTATGAGAACCGTTCGAATTTTCTTTTTGCGCAAGATGTTCAAAGGGGTTGACGGCGACAACACGTTTTTCCCTATTGTGTCCCTCAGTAAATGTCCAATCAGGCCCTCGCTGCCCGGCGTTGAAGGGATATTCATGCCAGGTTCGAAGTTCTCGAAAGCTACGAGTGGGAGCGTTTTCGGTAGCCCCGCCAGCCGACGAATGTCTCCAGCGTCCAGCGCGGGGACTATCCATATCGGTCCCGCAGTCTCGTAGAGAGCTATCTCCTGTCGCGCTAAGTCGAGTAAGTCGGCGCGAGCCCGCGACCAACTGTCAAGGATGAAGGCACCCAACAGATCAGTCGCAATTGCGCGATCTTCGGGTCGGAAGTTGTAAACCCACGCGGCGCCAGCCTCGGTGTCTGCTAGTGACAAGGGAAGCCTTTCCGGTCAAGGATCGAAGGAGGGGGGGCGGGGCAGGGGGCAGCTTCAGTCACTCCGGTTTGTGGGGGTTTTGAAGTACTCGTACAGCATTGCCGGCAATGCCTTCCCGAGCTCGCCGAACAGGCCGCTGTCGGTGAAGAGGTCGTCGATGAACGCCGGGGTCTCGTCACGCACTCCGAGCAACGCCTTCGTGAACGCCTTCGGCAGGGCCGGAGACTCCGCGAACTGCTGCGCAGTGTTCACCGACGCCTGACCCTTGAGATCCTCATCGAGCGCGAGCTTGCCGACGATGTGGTTCATCTGGAGGTCGATGACGCCGACGCCGTACTTGTCGCCGAGGCGTTCGTTGAGTTTCTGGATGATCTCCTCGAGGGCGCTGCGGTGCTTCTCGTGGATCGCCCCCGACCCGATTGCGGTGATCGGGTCCAACCCTGGTCCCTGCTCGAGGTTCAGCTTCACGGCTTCACCAGCGCTGATCCTGTAACCCACGAGGGACACGTCCGAGATGTCGACTGGTTCGAGGATCGTCGCGGTCGATAGTTGCGGGAGGATGCGGCGGAAAAAGTAGTGCCGGCGCGGCAGGTCGGTGTCTTCGAGGTTGCGGGCTTGGGAGATGAAGTCGTAGAACTTTACGAAGTTCCCAACGTCCGCCTTGAACAGCCGCAGTTCGTCCTGTTCGTCCTTGTCGTCATCGAGCACCGCTGCGACCCACCGCTTCTGGAACCGGTCCACCGCCGGCGCTGTCGCGGCCGACACCTTCGAGTTCGCATTCAGCCCGCCAGTGAGCGCGGCGTCGAACGCCTGCTCCACCTCGGTCAGGTCGTATATACCGGCCGAGTCGAGCTTCGCCACGAGGTCATAGATCAGGTTCGCATCGGTCGTCGCGGTGAGCGTTGCCTTCCGGTAGTACGGCAGGAACGCGTCCAGCACCTCCTGCGGGTCGTTGACGAAGTCGAGGACGAACGTCTTGTCTTTACCCGGGTGGGTGCGGTTCAGCCGGGACAGCGTCTGCACGGCCTGCACCCCGCCGAGCTTCTTATCGACGTACATCGCGACCAGGCGGGGCTGGTCGAATCCGGTCTGAAACTTCTCGGCAACGATCATCACGTTGTACGTCGCCGGCTTGAACGCTTCCGCGAGATCTGACTGCACCCCAGGGTTCTGGGTGCGCTCCGTCAACCCCTCACCGACATCGTCGGGGTCTAGGACGGTGCCGGAGAAGGCCACCAGCGACCGCACCCCCTGCACACCCGCATCGGTGATGTAGGTGTCGAGGTACTTCTTCCACCGCACGGCTTCAATCCGTGATCCGGTGACGACCATCGCCTTCGCCTTGCCGTCCAGCAGCGGCTGCACGAAGGTGCGGAAGTGGTCAACGACGATCTTGGCCTTCTGGCTGATGTTCGTCGGGTGCAGCCGCACGTACCGCACGAGCGCCTTCACCGCGGTTGACTCGTCGACCTCGCCGGCGCCGTCGTAGTCGCCGTCAGGATGCTGCAGCTTCCACGCCACCTTGTACGGGGTGTAGTTCTGCAACACGTCGAGGATGAAGCCCTCCTCGATCGCCTGCTGCATCGAGTACAGGTCGAACGGTTCCGGGGTCGCGTCGGGCCCGGCACCCTCCGGCGGCCGCCCAAAGAGCTCCAGGGTTTTCGCTTTCGGGGTGGCGGTGAACGCGAAGTAGGAGATGTTCGGCGCGGACGCGGTGACCTCCATCGCCCACTGCAGGTACGCGCCCGAATCGATCGGCGCCCCCTCAGCGGCAGCGGCCTGCTCGTCCGGAGACAGCACCTTCGTCAATGCTCCCGCGGTCGACCCGGTCTGCGACGAGTGGGCCTCGTCCGCGATGACTGCGAACCGGTGCCCCTTCAGCCCAGGCAGGGTTTGGATCGCAGTGATCAGCGCCTCGAACGACTGGATCGTCACGATCACGATGTTCTTGCCGCCAGTGAGAGCCGCCGCGAGCTGCTTCGACTTCGACTCGCCATCATCCTTCGTGATGGACTGCACCACGCCGGCCTGCTTCTCGAACTGCGCAATCGCGTCCTGCAGCTGCTTGTCCAGCACCGTCCGATCTGTGACGACGACGACGGTGTCGAACACTCGCTGGTTCTCGTTGTCGTGCAGCTGGGCGAGGCGGTGGGCGAGCCACGAGATCGAATTCGTCTTCCCCGACCCCGCCGAATGCTGGACCAGGTATCGGTTCCCCGCACCCTCGGTTCGCGCCGCCTCAATGAGCCGAGTCACGGCCCTCCACTGGTGGTAGCGGGGGAACAGCACCTTCTGCGTTCTTGTCTTTTTGCCTGTGTCCGGGTCGACATCCGTCTCGACCTGCAGGTGCACGAACGATCCCAACAGTTGCAGCCAGGTGTCGCGTTGCAGGATCTCCTCCCAGAAGTACGAGGAGGCCGACCCGTCCGGGTTCGCCGGGTTCCCCGCGCCGTCGTCCGCGCCCTTGTTGAAAGGCAGGAACCGAGTCGAGGCGCCCGCGAGCTTGGTCGTCATCCGCACCTCGGAGTTCGACACCACAAAGTGCACGAGCGACCGCTTGGCGAACCCGAACAGGGGCTCACCCACCGGCGATCGGTCGAACCGGTACTGATCTACGGCGTTCTCAATCGCCTGCGTAAAGTCCGTCTTCAACTCGATCGTCGCGATCGGGATGCCGTTCACGACCAGCACCAGATCCAACGCCTTGTTTGGATGCTTCACCGAGTAATGCACCTGCCGCACGACACGCACCCGCATTTTCGCGTACGCCTCGAGCGTGTCCGGGTTCTGGGTTGTCGCTGGCCGGAACTGCGCCAACCGGAACTTCACTGCGCCCCCATGCAGCGGCACCATCGAGAAGCCCTCGTGCAGGAGTCGAATCGTCCCACCGTTCTTTAGAGGATCTAGATCCAGTGACTTCGCCAGCCGTGTCAGGATGCTGCCAGCCGCCGCGTCACGCTGAGCGTCCGTGTCGATCGGCCGGACCACTTTCGCGTACTCGGTCGGCTGGGAATCCTCCAACCAACCGAGCACGTCCTCGGGGAACAGTGCAAGTTCTTGGTCGTAGCCAGCGCCGGTAGGCGAATACAGCCATCCGTTTGCCGCGAGCTGTTCGGCGATCTCGTTCTCCAGCACCGACTCCAGATGTGCTCCAGCAACACCGGTCATGCGGCCACCCCCAGGTCGATCCTCCCCGTCACTGCCGCCGAAATCAACGCGGCACGACGCTCGGCCGCAAGTTGGACGCCACGACGACATGTAGCGAGTGCAGCGTCAATCCCCACGAGACGGCGATCGAGATAGTCCGCAATCTCTTCCTGCTCGACGAGCGGCGGAATTGCTGTCTCACGGTGCATCAACGCGTACATGTCCATCGACGGGACCGTGCCTGGGTTAGCCAATGTCTCGAAATCGAACGTCTGCAGCGCGTAGGACGCGAACCGCGGATTGAGGTACTCATTCGGCACGATGGCCATCATGTTGTTGTCGATGCAGGCGGGCCGGTCCGTACGGCGGATGCGGCCCAGGAGCAGTGCGGCACCGATCTTGGCTAGCAGAATCGTTCCGGGTGGAAGGATCTTCGCGCGAAGAGATCGGGCCGTTTCACGAGAAATGGTGTCCCATGACTTGCGAATTACTCCATCTACGTCGGCTCGGCCGAGAGAGTTCACTTTGTAGAACGCGATCTCCGCATCTTCAATTCCTTGCACTCTCTCCGGAAAGCCGACGCCGCTGACGGTGCTTGCGTAGCGATCGAGCCCGGCCACAGACCAATGCGCGGGAACGTCCCCCAACCACGCAACGCCGCTAGGCCGAGTCGGGATCTCACGCCCAATGCCACCGGTAACCGCTCTGCGAACGGTGGCCCTCCGCCGTTCTTTGAGGAGAGTGATGAGTTCCTCGTTCTTCGCGATGAACGCGTCGATCTGCGCCGTCTCCCGATCCAGGAAGTCCGCAATCGCCCGCTGCTCGCCGATTGGGGGCGCAACGACCCGAAGCGATGCAGCATCTCCCTGATAGATCGTGCGGTGAGTCGAGCCCATCATCAAGCGCTCAAACTCGGGCTTCATGGACTGCAATTGATACCAGAGAAAGCGCGAGAGCATCCCCGGCTTCGGCACCCAATTCCAGAAGTCCTGGCTGGTTGCCATCGACACGGGCATGATGCCGCTGAACCCGACAGAAGCGGTACGCGAAAGAACAACGGTTCCGGGGGGGAGCAACTCAGCAGCCGAGTTCGCGAGGCCTAGCTCCGATACCCGCTCTGACGTCTCGCCGAGTTCACGCGCGCCAGCCCGGAGCTGCCAGACATCAGCGAGGGTGAACCAAGGGATCGTGCAGTCGGTCCAATACTCAGGGTGTTGCCGACTCGGGGTGTGCCCCGTCTTCATCAACGCGAACCTTCGAATGTTGCCTGCGTCCCAGTGCGATGGCAATCTTCCGTACCAACTTTCGTCGCTCACCGCTCCACCTCAACGAGCATCGCGCGAAGCTCGTTCATCACTTCGTCGAGGTCTCGGTCGATATCTTCGAGCGAGCGCGGCGGGATGTAGCGGTAGAAGTGGCGGGTGAAGGGGATCTCCGCGCCTTCCTTGGTCTTGGCGTGATCGATCCAGGCGTGAGGAGCATAGGGAAGAACTTCGCGGGCGAAATAGGCGTCGACGTCCTGGTCCCACGGCACGTTCTCGGCGTCCCGGAGCGACACGTCCGGCTCCGGGTTGCCCTTGGCGTCGACGCAAGTTTCGGCGGTGTCGTCCTGTTCGCCGAGCTCCGTGGTCACGGTCTTGAGTAGCGGTGCGGGGAGAGCTAGTCCCTCAGCTTTCGCCGCGATTTTCAGATCCTTCTGGAACTCGTTGCGGTTCTTCCAGACGGTCTCTGTGCCGAGCCGGTTGAGCACGGCACGCAGCGCTTCGGCATCCGTCTCGTTCAGCTTCCGGACGGCCTTCGCTTGGAAGACAGCGTCGATGCGTTCGGAGGTGGCGCGCCAGTTAAGCTGCAGAGGACGTTCGACGGTGATGGTGCGGTAGAGGAAGTCCTCATTGCGGAAGACCTTTGAGTGGTCCCCACTCTCGAACCCGGCGTACAGGCCGACGATTGTCTCGATGTTCCGCAGCGAGAGCTCGTTGCGCTTCGAGCCGAGGCCCTTACGGAGCTTCGTGAACATCTCGCGGCCGTCAATGAGCTGCAACCGGCCCTTGCGGCCGCTCTCCTTACGGTTGGTGAGGATCCAGATGTAGGTCGAGATGCCGGTGTTGTAGAACATGTCTTTCGGCAGTCCGATGATCGCTTCCACAAGGTCGTTGTCGAGCAGCCACTTGCGAATGTTCGACTCCCCACCGCCGGCGCCGCCGGAGAACAGCGGCGACCCGTTGAGGACGATCGCCATGCGGGAGCCACCGTCCTCGGGCTTGCGCATCTTCGACACCAGGTGCATCAGGAACAGCATGGCCCCGTCGCTGACAGCGGGGGTGCCGGGGCCAAACCGACCATTGAAGCCCAGCTTGGTGTGCTCGTCGTCAACGGCGGCGCGCTGGTCTTTCCAGTCGACGCCGAACGGCGGGTTCGACAGACCGTAGTCGAACTTCTTGTCGTCGAAGGCGTCCTCAGTGAGGGTGTCGCCGAGGGCGATGTTGTCGACGTCCTGACCCTTGATGACCATGTCGGCCTTGCAGATCGCGTACGAGGCATCGTTGTAGTCCTGCCCGTACAGACTGAGCTGGATGGCTGGGTTCATTCTGCGGAGGTACTCTTCCGCAACGGAGAGCATCCCACCGGTCCCGGCGGTCGGGTCATAGATGGACCGAACCACACCAGACTTCGAGAGAGCGTCGTCGTCGAGGGCGAACAGCAACTGCACCATCAGCGCGATCACCTCGCGTGGCGTGTAGTGGTCGCCGGCAGTCTCGTTCGACTTCTCGTTGGCGAACCGGATGAGCTCCTCGAACACGAGCCCCATCTCAATGTTGCTGACCGTGCGGGGGTGGAAGTCGGCCTGCGCGAACTTCTCGGTCACCGCGAACAGCTTGTTCTTCTCGGACAGCTTGTTCAGTGTCTTGTCAAACTCGAACCGTTCGAAGATGTCCCGCACGTTCGGCGAGAACCCGGCAAGATACGACGCAAGGTTCGCGCGCAGGTCCTGCGGATCGGCGACGAGCTTGCCGAGGTCGAACGGCGACGAGTTGTAGAACTCGTGCCCCGCGGCCTCGGAGAGCGTGACCGCCTGCAGCATCTCGGGCAACGCCCCGATCGCCTTCGCGGTCTGCAGGACAGCCGCCTTCGTGTCGGCCAAGACCGCGTCGAGCCGACGGAGCACCGTGAACGGGAGAACGACCGACCCGTACTCAGAGGGCTTGAAGGGCCCGCGGAGCGACTCGGCAATGTTCCAGATGAAGGCAACGTGATTCACCACGGGTGGGCACTCCTGCTGTAGAGCAACGAACGTGCGGCACCAACGCCGCGAACCCTCCCATCCTCGTCCATGGAGGGGCAACGCAGGCGCGGGCGCGCCTCGCCGTGTAAGACGCGGCGAGGGTGCCGCCGAGGTTCGCGCGTCGCGCTCGTTGCTCTCGGAGCCTCCGCTATGGAAGACAATCGCGAATCCGGATCGAAACGAGCCCGTGCCAGAGGATGGACGGAGCCGCCCTGCGGAGCTTCGGCAAGCCCGGCTTTGCGCCAGTTTCAGGGGCGGGAGTCTCAACTACTTCGAGAGAAGTCTCACCTGGGTTGAGAAACGACAGGTCGGGCGGCCCTTCGTGTCGGAGCGAGTGACGGGAATCGAACCCGCGCTACCAGCTTGGGAAGCTGGAGTTCTACCATTGAACTACACTCGCGCACCCCGCTCAGCGGGACGTCGCAAGCCTAGCGGATTCTGCGCTGGACGCCAGCCGAGTGCCCGCCGAGCGTGGCGCTGCCGGCCCGCACCGCGCCTCCTGGCCGCACCCGTGTCTCCGCTGTGAGCCGGTCCGTCTGACGGACAGGTGTCGCCCCCGTGTGTACCGTCCAGGTGGATCGAGCGACCCGCGAACCCGAGGAGGACCCGGATGGTCAGACATCGCCTCATCGACGACGTGGTCGGCCCCGCGATCGTGGTCGACTCGGCCTCGCCGGTGGTGTGGCTGACCGAGGCGCTCGCCTCCCTGCTCCGTCGGGCATCCGAGTCCGGACGCTTCGTCGTCCTCCGCACCGGGCCCGGCTCCGCGCTCACACCGGCGCTCCGGCACGCCCTCGGCGCGTACGGGGCCGCGTGGGCCGTCACGGATCCCGACGGCACGCTCCGCGACGGGCGGACCGGCGTCGCAGCCTCCCGCATCGAGGACTTCGTGCACCGCGGCCCCGAGCTCGTCGGCACGCCCTCGCCGGAGCACCCCGTCGCGCGCGACTCGGTGCGGCAGATCAGCATCGACCTCACGCTGCGCCACCACGCCGAACGCGCGATCGACATCGGGTCCGCGATCGAGGCCCTGTGTGAGACGGTCGGCACCTGCCCGACGCGCTGGGGCACCGCCGAACCGCTCACCGTGCCGTGGGACCGCTGGGTCGTCACGCAGTACGCCAAGCACGAGGCCCCGGCGGTGTCGACGTCGTACGCCGTGGGCGAGGGCTTCTCGGCGACGATGACCGCGCACCTGCTCGACGGCGTGGTCGTCGAGACGATGTCCGCCGTGCTCACGATCCCCGAGGACGGCGCCGACCAGACGCTCGCGCCGCGGCTCCTCGACGCCGTGCACCGCGTCGCCGAGGACGTCGAACCCGTCTTCGGTGTGGTGATGCAGCGTCGTGGTGACGCCGACCACCTCGTCCGTGCCGTCTCGCACGGCGAACCCGCTCCGCTGGCGGTCGTGGTCGGACCCGAGGCGACCGAGTTCCTCGACCGGGACGGCGTGTGGCCCCCGCCGCGCACGACCACCTCGACGTTCGGCGGCGGCGGTCTCGTCGTGCGCTTCGACGACGGCTGGGAAGCGCTCGAGGCGTTCCTCGACCGCATCGACGAGGACCGGTTCCTGCAGCTCGTCGGTGGTGCCCCGCTCGACCCGGCGCACGACGAGGGCACGCTGGACGGCCACGTCGGGGACGGTTCGCACGTGTTCGGCGGTCACCGTGCCCCGTGACGTCACCCTGCTCTGCCGCGGGCCGGTGGAGACGCGTGACGTCGCCGAGGCACTGCTCCTGCACGACGAGTCCTGGGGTGTCCGGGCGCTCGACGACGGCCCGATGATGCAGGTCTGCCGGGACGCCACGCACCCCGTGATCACCGTGCTCGCGGTGCGGCGCGTGGACGCCCTCGACGAGGTCGAGCGGATCCTGCCGGACGCCCCGACGCTGTCGACGCCGCTGTGGTGGGTGGACACCGTGACGCCCGAAGGGGCGGACGGCGAGTCCGGGATCTCCGCCGCGCTCGAGGCCGCGATGGACCTCGACGCGGTCTGCATCGTCCACGGCGACTGAGCGGGCGCCACGCCGCGGACGCCACGCCGCGCGCGCCACGCCCCGTCAGTCGCGGTCGTGCATTGCGGCGAGGCGCTCGTTGTACGCCTTGAGGTCCGCGTCCCCGTCCCGCTCCGCCTTGCGGTCGAGGCGCTTCGCGTCACGGGTGTCCGACCTGACCCAGTTGCGCACGACGAGCAGCGCGACGAACACCATCGGCAGCTCGGACGCACCCCACGCGATCCCGCCGCCGGTGTGCTGGTCGGCCAGGAGTGCGGCGTCGTTCGTCTGCCCGAGCGCGTGGAACCAGTCGATCGCGAAGACCGACTCCGACGTCATCACCGCGACGCCGAAGAACGCGTGGAACGCCAGGGTCGCGAGCAGGGCGATGATGAGGATCGGGTACTGCGGCCGCTTCGGACCCGGGTCGACGCCGACGAACACCCAGAAGAACAGGTACCCGCTGAAGACGAAGTGCACGATCATCGCCACGTGCCACTCGTGCGACTGCATGGCGTACTCGTACGCGGGCGTGAAGTAGAACACGACGAGGGACCCGGCGAAGATCACCCCGGCGACGGCCGGCTTCGCGAGGAACTGCATGTACCGCGAGTGCGTGAAGAGCATGAGCCACTCACGGGCCCCGCGCGAGCCGTCGTTCCGCACCGGCAGGGTCCGCAGCGCGAGCAGCACGGGGCCACCGAGCACGAGCGGCAGCGGCACGAACATCATCAGCAGCATGTGCTGGAGCATGTGCGACGAGAAGTGGATCATCCCGTAGACCGCCGGCCCCGCCGAGGTCGTCCAGATGAACAGCGCGCACCCGAGCAGCCATGCGATGGTGCGTCCGACGGGCCACTTGTCGCCGCGCTTCCGGAGCTTCCGGACGGCGAGCAGGTACCAGCCGGCCCCGACGACCGCGAGCGCCAGCCACACCCAGTCGATGTGCCACTGGGTCAGGTAGGTCTGCACGGTCTGTGCGGGCGGGTACGGGAACCCGATGAGTCCGGAGCGGGTGTCGTCCCCGGTCTCCGGCGTCTGCGGGATCGGCGGCTGCGAGCGGGAGACGGCGACGGAGACCCCGATGGCGATCGCCATGAACACGATCTCGGCGAGGGCGAACCGCACGAACACCCGGCGGTCGAGGGGCGCGCGGAGGAGCCCCGGCACGAGCCGCCGCCGCTGGACGACCCCGGCGAGCCCGAGCAGCACCAGGATGGCGGCCTTGACGGTGATGAGCCACCCGTAGGTCGTCGTGAACAGGTCGAGCGGGCCGGTCAGGCGGAGCGACGCGTTCACGATGCCCGAGAACGCGACCGCGGCGAACGCCCACCCCGCGAGCGTCGAGTACCGCGACACGACCCGCCCGGTGGCGCCCTTCGTCCGGGTGCGCAGGACGAGCACGGCGACGAGGCCACCGGCCCAGACGCAGACGGCGACGAGGTGGACCGCGAGCGAGTTCACCGCGTTGGCGTGCTCGAGCGACCCGGCCGCGTGCCCGGACAGGGCGAGCGGCAGCAGCGCGAACAGCCCGGCGACCGTCGCCACCGCGAGGGTCGTCACCCGGGTGGCGAACGCGGCGACCACGGTCGCGACGAGGATCGCCACGGCCGACACCACGAGCGCCTGCCCGATCTCGACCTGGAACGCGAAGAGGGTGAAGTTCCGCGCGAACACCGGGTTCGTCAGCGGGACGCCGAGGGTGTTCGCGCCCGTCAGCACGATGCTCACCACGGCCGCGAGGAACCACACCGAACCCGTCGCCGCCGCCCAGCGAGCGGCGCGGTGCTGCACGCTCGACATCGCCCGGTGGTCCTTCTTCTGCGCCGGGAGCGCGAACGCCGCGACGACGAGCAGGCCGATCGTCAGCGCCGCCATGGTGTCGTGCACCACGCGCGCGACGGGCAGCCCGTACTCGACGAGGTCGCCGGCGGACACCAGTTGCTGGTTCGCGGTGAAGGCGCCGGTGAGCGTCATCCCGAGGATCGAGGACGCCACCGCGAGCGGGACGGCGACGACGAGGACCGTCGCGACGGTGGACGTGCGCGCGGTGACGGGCGCCGATTCCGGCGCCGCGCCTCCTGGCTGGGTTTCGGGTGACGTGACGGTCATGACCGTCCAATCGTAGGCGTGTGGGCCTGGAGGCGCGGCGTGCGTCGCGCGCACCGGCTGCGGCCCGCCTCAGGTCACGACGTCAGACGCGGCGCTCCCAGATGCCCTCGCTCCCGACGCCCACGAACCCGACGGCCTCGTTGACGTCGAGCATCGGGCGGTTCTCCTCGGCGTTGAACGTGATGATCGAGGGTCGCCCCGGGAAGTCCTGCTCGACGCGTTCGATCCCGGCCACCTTGAGCAGCCAGCCGAGCCGGTGCCCGCGGTGCTCCCGCAGCACGAGGGTGTCGCCCTGCATGACCGGCTGGTGCACCGCGTCCGGCACTGCCAGCTGCGTGAAACCGGCCAAGGTGGTCGTCGGGAGGTGTTCGACCGCGACCGTGACCATCGTGCGCGGCGAGCGTTGCAACTGCGCCTCGTGCTCCTGCAGTCGCTCGCGCGTCCAGACGTCCTCCGGCTCCTCCATGTCGCCCTCCGGAGCGTCGGTGCTCATCCGGGTCTCGAGCAGCGCGATGCCGTCGAGCCACTGCTCCGGCGTCGGCCCGGCCCACGCGTGTACCCGGTAGTCGGGTCCGGCGGCGGCCGCTGCCCGGTCGTGGAGCTCGCGCACCACGGAGTGGTCGGCCGGCAGCGCCAGGCGGCTGATCCGGTTGACCTGCCCGAAGCGCCAGCCGCGCCCGGTGAGGAACCGTGCGCCGGCTTCGTCCTCGGGCACGGCGCCGTGGCCGGTGGGCGGGACGAGGTACCCCGGTCCGGACGCCGGTCCGACCTGCCGTGACACCGCGTACGTCTTCCACTGCGTGCGACCGTCGTCGCGGGCGATGCCCTCGAGGTGCTCGGCCAGCAGCGTGCCGATGCCCCGCCGCTGATGGTCCGGCGCGACGGCGACCGCGATCCAGCAGTTCGGGGTCCCCGGTGCCTGCTTGGTGTCGTAGGAGCCGGCCGCCACGACGTCGCCGTCGGGATCGCGCACGACGAAGAGGCGGCTCGGTGCCTCGGGGTCGAGCAGGTACGGCAGCTGTTCCTCGGGCGTCCAGAGGATCTCGGGCAACCGGGTGACGGCGACCTCGGCGGCGTTCTGCACGCGGACCCAGTCGCGGAAGGCCTGCACCGTTGCGGCGTCGTCGTCCATGGTGGCGGGCACGCCGAGTTCGTGCACGGTGTACGCGGTCATGTCGGTTCCTCCTGGCCGTGTGACGCCGCCCGACGCTGGGCAGCCTCGCAGCTTACCGGTGCCGTTCCGCTGCCGCTAGGCTCGTCGCGTGCTGCTCTCCGACCGCGACATCACCGCCCAGCTGGCCGAGGGCCGGATCGGCCTCGACCCGTACGACGCCTCGCTCGTCCAGCCGTCGAGCATCGACGTCCGGCTCGACAAGTTCTTCCGGTTGTTCGACAACCACAAGTACCCGCACATCGACCCGGCGGTCGACCAGCCCGACCTCACCCGGCTGGTCGAGACCGACCCGGACGAGGCGTTCGTCCTGCACCCGGGGGAGTTCGTGCTCGGGTCGACGTACGAGGTCGTCACGCTGCCCGACGACATCGCGGCACGGCTCGAGGGCAAGAGCTCGCTCGGGCGCCTCGGCCTCCTCACCCACTCCACGGCGGGCTTCATCGACCCGGGCTTCTCCGGGCACGTGACCCTCGAGCTCTCGAACGTGGCGACCCTGCCGATCAAGCTCTGGCCGGGCATGAAGATCGGCCAGCTCTGCTTCTTCCAGCTGTCGAGCCCCGCCGACAAGCCGTACGGCTCCGCCGAGTACCAGTCGCGGTACCAGGGGCAGCGCGGTCCGACGCCGTCTCGTTCGGCGCAGAACTTCCTGCGGACGGACGTCTCCCGCCGCTCCTGACCGGCACCCGGGTGGACGTCGGACGTCAGACCACCGCGATGTACTCCCTGATCAGCGCGACGAAGCGTGGCCCGGCGATCCCGGAGTCCGCGAATCGTGCATCGGCCGGCCTGATGCTCCGGAGGGTTCGTGCGGTGTCCAGCCGGCGCCCGCTCACCGGTTCGGTGTCGAGGGCCCACCCGCCGACGGCGTCGGCACCGTGTGCATGACGGATCTCCAGCAGGTGCCCGAGGTCTGCGAGGTCCTTCGTGGAGCGGCGCGAAGCCCAGGCGTACGTCTTGAGGATCGTCGCCATCTCGACGGTCGGGACCCGGACCACGAAGCGCTCTTCGCGACCGTGGGTGTCGACCACGGTCGTGTCGACCTCGATCGGGTCCTGTGCGAGGACGACGTCGAGGCCGGGACTCGCGTCGAAGTGCCGCCCGCCGAGGTGCCGTGGGCGAAAGCGTCCGTCGAGCGACTCCACGAGCAGGTCGATCGTTCGGCCGTCCCGCTCGAACCGGTTTCCGGCGGTTGCCCGGTACCCGTCGGCGAGCAGCCTGTCGACCACGTCACCGCGGGCCGCGATCTCAGTGCTCACGCCCGCGTCAGCGTCGACGGTCCGCCGCGCCGCGAGTCCGTCGACCGGGAACGCTGTCAGGAGCAGTCCGACCATGTGGCCTCCGACGATGCGCGCGGCGCTGCGATCGGCGATCGCGCGTACTGCGTCACCGAGCGAGGCGAAAGCGAGTTCGTCGGCGACCGAGGTGCACGGGACCACCACGCTCACACGGATCACCGTTCGTCCCGCCCGTCGAGCGTGACGCGGCGCAGTGCCAAGACCGCGTCGTCGCGGTCGGGACCCCGGGAGTTGGCGACCTCCCATGCCGTGACCAGCGGATCCGTGAGCGTCGGTGCGCCGTGCGGGTCCCAGGCTCGAGCGGTCGCGAAGACGGTGGGATCTGCGGGGACGACCACCGCGAGCGTCTCGTCACCGGGTGGTGCCGTGGTGAAGCGTGCCGCGAGGTCGAGGTCGGCCTCGCTGTAGAGGACCGCGACGACCGGGCGACGAACCGGCGCGAGGGTGTCGGCGGCCGAGTCGCCGGAGACGAGCACCGGACGTGACTCGGAGCGCGCTGCCTCGACTGCCCGCTGCCGCTGGAGGTCGAGCGCGGCCACGCTCGTCCAGCGTCTGCGTACCCCCGACGGGCCCGGGTACGCCGACAGGAACTCGTCCCACAGTGCTGAGGCATCACGACCGACCCATCCTCCGGCCGTTCGCTCCACGCCGAGGCTGTGCAACGCGGGCAGGGCGAGCGCGATCGCCTGCTGGGTGACGCCCGTCTCGCTCGCGAGTTCGGACTGTGTTCGCGGAGCGCCGGTGCGCACGAGCGCTCGCATCAGCGCGAACCGTCCCCAGGGCGTGCGGCCGCGTGAGCCACGCACCGGGGCCGGAACGGGCGTCCGCGACCACTCGGTGCCGTCGATCAGTACGGCACCTTGGTCGACGGCCGCGACGATCACCCGCGAGTCAGCGAGCGCGATCGCGCGGAGGGAGGCGGTCGATCGTGGAACGACGTACAGCAGCGCTTCAGCCGCCATCGCGCCTCGGCCGAGAGTGCCCAGCTCACGCATCACGCGCGCCGGGGTCGGAGGGGTGTCGAGCGCCCGGATGAGCACGTGGCGGAGCCCCTGCCGAGACGTCAGACTGGCGGTCCGTGACGAGGTCGCACGGATGGAGAGGTCCAGATCGGGCGCAACTGTCTCGAGCAGCTCGAGGCCACGCACGACGTCCATGGCGTGATCGTACAAGCAAAGCGGACGTCGAGAGGAAAAACTTGTATTCGGCATAACGCGGCCCGCGATATCGCCCGTCGCAATCTTCTGGACGCGGCACTCCGAACCGCAGGATGTGCGTAAAGAAATGTCGCATTCTGTGTATCGTGGCCGCATGTCCGCAGTACTCCCACGACCCGCGCCGCCAGTGTCGGCAGCCGGGCTCATCCGGGACGCCCGCCTCCGCGCCGAACTCACCCAGGTGCAGCTCGCCGACCGCGCCGGCGTCACGCAGAGCGTCATCAGCACCTACGAGAACGGACGCCGCGAGCCGTCCCTCGCCGCACTGCAGCGGCTCCTGCTCGCAGCGGGGTTCACGGCCGCGATCGACCTGCACCCCGTCGAGGAACCGCCGCCCCTCCGCGAACGGGTGATGGCCGCACGGCGGGAACTCGTCGCGATCGTGCAGCGCCTCGGTGGCCGCAACCCCCGGCTCTTCGGCAGCGTGGCCCGGGGCGAGGACGGCCCGGCGAGCGACGTCGACCTGATGGTGGACCTCGATCCCGGACTCGGCATCTTCGCGCTCATGCGGATCCAGGACGAGGCGGAGCAGCTCCTCGGCGTGCGGGTGGACGTGGTGGACGCCGCCGGCATGGGCGCCGACGCCGTCCGGGACGCGGTGCCGCTGTGAGCCGCGACGTCGGGGACCGGCTCGACGACGTGATCCGTGCCTGCGGGGTGATCCGTGCGTACGTCGACGACGACGCACTGCCGGAAGGCCTCGTGTACGACGCGGTCCGGATGCGACTGGTCGAGATCGGCGAGGCGGTCCGGATGCTCCCGAGCGCGGTGACGTCGACCGAGCCGAGCATCCCGTGGTCGCGGGTGTCCCTCCTCGGCGAACGCCTCACCCGGCGGTACTTCGACACGACGCCGGCGGTGGTGTTCGGGACGGCCCGGGTGGACGTGCCGTCCCTCTGCGAGGCGGTCCACCGCCTGCGCGCCGCGCACGCAGCGCGCGGTGACCGTCGGGGCGCGGCAGGTGCGGTGGACCTGACGCAGTGACGGACGGGAGGCGCGGGTCGGCCCCGGACCGCGCCTCCCGTCCGACCGTGCCCTCGCCGCGAACGCGGGACGGCCCCGTCTCGCCGGAGCGAGACGGGGCCGTCGTCGTGTGATCGGGGAGATCAGCCCTTCTTGGCGAGTGCCTCGAGGGTGTCGTTGCCCTTGTAGGCCTCGACCGCGTTCTCCTTGGTCACGAGGACCGGGGTGAGCTCGATCGCCGGGACCGTCTTGACGCCGTTGTAGTTGTTCGTCTTGTCGATCTTGGTGTCGGGCTTGTTGCCCTTCGAGAGGTCGGACACCAGGTCGATGGCGGCCTGGGCCTCTTCGGTGGTGTTCTTGTAGATCGTCGAGTACTGCGTGCCCTGCATGATGAGCGGGATCGACGCGGTCTCCGAGTCCTGGCCGGTGACGACCGGGTTCGGCTTGCCGGCGGCCTTCGTCGCGGTCAGGATCGCACGGGCGAGGGTGTCGTTCGGCGACAGGACGCCGTCGAGCTTGGTGTCACCCGAGTAGTACTGCGACAGGAGGTCCGTCATGCGGGACTGGGCGTTCTGCGCGAGCCAGCCCTTGGTCTGGACCTTCTGGAAGGTCTCCTGGCCGGACGTGACCTTGACGGTGCCGTCCTTGATCTTCGGCTCGAGCACGTTCATCGCACCGTTGAAGAACACGGTGGCGTTCGCGTCGTCCGCCGAACCGGCGAAGAGCTCGATGTTGTAGGGGCCGTCACCCTTCTCGGCCTTGAGGCCGTCGAGGAGTGCCTGCGCCTGCAGCTGGCCGACCTTGTAGTTGTTGAACGCCACGTAGTAGTCGACGTTCTTGGTGTTCAGGATGTTGCGGTCCCAGGCGATGACGGTGACGCCCTTCGCCTTGGCGGCCTTGACCTGCGAGCCGAGCTGCGAACCGTCGGCGGCACCGATGATGACGACCTTGGCACCCTTGGTGACCATGCCCGAGATCTGCGACTGCTGGTCCGGGACGGGGTTGCCGGCGTTGGCGTACTGGATGTCGGCCTTGAAGCCGGCGTCCTCGATCGACTTCTCGAACGCGGCGCCCGCGAGCACCCAGTTCTGCGAGGTCTTGGCCGGCAGCGCGACACCGATGAGGTCGCCCTTCTTGATCTCGGTGCTCGAGCCCGAGTCCGAGCCGGAGGTGCCGCGAGCCGAGCAGCCGCTGAGGGCGAGGCCCGCGACGAGCGCCAGGCCGATGCCGGCGATGAGCTTCTTGCGCATGTGAGTGCTTTCTCTTCGTTGAGGGGTGGTGCTGTGGTGAGGGGTTCGAGCGCCCCGGGAGCCCGGGGCGCCACGTCTTTACTGGGTGTTGACCTTGTCCGGCTGGTCCTGGATGGACTGCGGCTGCTGGGCTGCCACCGTGTTCTGCTCGGTGTCCTTCTTCTGGAACTGCCGCATCATGCCGCCGATGAGCGACGGGCGGCCCTGGGACTTCGAGTAGACGTCGAAGGCGACCGCGACGAGGAGGACGAGACCACGGATGATCTGCACCTTGTTCGACTCGATGCCCATGAGCTGGAGGCCGTTCGACAGGAGCGCCATCACGAGGCCACCGATGATCGACCCGGAGATCGTGCCGATGCCACCCGCGACCGCGGCGCCACCGACGAACACGGCGGCGATCGCGTCGAGCTCCCAGCCGGTGCCGTCAGCCGGACCCGAGGCGTTCGAGTAGCCGACGAACACCATGCCGGCGACCGCGGCGAGCACGGACATGTTCGCCATGACGAAGAAGTTGACCTTGCGGGCGCTGACACCGGAGAGCACCGCGGCGCTCGCGTTTCCGCCGACCGCGTAGACCTGGCGACCGAAGATCGTGTTCTTCGTGATGAAGCCGTAGATGATCGTGAGGACACCGAGGATGATCGCGACGATCGGGATCGAGGTACCGACGGGGCCGGCGCCGAACAGGTAGGTCGCGACGAGCGTGACGGCGACGAGGACGCCCGTGCGGACGATCGACACCCACAGCGGCGGGACCTCGGCCTGCATCTTCTTGCGGCGGGAGCGGCCGCGGGCCTCGATGACGATCAGGGCGATGATCGTGGCCAGACCGATGAGCAGCGTGCCGTTCGAGTACCCGAAGTCCGGGCCGAAGTCACCGAGGTAGCCGGCGCCGATGGCGTTGTACGAGTCCGGGGTCGGCACCGAGGTCGACTGGCCGATGATCTGGTTCGCACCGCGGAAGATGAGCTGACCGGCGAGCGTCACGATGAACGCGGGGACCCGGACGAACGCCACCCAGAAGCCCTGCCAGGCACCGACGAGGGCGCCGACGGCCAGGCCGAGGATGATCGCGGCCCATGCCGGCCAGTGCCACACGGACATCGACTGCGCGACGATGATGCCGACGAACGCCGCGACCGAACCGACCGACAGGTCGATGTGGCCGGCGATGATCACCATCACCATCCCCAGCGCGAGGATGAGGATGTACGAGTACTGCAGGAACAGGTTGATGACGTTCGTCGGCTCGAGGATCAGGCCCTTGGTCGTGATCGAGAAGAAGATCACGATCGCGATCAACGCGATGATCATGCCGTACTGGCCGATGCTGTTGCCCTTGCCGAACAGCAGTTTCAGGTTCTTCATGAGACGAGAGCGCCCTTCCGCGCGGAGGTCATGCTGCGCATGAGCGTTTCTGGATCGGCCTGTTCCGAGGGGATGTCGGCCGTGATCTGGCCCTCGAAGATCGTGTAGATCCGGTCGGAGAGGCCGAGGAGTTCGGGGAGCTCGGAGGAGATGAGAATGATGCCCTTCCCCTCGGCTGCGAGCTGCTGGATGATGCCGTAGATCTCGAACTTGGCGCCCACGTCGATGCCGCGGGTCGGTTCGTCGAGGATGAGGATGTCCGGGTCGGTGAACATCCACTTCGACAGGACGACCTTCTGCTGGTTGCCGCCGGAGAGCTTGCCGACGTTCTCCTCGACGGTCGGCACCTTCGTGCGGAGCAGCTTCCGGTACTTCTCGGCGACGTTGTACTCCTCGAGGGAGTCCACGACGCCGGCCTTCGAGATCTTCTGCAGGTCGGCCGCGACGGTGGATCGCTTGACCGTGTCGAGCAGGTTGAGGCCGAGCGCCTTGCGGTCCTCGGAGACGTAGCCGATGCCGTGCTCGATCGCCTGCTGGACGTTGGTGACCTTGATCTCCTCGCCGTCCTTGATGATCTGCCCGCCGAGCCACGTGCCGTAGGAGCGGCCGAAGATGCTCATCGCGAGCTCGGTGCGGCCGGCGCCCATCAGACCCGCGAAGCCGACGATCTCGCCGCGCTTCACGTGGAAGTTCAAGCCCTTGCAGACCAGGCGCGAGGAGTCGAGCGGGTGCTGGACGGTCCAGTCGCGGACCTCGAAGAACGTCTCGCCGATCTTCGGGGTGCGGTCCGGGAAGCGGCTCTCGAGCGAGCGGCCGACCATGCCGCGGATGATGCGGTCCTCGTTGACGCCGTCGCCCTTGACGTTCAGCGTCTCGATGGTCTTGCCGTCGCGGATGATCGTGATCTCGTCGGCGATCTGCTCGATCTCGTTCAGCTTGTGGCTGATGATGATGCTCGAGATGCCCTTGGCCTTCAGCCCGACGATGAGGTCGAGGAGGTGCTGCGAGTCGTTCTCGTTGAGCGCCGCGGTCGGCTCGTCGAGGATGAGGAGCTTGACGTCCTTGTGCAGGGCCTTGGCGATCTCGACGAGCTGCTGCTTGCCGACGCCGATGTTCTTGATCTGCGTGTCCGGGTCGTCGGCGAGGCCGACGCGGGCGAGCAGGTCCTGTGCACGGAGCTGGGCGCTCGTCCAGTCGATGACGCCGAACTTGCCCGGCTCGTTGCCGAGGAACAGGTTCTCGGTGATCGAGAGCTCCGGGATCAGCGCGAGCTCCTGGTGGATGATCACGATGCCGGACTGCTCGGACTGCTTGATGTCCTTGAACCGGACCTCTTCGCCCTCGAAGACGATCTCGCCGTCGTAGGTGCCGTACGGGTAGACGCCGGACAGGACCTTCATGAGGGTCGACTTGCCGGCGCCGTTCTCGCCGCAGATCGCGTGGATCTCGCCGGCACGGACGCTGAGCGAGACGTCGGACAGCGCCTTCACACCAGGGAATTCCTTGGTGATCGAGCGCATCTCGAGGATCGTCTCGGGTGCGGTGATCGACCGGGTCTCGAGGCCGGTGTCGATCGGGGTTGACGCCACGGTGCATCTCCTTCTGCCGCTGCGATGCGGCAGTCCTTCGGGTGGTTCTGCGAGCGGCGACGAAGGGCACAGGAGGCCTGTGTGGACTTCGTTGTCGCGTCCGGAGTCCCGCGTCGTGACGGTCATGTGACCGTTCACATCGGCGGAACGGAGGTAATACTACGCACGCGATCGGCGCGCCTGTCAATTCGGTTTGGTCGCGTTTGTGTAACGGGCCGCGTGATCTGGCGGAACCGGGCACCGCACGTCCCCCGCGTTGGGGTACCCGGGTGGGTCGATGACGGCCTGGAGGCGCGGGTCGGCGCCGCCCCGCGCCTCCCGTCCGCGCACGCGCGCGCCCACCGCGCAGGGGCGCGCCCGCCCCGCAGGGCCGCGCCCGCCCCGCGGGGCCGCGCCCGCCCCGCACGGGCGCGCCCGCCCCGCTTCGTGAGCAGAAATGGTCGGGTCGCGTTCCCGGACCCGACCATTTCTGCTCACGAAGCGCGCCGCGGCGCGGCGCGCGCCCGCGCCGCGCTCAGCGCTTGCGCGGGGCGCCCGTGGAGCCGCGCACCACGAGCTGGGGCACGATGTCGATCGGCCGGAGGACGGCGTCGTCGTCGCCGGGCAGGAGCAGGTCCACGCACCGTCGGCCGAGTTCGGCGAAGTCCACTTGCACGGTCGTGAGCGGCGGCCAGAAGTGCTTCGCCTCGGGGATGTCGTCGTAACCGACCACCGACAGGTCCCCGGGGACGTCGAGGCCGTACGAGCGCGCGGCGTGCACCACCCCGAGCGCCATCGCGTCGTTCGAGCAGAAGATCGCGGTGCAGTCCCGCCAGCGCAGGAGCTCGCGGCCGGCGTGGTACCCGAAGTCGGCGGACCAGTCGCCCAGGATCGGCGGGACGACGGGCATGTCGCGGTCGGACATCTCGCGCAGGAAGCCCTGCATCCGGGCGTCCGCCTCGATCCAGTCCTGGGGTCCGGCGATGTGCCGGACGTACTCGTGCCCGAGGTCGAGCAGGTGCGCCGTCGCGAGCCGGGCGCCCTCCATCTGGTCGACCCAGAGCGCGGTCGGGTCCTCGCCGACGCTCGAGCGCATCGTGACGTACGGCGTCCGGATCCCGAGCTCCTCGATGAGGTCGAACACCCGCTGCTGCGGCGCGATGACCACGATCCCCTCGACGTCCTGGTCGAGCAGGTGCCCGAGGCCGTCGCGGACGGCGGTGTCGGTCGGCTCGGCGATGTTCGCCGTCGTCACGGAGTACCCGCGGCTGACCGCGGCGTCCTCGATCGCCTGCATCGTCACGGCCGGCCCGTAGTGCGAGCGCTGCGCCGTGAGCACACCGATCGTCCGGGTCCGGCTGGTGACCAGCGCCCGTGCGGCACGGTTCGGCCGGTACTGCAGCTGCTCCATCGCCGCGAGGACACGGTCGCGGGTCTCGGCCCGGATCGCGTCCGAGTTGTTGAGCACCCGAGACACCGTCTGGTGGGACACACCGGCAACCCGCGCGACGTCGCGGATGCTGGGCGACCGCGGTTGCTGTGCCCGCGTCGACGCCATTGCTACTCGTTTCCTGCCCGGGGCCGTGGCACGCCCATGTGCACGTTCACATTCCGAGCCAGATCATTATGCACGCCTCCGGCATCCACGCCACCTGAGTTGTCGTTTCCCGATCCGATGGGCTACGGTTCACGTCGTATCCGGCATATCGCCCGTACCGGAACGCACAACTGCAGATCGGCCGTCCGCCCGAGGACGGCAGTCGCTCCAGACCTCAGAGAACAGCGACACCCGCAGCGCACCAGCGCTGGGGTGTCGCTGTTCTCTTTTTTGCGTCCACCGAACCCCATCCACCACGAAGGAGTGGTCTTGACCAAGGCCCGCAGACTGACGAGCTTCATCGTCCTGTCGATGACCGGCGGCGTGATCTTCCAGGTCGCGTACATCCGGTTCGTGTTCCTCGCGGACACCGCGCACGCGCTCGACCTCACCATCCAGCGCTACGGCGAGATCACGTCGGTCTTCGGCGCCGTCGCCGTGCTCATGTACTTCTGCGGCGGCTGGTTCGCCGACCGTTTCTCGCCGAAGGCGCTCATCGTGATCGCGCTCGCGGGGATGGGGATCGTCGACCTCTGGCTGTCGACGGTGCCCGGTGAGACCGGCATCGTGGTCGCCCACGTGCTCATGGCCGTCCTCGGCATGGGGCTGTACTGGTCGTCGCTCGTGAAGCTCGTCTCGATGCTCGGGACCGCCGACGAGCAGGGCAAGCTCTTCGGCTGGCTCGAGGGCGTCCGCGGCATCACGTCGACCGTCGTGGGCTTCGTCGGCGCCGCCATCGTCGCCGCCGCGATCGCCGAGACGGGCGGGGTCCTCTGGGTGATGCGCATCTACGGCGTGCTCTGCCTCGTGTTCGCCGTGCTCGTCCTGGTCGTCGTCCGCACCGACCGGGACGCCCTCGGCCAGGTCGGACGCCAGGCCGTGTCGCTCCGGGAGCTCGGGGCCGCCGCCCGCAACAAGTACACCTGGCTGATCGGCTTCTCGATCATGGCGATGTACTGCTTCTACACGCTGCTCGGCTACCTCACGCCGCTGCTGCAGGACGGCTTCGCGGTGCCCGTCGTGCTCCTCGGGGCGATCGGCGTCGTCCGCACGTACGTGTTCCAGATCGTCGGCGGCCCGGTCGGCGGCGTGCTCGTCGACCGGTGGACGAAGTCGTCGCCGGCGTTCCTCCGGTGGGCGTTCGTCGTCGCGGCGATCAGCGCCGTGGGCTTCCTGCTCCTGCCGCACGACCCCGCCCTCGTGTGGATCGCCGTCGTGCTCATGATCGTGATGTGCCTCGCGGTGTTCACCTCGCGCGGCATCTACTGGGCGCAGGTCGGCGAGGTCGAGGTCCCGCTCGCTCAGCGCGGCGGTGTGATCGGGCTCGCCTCGGGCATCGCCTACCTGCCGGACGCCTTCCTCCCCGCCCTCGGCGCGTGGTGGGTCGGCGACCCGGCGAACGGCGTGCCCTCGCAGGGCGGCGGCTACACGACGATGTTCGCCGTCCTCCTCGCTGCCGCCGTCCTCGGCTTCCTGCTCACCACCCTGACCATGCGCGTCCGTGCACGCGAACTGCGGAACCGCCCGGCACCCGACGTCGTCGTCGCCGCCTGACCCACCTCGAAAGGACCCCTCACCCCATGGACATCCGCGACTTCTCGATGGACCTGTTCTCGCTCGCCGGCAACCGAGCGATCGTCACCGGCGGCAACTCGGGCCTCGGCCAGGCGTTCTCGCTCGCCCTCGCCACGGCCGGCGCCGACGTGTTCGTGCCGAGCGTGGTCGACGACGACGGCACCACCCGGGCGCTCGTCGAGGGCGAGGGACGTCGGTACGAGTTCCTCGAGGTCGACCTCACCGCCGCCGACGCCCCGACGCGCATCGTCGACGCGTGCACGGAGCGGCTCGGCGGGGTCGACGTGCTCGTCAACTCGGCGGGCATCTGCCTGCTCGACGACGTCGAGGCGTTCGACCGCGCGAAGTGGGACCCGATGATCGCCGTGAACCTCACCGCGCCGTTCGCCCTCGGGCACGCCGTCGCGAAGCACTTCGTCGCGCAGGGCTCGGGCAAGATCATCAACATCGCGTCGCTGTTCGCGTTCCTCGGTGGGCAGTGGTCGCCCGCGTACGCCGCGACCAAGCACGGGATCGTCGGCTTCACGAAGGCGTACTGCGACGAGCTGGCGCAGCACAACGTGCAGGTGAACGCGATCGCGCCCGGGTACTTCGCCACGAAGATCACCGAGCAGACCCGGTCGGACCCGGAGACGAACCAGCGCGTGCTCGACCACATCCCGGCCGGGCGCTGGGGCGACGTCGCCGACCTCATGGGCGCGACGGTCTTCCTCGCCTCGCGCGCATCCGACTACGTGAACGGCCACACCCTCACCGTCGACGGCGGGTACCTCGTCCGCTGACGACGGACAGGAGGCGCGTGACGGCGCCGCCGCGCGCCTCCTGGGCACAGACCACCAGACCAGAGCAACGAAACACACCAACGAAGGGCTCACCACCATGATCGACTCGATCGCCACCCTCGACCGGGCCGAGATCCTGCAGCGTCTCGCCGGCATCGTCCGCCCCGAACAGATCGACACGGACGAGCAGCACCTCAAGGACGCCAGCGTCGACCGGTTCAAGAAGTACCAGTCCGTGCACGGCATCCACGACGCCCCGACCCCCGTCGCGATCGTCAACGCCGAGTCCACCGAGGACGTCGCCGCGATCCTGGCGTTCGCGGACGACAACCTCGTCAACATCGTCCCGCGCACCGGTCGCACCGGCACCGAGGGCGGCCTCGAGACGAGCGTCGTCGACACGATCGTGCTCGACTGCTCGCGGATGGACGCCGTCCTGAAGATCGACCCGGAGAACATGCAGGTCACGGTGCAGGCCGGTGTGCCGCTCCAGCGCCTCGAGGACGAGCTCCGCCTGCAGGGCCTCACCACCGGCCACTCGCCGCAGTCGAAGCCGCTCGCCCAGTACGGCGGCCTCGTCGCGACCCGCTCGATCGGGCAGTTCTCCACCCTGTACGGCGCGATCGAGGACATGGTCGTCGGGCTCGAGGCCGTGTTCCCCGGCGGGAAGGTCCGTCGCATCAAGGCCGTCCCGCGCCGCTCGGCCGGCCCGGACATCCGCCACGTGGTCATCGGCAACGAGGGTGCCCTCTGCGTCATCACCGAGGTCACGGTCAAGCTCTTCAGGTACCAGCCGGAGAACAACGAGTTCCACGGTGCGCTCGTCGACGACATGCGGACGGGCATCGCGATCCTGCGCGAGGTCATCACGAACGGCTTCCACCCCTCGGTCGTGCGCCTGTACTCACCGGAGGACGCCAACCAGCACTTCTCGCACTTCTCGAAGGACAAGTGCGTCGTGGTCTTCGTCGCCGAGGGGCCCGCCGGCATCGTCCGTGCGACCTCGGAGGAGATCCAGCGCGTCCTCGCCCAGCACCCGCACGAGCGGGTCGACCCCGCGCTCATCGAGGCGTGGTTCGACAACCTCAACTGGGGCCAGGACAAGATCGACGCCGAGAAGGCCGTCATGCTGCGCGACGGGCAGCTCGGCTACACGACCGAGGTCTCGGCGGACTGGTCGGCCGTCGGCGACGTGTACGACGCGGTGATGCGCCGCATCCGCGAGGAGTACCCGTACGCCGGTGACCTGACGATGCTCGGCGGCCACTCGTCGCACAGCTACCAGACCGGCACGAACATGTACTTCGTGTACGACTACCGCATCGACTGCTCGCCGGAGGAGGAGATCGAGAAGTACCACATCCCCCTCAACGCGATCATCGTCGAGGAGGCGCTGCGCCACGGTGGCTCGATGGTCCACCACCACGGTGTCGGCAAGTACCGCACCCCCTGGGTCGAGGAGGAGCACGGCTCGGCGTTCGCGATCATGCAGGGACTCAAGGCGCAGTTCGACCCGAAGGGCATCATGAACAAGGGCACGATCTTCCCGGAGCCGGGCGCGATCCAGCCGGCCGCGGCCGACCCCGACACGACGTTCGGTCGCGCGACGAGCGGGCGCACCGGCGCATGACCAGGTACCTCGTCGGCATCGACAACGGCTCGCAGTCGTCGAAGGTCACGGTCTTCGACGAGCGGGGCGGGGTCGTCGCCGAGGGGCGTGTGCCGCTGCGGCCGAACCACACGCCGGCACGGGGAGTGGTCGAGCACCCGGACGACGACCTCTGGGACTCGATCGCGGCGGCGTGCCGGATCGCGATGGAGGCGTTCCCGGGCGACCCGTCCGAGATCGTCGGCGTCGGTCTCTGCACGATCCGGTTCTGCCGGGCGGTGCTCCGCGCCGACGGGTCACTCGCCCAGCCGGTCCTGAGCTGGATGGACGCCCGCGTCGGCGCTCCCTTCGTCGCCGAGCAGGACGACGTGGCGTACGTCACGACGTCCTCCGGGTACGTCACGCACCGGCTCACCGGCGCCTTCCGGGACACCGCGGCGAACTACCAGGGCGTCTGGCCGATCGACACCGACACCTGGCGGTGGAGCGAGGACGAAGCGGCGTATGCCGCGACCGGCATGCGACCGGACCAGCTGTTCGAGCTCGTCGCGCCGGGCGAGGTCCTCGGCACCGTCACGGCCGAGGCCGCGGCGGCCACGGGCCTCCCGGTCGGCCTGCCGGTGGTCGCGACGGCCAACGACAAGGCCGTGGAGGCCCTCGGCTGCGGGCTCCTCGACCCGACGACGCTCCTCGTGTCGCTCGGCACCTACATCGCGGGCATGTCGGTCGGCGAGCGGAACATCGACGGGGCGACGGACTTCTGGACGAACTTCGGCTCGGAGCCGGGCCGCTACCTCTACGAGTCCGGCGGCATCCGTCGCGGCATGTGGACCGTGAGCTGGTTCCGCGACCTGCTCGGGCCGGACTTCGCGGCAGCGGCCGACGCGGCGGGCGAGCGCGCCGAGGACCGACTGGGCCGCGAGGCCGCCGACGTCCCCGCGGGATCGGACGGGCTGCTGACCGTCCTCGACTGGCTCGCGCCGGCCGAGGCGACGTTCCGGAAGGGCTCGATCCTCGGGTTCGACGGACGGCAGGGCCGGGCGCACGTGTACCGGTCGATCCTCGAGGGCATCGCGATGACGATGCGCGACCGCGGGGATGCCATGGCCGCCGAGCTCGGGACGGCGTACCGCCGGGTGGTCGTCTCCGGCGGTGGCTCGTCGTCCGACCTGATGATGCAGATCATGTCGGACGTGTTCCAGGCGCCGACCATCCGCGTGGTGGGCGACAGCGCTGCGGGGCGCGGGGCGGCGATCTGCGCGGCGGTCGCGACCGGGGTGCACCCGTCGTTCGAGGCGGCCGCCGCGGCGATGGTCGTCGAGCGGGACCGCTTCACGCCGGACCCGTCGACCGCGGCGGTGTACGACGCGCTGCGTGCCGTACACGCGGACGTGACGGCGCACACCGACGAGGTCTACCGGCGGACGGCGGCCATCGTCGGCTGACGGGTGCGACGCGACCGCTCGGAGGACGGGAGGGGGGGGGGGGGGGGGGGGGGCCCCCGCCCCCCCCCCGCCCGCGCCCCCGCCCCGCCGCGAGGGGGGGGGGGGGGGGCCCCGCGCCCCCGCCGCCTCCCGTCCGTCGCTGCGACCGTCTAGAGCCAGTTGCGCTTGCGGAAGATCGCCCAGAGCACGCCCATCAGGGCGAGCATCCCGAGGATCGCGACCGGGTAGCCGTACCGCCAGTGGAGCTCGGGCATGTGGTCGAAGTTCATCCCGTAGACCCCCGCGATGAGTCCCGGGGCGAAGAGGATCGCCGCCCACGAGGAGATCTTCTTGACCTCCTCGCCCTGCCGGTGCGCGGCGCGTGCGAGCTGCCGGCTCTCCTCGCCCTGCGCGAGGCTGGCGCTCGTCATGCGGCGCATCGCCTCGTTCTGCTCCTGCGACACCAGGGTCGCGTGCAGCGTCAGGGCGTTCTCGAGCAGGGCCCGGAAGGAGTCCACCCGCTCGGTGACCCGAAGTGCGTGGTCGAGCACGTTCCGCAGGCGGTGCTGGACCTCGTCGTCGACGCCGTACTTGTCGGCGCCGCGGAGCAGCCCCTTCACCATCGCGGGCACCGGCTTCGTGGCGCGCTGGAAGGCCAGGACCTCGCTGAGGAGCTGGTAGATCCGCTTCGAGACACCGGGGTCGACCTGCCCGGCGAACAGCTGGTCCTCGATGGCGTCGACGTGGTCCTGCAGGATCTCGACCACGGGGGCGTAGCCGTCGACGACCTCGTCGAGCACGGCGGCGGTGACG
Source organism: Curtobacterium sp. USHLN213 (assembly GCF_037144815.1). NCBI lineage: Bacteria > Bacillati > Actinomycetota > Actinomycetes > Micrococcales > Microbacteriaceae > Curtobacterium > Curtobacterium sp. USHLN213. The sequence continues at coordinate 114,582 of NZ_JBBCYQ010000009.1, read as the reverse complement.
GCCTCGGAGCCCCGGGCGAGGAACTCCGGGTCGGCCTCGACCCGGGCACGGAGCGCCGCCAGGTCGGGACGCTCGGCGTGCCGGACGCTCACCACGAACCGGTCGCCGACGAACAGGTGCACCTCACCGAACTCGACGGTCTCGGCAGTGGTGTCGAACCACGCGGGTCGGAGCACCAGGAAGAGTGTGTCGCCGTACCGCTCGAGCTTCGCGCGCTGGTGTCCCTTGCGGGCGTCCTCCACCGCGTTCTCGTGCAGGTCGAACTCGGTCGCGACGGCCTCGAGCTCGGTGTCGTCGGGGCGGAAGAGCCCGATCCAGGCGAGGTCGCCCCCGGTGGCGAGCGACAGGGTCGACGGTGACCCGACGCGACGTCCCTCGACGTAGATCGCGTTGTCGATCAGTGCCATGTGCGTGCTCCTCTCGGGAGCAGGCAGGCGCGAAGTGACCCCGGAGTGGTCCGGGGCAGGGGTTGCTCAGCGAACGGGCACGGCGACGACCGTCAGGGGCGGCCGGCCCGATCGAGGATGGTCACCCGACATCGCGCCTCACCTGCCCTTCTGCTGGTCCGTCGGCCGCGGTGCGCAGCCTCGTGGCCACACCCGTGACCGACGCCCGACCCTACTCCGTCGGGTCGGCGGAGCCAAGTGAACGAACGCTCACATGCCCCAGACGTCGCGGTTCGACGACGCGACCGCGACCGCTCCGGCACCGAGGGCGGCCATCACGTCGGCCTTGTCGCACACCAGGCCGCCGGCGATGACCGGCACGGCGGTGTCGTCCCGGAGCCAGGTGATCACGCGCGGCATGCACCCCGGCAGGATCTCGATCGCGTCGGGTCCGGCCTGCTCGACCACGCGGGGGAGCTGGTGGTACGAGAACGAGTCGACGAGGAAGAAGCGCTGCACGGCGACGAGCCCGGCGCGCTTGGCGGCCCGGACGAGGTTCGACTTGGTGGAGAGCACGCCGTCCGCTCGGGTGTGCTCGGCGATCCACGTCACGACGACGTCCCGGGCAGCGAAGCCGTCGAGCAGGTCGACGTCCACGAGCACGGTCTTGCCGGCGTCCTTCGCCCGGGCGACGATGTCCGCGACGTCGAGGACGCTGCCGTAGAGCACGAAGACGACGCCCCGGTCGGAGGCCAGCACCTCGTCGAGCGCGGAGGCGTCCTTGACGCTGGCGATCACCGGGTCGTCGCGGAGTGCGTCGAGCACGGCGTCGGCTCCGGCCCGCGGTGCGACATCGCGTTCCGTCGTGGTCATACCGACCATTGTCGATGACGCGCCCTGACAATCGCGGGCGGGCGCGCGCGGGTCCGGGCGGGCGCGCGCGGGTCAGCGGGTGATGTGCAGACCGGCCGTCGCGAGCTCGGTGAGCTGCCACCCGAGCCACGGGCTCCACGCGAACGGCGCACCGGCGACCGACTCCCGCAGCGCGGCCTCGGAGACCCAGGCGTACTCGGCGACCTCGTCGTCGGCCGGAGCCGGGACGTCGTCGGTGACCGCGCGGAAGACCGGGCAGACCTCGTTCTCGACGATCCCGGAGGCGTCGACGGCGCGGTACTGGAAGTCCGGCAGCACGAGCTCGACGTCGCGGACGGTGATGCCGAGTTCACGTGAGGCCCGTCGGGCGATCGCGTCCTCGAACGACTCGTCGGGGCCGGGGTGGCCGCAGAACGTGTTCGTCCACACCCCGGGCCACGTCTTCTTGGACAGCGCACGACGGGTCACCAGGACGTCGCCGTCGGTGTTCCGCACGTGGCACGAGAAGGCCAGGTGGAGGGGCGTGTGGTCGGTGTGCACCGTGAACTTGTCCGCCGTACCGATCGGGGTACGGTCATCGGCCAGGAGCACCACGGATTCAGGGAAAGTCGTCATCTGCATCGATAGGTTAGGCCAATGAGCGAGGAAGCGGCCACCGTGGCGCACATCGACCTCGCGCTCGTCGACGACTGCCTCGAGCGCTTCTTCGCCGTGTCGTCGGCGCGCGCCGAGCGGTACGGACGACCGTCCGGGGAACTCTGGCGGGTGCTCCGCAAGGCGAGCATGGGCGGGAAGCGCTTCCGCCCGCGCATGGTCCTCACCGCCTACACCGGCCTCGGCGGCGACGACCTGCACGCGGCCGCACACGTCGGTGCCGCGTACGAGCTGCTGCACACCGCGCTCGTCGTGCACGACGACGTCATCGACCGTGACTGGTCGCGCCGCGGCCAGCCGAACGTCGCCGGGTCCTTCCGCGACACCGGCACGACGGGCGGCCTGCCGCTGCCCACCGCCGAGCACCGCGGCATGAGCGCCGCGGTCATCGCCGGCGACCTGGCGCTCGCGGGCGCACCCCGGTTCATCGAGTCGGCCGGCGTCACGGGTGACCGCCGTGCCCGGCTGCTCGAGCTCCTCGACGAGGCCGTGTTCGCCAGCGCCGCGGGCGAGATGACCGACGTCGACCTCGCCCTCGGGGTGATGCCGACGGTGGACGAGGTCCTGCAGATGGAGCGTGCGAAGACGAGCGTGTACTCGTTCGAGGCGCCACTGCAGTCCGGTGCGGTGCTGGCCGGCGCCGCCGAACCGATCGTCGAGGCGCTCGGTGCCTTCGGCCGCGAGATCGGGATCGCCTACCAGATCGTGGACGACCTGCTGGGGGTCTTCGGCGACGAGGGCACGACCGGCAAGACCGTCCTCGGCGACCTGCGCGAGGGCAAGCGCACCATGCTGATCGCCCACGCCGCGACGACCGAGTGCTGGCCGGACATCGCGCCGTACCTCGGCGACCCGGACCTCAGCGAGGAGCGCGCGGCCGAACTCCGTGCGACCCTTGTCACCTGCGGCGCCCGGGCCGCCGCCGAATCGCGGATCGCCGAGCACACCGCACTCGCCCGTGCCGAGCTCGCCGGACTGCCGTACGACCTCGCCGACCGCCTGGAGGCCCTCGTGACCGAACTCGTGGAGCGCGCCCGGTGAGCCACAGCCGAACGGAGCCGCGTCCCACGACCCGGCTCCCGCTCTACGACGCCACAGCCGAGGCCGCGTCGGGCGTCGTCATCGACCGGTACTCGACGTCCTTCGGGCTCGCCAGTCGGCTGCTCACGAAGGACACGCGTGAGCACATCCGCAACGTGTACGCCCTCGTCCGGGTCGCCGACGAGGTCGTCGACGGGCCCGCGACCGAGGCCGGACTCGACCACGACCTCGCCCGGACGGTCCTCGACGAGCTCGAGGCCGACACCGAGCGGGCGATCGCGCTCGGCTTCTCCGTCAACCCGGTGGTGCACGCCTTCGCCCGCACCGCTCGGGTCACCGGGTTCGGCCCGGAGCTCACGCGGCCGTTCTTCGCCTCGATGCGGATGGACCTCGAGCGGACCGAGCACGACCAGGAGTCCTTCGACCGCTACGTGTACGGCTCGGCCGAGGTGGTGGGCCTGATGTGCCTGCGTGCGTTCGTCCACCGCGCCGGCCGGCCGACGTTCGACGGCACCGTGCTCGTCGACGGCGCCCGAGCGCTCGGTGCTGCGTTCCAGAAGGTGAACTTCCTGCGCGACCTGCACGCCGACTTCGAGGTGCTCGGTCGCTCCTACTTCCCGGGGGTCGACATCCGCAGCTTCGACGAGGCGACGAAGGACCGGCTGGTCGCCGACGTGCAGTCCGACCTCGACCGGGCCGCCCGCACCGTCCGGCTGCTGCCGGCCGACGCGCGGAACGCCGTCGGCCTGTCGCACGCGCTCTTCCAGGAGCTCAACGACCGCATCGCCGCCACGCCCGCCGACCGCCTGGTCACCACCCGGGTGCGCGTCCCGAACCCGGTGAAGGCCCGCCTGGCCGCGCAGGTGCTCGCCGGACGTGCGCCGCTGCGGTCGCGCGCGACCCGCCACCGGACGGGAGGCACGGCGTGACCCCGCCCCGCGCCTCCAGTCCGAAGGACGCCGGCACCACGACCAAGCGCAAGGTGCCCGCCCGACGTGCCGTCGTCATCGGCGGCGGCATCAGCGGACTCGCGTCCGCCGCCCTGCTCGCGCGGGACGGCTTCTCGGTGACCGTGCTCGAGCAGCGCGGGCAGCTCGGCGGCCGCGCCGGGTCGTGGGAGCAGGACGGCTTCCGGTTCGACACGGGCCCGTCCTGGTACCTCATGCCCGAGGTGTTCGACCACTTCTTCCAGCTGCTCGGCACCTCGGCCGACGCCGAGCTCGACCTCGAGAAGCTCGACCCCGGGTACCGCGTGTACAGCGAGGGCTACGACGACCCGATCGACCTCCGTGCCGACAGGGAGGCGAACATCGCCCTGTTCGAATCCGTCGAGCCGGGCGCCGGCAGACGGATGCGGAAGTACCTGGCCTCGTCCGAGGACACCTACGCGATGGCGATCCGCCGGTTCCTCTACACGACCTTCCAGGACCTCACGAAGCTCGCTGCCCCCGACGTCCTCCGACGGCTGCCGAAGCTCGCGCGCCTCCTCATCGAGCCGCTCTCGACCTTCGCCGAGTCCGCGGTCAAGGACCGCCGCCTGTGGCAGGTCCTCGGCTACCCGGCGGTCTTCCTCGGCACGAGCCCGTACGCGGCGCCGAGCATGTACCACCTCATGAGCCACCTCGACCTCGCCGACGGGGTGCTCTACCCGAAGGGCGGCATCACCGAGGTCATCTCCGCCGTCGAACGCGTCGCCCGCCGTGAGGGCGCGAAGATCATCGCCGGCGCCAAGGTCGAGCGCATCGTCGTCGAGGACGGCCACGTCACCGGTGTCGTCCACCGCGACCGCGCGGGAGCGCAGCACACGGCGCCCGCCGACCTCGTGGTGAGCGCCGCCGACCTCCGGCACACCGAGCTGCAGCTGCTCGACGCGGAGCACCGCACGTACCCCGCCGCACACTGGGCGAAGCGCGATCCGGGGCCGAGCGCGGTGCTCGTCTACCTCGGCGTCGACGGGCCCGTGCCGGGGCTGCTGCACCACACGCTGGTGTTCACCGAGGACTGGAAGGCGAACTTCGGCGCGATCTTCGGCGCCGACCGGCACGTCCCCGACCCGGCGTCGATCTACGTCTGCGCTCCCTCGGAGACCGACGCCTCGGTCGCACCGCGGGGATCGAGCAACCTGTTCATCCTCGTGCCGCTGCCCGCCGACCTGTCGATCGGCAAGGGCGGCATCGACGGTGCCGGCGACTACGAGGTCGAGCGGATCGCCGACCGCGCCATCGACGTCGTCGCCGAGCGTGCCGGCGTGCCGGACCTCCGCGACCGGATCCGGGTCCGCCGGACGATCGGTCCCCGGGACTTCGCCGACGACTACAACGCCTGGAGCGGCTCGATGCTCGGGCCGGCGCACACCCTGAAGCAGAGCGCGTTCTTCCGCGAGAAGAACGCCTCGGCGAAGGTCGACGGGCTCTACTACGCCGGTGCCTCGACGATCCCGGGCATCGGGCTGCCGATGTGCCTGATCAGCGCCGAGGTGCTCCTCAAGCGCATCCACGGGGACACCAGCACCGAACCGCTCCCGGCACCGCTCCGGCGGCCCGGCGCCACTGACTGATGCCCGGGCTCTACCTCGCCGGGCTGCTGGTGTCGCTCGTCGGCATGACCGTCCTCGACGCCCGGCTCCACCTGTTCTTCTGGCGGGCGCCGTGGCGGGCGGCGGCCGTGATGGTCGTCGGCGTGGCGTTCTTCCTGCTGTGGGACGTGCTCGGGGTCGCCCTCGGCATCTTCTTCATCGGGCCGCAGAACCTGCTGACCGGGGTCCTCCTCGCGCCGGACGTCCCGCTCGAGGAGCTCTTCTTCCTCCTGCTGCTCTGCTACACGACCATGAACCTGGTCGGCTTCGTGCAGCCCCTCGTCGCGCGGGGCCTGCGGCGGGCCGAGCGGAGCCGATCGTGACCGGCTCCGGCGCCTACGCCCTGCTCGCGCTGCCGTTCTTCGCCGCGGTCGCGGTGGTCGCCGTCGCCGCCGGGATCGTCGCCGCACGACGTGCTCGTGCCCGGGGCCGCCGCGCACCGACCGGCCGACGGATCGCCCTCGTGACCGGGCTCGTCGCCGGCATCGCCCTGCTCGTCATGACCATCGTGTTCGACAACGTCATCGTGACGCTGCGGATCGTGGCGTACGACCCGGCGCTCATCAGCGGTGCGAAGATCGGGGCGATCCCGGTCGAGGACCTCGCGTACTCGATCGCCGCGATCGTGCTGCTCCCCAGCCTGTGGGTCCTGTTCGACCGACCCACCCGGCCATCCCACGAAGAGGAACCGACCCGATGAACGCGAGCACCGCCTCCAGGCCGTCGACCCTGCGCGCCCTGTTCGTGTCGTCCCGGCCGATCAGCTGGGTGAACACCGCCTACCCGTTCGGCGCCGCGTACCTGCTCGGCAGCGGGGTCGGCGTCGAGGGCGGCGGCGGGTTCTCGCTCGTCGCGTTCCTCGTCGGCGTCGTCTACTTCCTCGTGCCCTACAACCTGGCGATGTACGGCATCAACGACGTCTTCGACTACGAGTCCGACCTGCGGAACCCGCGCAAGGGCGGGGTCGAGGGTGCCCTGCTCGACAAGAGCGTGCACCGCACCACGCTCTGGGCCGTCGTCGTCACGAACGTGCCGTTCCTGGTCGCGCTCGTCGTGCTCGGCGCGGTGTCCGGCAACGGGCCGTGGTCGTGGCTCGTCCTCGCGATCAGCGTGTTCGCCGTCATCGCCTACTCGGCACCGGGGCTGCGCTTCAAGGAGAAGCCGTTCCTCGACTCGCTCACGTCGAGCACCCACTTCGTGTCGCCGGCGATCTACGGCCTGGCGCTCGCCGGCCCGCACTGGACCGGCCAGCTCGTCGCCGTGTGCGTGGCGTTCTTCCTGTGGGGCGTGGCGTCGCACGCGTTCGGTGCCGTGCAGGACGTCCTCGCCGACCGGGCCGGCGGGATCGGCTCCGTGGCGACCGTCATCGGCGCCCGGGCCACCGTGCGCCTGGCGTTCGTGGCGTACCTCGTGGCCGGTGTCGCCCTGCTCTTCTCGGCGTTCCCGGGACCGATCGCCGCGATCGTCGTCGTGCCGTACGCCCTCAACGTGCTGCCGTGGTGGAACGTCACCGACGCGGGCGCCGAGTCCGCGAACGCCGGGTGGAAGCGGTTCCTCTGGATCAACTACCTCGCCGGGTTCATCGTGACGATGGCACTCATCGCGTACGCGTTCACGCACTGACCCGTGCCCTGACAGACTGGACGCACGCGCCGCGGGAGTCGTGGGGCGCCAGCCACGAAGGAGTGCACGCATGACGGTCCGGATCATCCACGTCGGTCTCGGAGGGTGGGGCGGCAACTGGGCCCGCACCGCCATCCCGGAGGTCACCGAAGTGGAGGTGGTCGGGATCGTCGACCCGGTCCCGGCGACACTGGACGCCGTGCGGTCGGACCTCGGCCTGCCGGAGTCGGCGGCGTTCGCGTCCCTCACCGAGGCGCTCGCCGGGGTCGAAGCCGATGCCGTCGTGATCACCGCCCCCGCCGTGACGCACGTGCCGCTCGCCCTCGAGGCGCTCGAGGCCGGCAAGCACGTCCTCGTCGAGAAGCCCTTCGCCAACACCACGGACGAGGCCGTCACCGCGGTCCGTCGCGCCGAGGAGCTCGGGCTCGTGCTGCAGGTCAGCCAGAACTACCGCTGGTACCCGGCACCCCGGGTCGTGCAGGACCTGCTCGCCGCGAGCACCGTCGGCGAGCTCTCGGCGATCAACGTCGACTTCCGGCAGTGGGACAACGACCTCGCGTTCGAGGAGCACCCGCACTACCGGTTCCCGCACGCGATGATCAACGACATGGCGATCCACCACTTCGACCTCCTCCGGATGATCACCGGTCGCGAGGCCGTCCGCGTGTTCGCGAAGTCGTCGTACCCGTCGTACAGCAAGTACCAGGACGAAGCCGTCGCCTCGATGATCATCGAGCTGGACGACGGCCTCGTGGTCAGCTACCGCGGCAGCTGGCTCTCGCGCGGCCCCCGGACGGCCTGGGCGGGCGAGTGGAGCATCCAGGGCGAGGACGGCGAACTGTGGTTCACGAGCCGCTCGGGGGAGCCGAACGCGGTGGCCGGGGACCGCGTGACCGTCCGCCGGACGCAGGACGACGAGGCCGAGGCGGTCGAGCTGCCGACGATGGCGCACACCGACCGGCAGGGCGGGCTGCAGGCGTTCGCGCGCTCGGTGTCCGGTGGTCCCGCGCCGGCGACGAGCGGTCGCGACAACCTGCGGAGCCTCGCGCTGATGGAGGCGGCGGGCCGCTCCGCGGCGTCGGGCCTGCCCGAGGACGTCGTCGTCCCGTCCTGACGCCCGGCGGGCCGGCTTCGCGAAAGCGACAGTCTGCCGCCGCGGTCCCGCGGCACCCTGTCGCTTTCGCGGCACAGACGACGGGCCGGCCCACGGGTCTGTCGCTCCGGCGGCACGGACTGGAGGCGCGGTGCGGGCCCGACCCGCGCCTCCAGTCCGCCGTCCGGTCGCGCTCCCGCCCCGCGAAAGGGACAGTCTGCCGCCGCGTTCCCGCGGTACCCTGTCGCTTTCGCTACACGGACGGCGGGCCGGCCCGCGAATCTGTCGCTTTCGCGGCACCGGCACCGGCACCGGCGGTGCCCGCCGGCCGCGTCCGCCGTGCGCGGGACACGCCCGGGGCTGGACACGACCCCGGCCCGAGCGTGTACGAAATGGGGAATGGCCAAGGACAGTCTCCCCGAGCTCGAACTCGCGAACGTCCGCACACGTGAGGGCATCACGGACACCGTGACCGAGATCCGTCGTCGTGCGGACATCCCGGCGCGCACCCGCCTGGCGATCGCGAAGACCAAGCAGCGCTGGCACCGCGACCCCACCCCGCTCGTGGCGATGGGCGTGACCGCTGCAGCCGGTGTCGCGGCGATCGTCGTCGGCATCGCGATCCGCAACAACCCCGCCGGGCACCTCGCCGAGCCGCCCGCATCGTCGGCCTTCACCGCGCTGCTGCCGTTCGGGGCCCGTGGCGGCGACGGCCCGGGCGCCGCCGAGCAGAGCCAGCCCGGACGCAAGGGGCGCAAGGCCCGCGCGAAGGCCGCCGAGGAGTCGCTCGAACGCGACCCGCAGCACCGCGCACGCGTCAAGCAGCGCGCCGGCATCGCCGCGGTCCAGCGCCGCGCGACGAAGAACCGCAAGCAGGCCGCCAAGCGTTCGAAGCAGGCGCTGAAGGCGAGGGGGTAGTCCCGTGGCACGCGAGCAGCACAAGCCCGAACCCGACGACCCCCGCAAGCCCGACAGCCCGGCGGACCTCACCAAGCCCACGCTGGTCTACACGCTGAAGAAGACGCTCCGCGAGTTCTCCAGCGACCAGTGCACCGACCTCGCCGCGAGCCTGACCTACTACACCGTGCTCGCGCTCTTCCCCGGTCTGCTGGCCGTGGTCTCGATCCTCGGGCTCGTGTCCGACCCGAAGAAGACGATCGACACGCTGCTCGACCTCGTCAACAACATCGGTGGCGAGCAGGTCGTCAGCCTGCTCCGGGACCCCATCGAGGGACTCGTGCGCTCGCCCGCGGCGCCGATCACGTTCATCGTCGGTGTGGTCGGTGCGCTCTGGTCGGCCTCCGGGTACGTCGGGGCCTTCGGCCGCGCGATGAACCGGATCTACAACGTCCGCGAGGGGCGTCCGATCTGGAAGCTCCGCCCGACCATGCTCGGTGTCACGCTCTTCACGGTCGTCCTGCTCGTCCTCGGGCTGCTCGCACTCGTGTCCGGCCCGCTCGCCCGCAGCTTCGGCGACGTGATCGGGCTCGGCGACGCTGCCGCGACCGTCCTGAGCATCGTGCAGTGGCCGATCCTGCTCGTCATCGCGATCATCGTCGTCGCGGTGCTCTACTACTGGGCGCCGAACGTCAAGCAGCCGAAGTTCCGGTGGGTCAGCGGCGGGTCGATCGTGGCCATCCTGATCCTCGTCGTCGCCAGCGTCGGGTTCGGCTTCTACGTCGGGAACTTCTCGAACTACAACGCCACGTACGGGTCCCTCGGTGGCGTGATCGTCTTCCTGCTGTGGGTGTGGATCACGAACAACGCGCTGCTCTTCGGCGCGGAGTTCGACGCCGAGCTCGAGCGCGGACGGCAGCTGCAGGCCGGCATCCGTGCGGAGGAGGACATCCAGCTCCCCGAGCGCGACACCCGGCAGATCGAGAAGCAGGACGAGAAGCGCGCGCAGGACGTCCTGGACGGCATCAAGATCCGCGAGGACGCCGACCGCCGCTGACGGGACATTCCCGGTCGGGGTCGCTACGGTTCGCCCGTGCCGTCCTTCCTCGAGGGGCTCCCGTTCTGGTGGCTGGTCCTCGCGCTCTTCGTCGTGGTGCTCTGCCGCGCGCAGGCGACCTACTGGCTGGCACGGCTCGCGGTCACCGGCGCGGCGCGGTCCCGCTGGGGCCGCTGGCTCGACTCGGCGGCGGTCCGTCGGGGTTCGGCGCTGCTCGACCGCTGGGGGCTGCCCGTCGTCACGGTCAGCTTCCTCACCGTGGGGCTGCAGACGATCATGAACGCGGCCGCCGGCATCGCCCGGGTGCCGTGGTGGCGGTACACGATCGCGATGGTCCCGGGCTGCGTGGCGTGGGCGTTCGTGTACGCGACGGTGGGGATCGCGCTGTTCTGGGCGGTGCTCGCGGCGTTCGCGGGGTCGCCGTGGGGCGTGGTCGTGCTCGTCGTGCTGGCGGCGGCCGCCTCGGTCGCCGTGTGGACGGTCCGGCGTCGTCGCCGGGCCGCACCGCGGCTTCCGTAGGGTGGTGCGCATGACCGACACCGCGCCTCCCGTCCGTCCGACCGCACTCGTCACGGGCGCGACCCGTGGGATCGGCCGGGCCATCGCGCTCGACCTGGGACGCACGCACCACGTGCTCGTCGGCGGCCGGACAGCCGGAGCCGTGGACGCACTCGTCGCCGAGCTGCCCAGCGCGTCGCCGTTCGTGGGGGACCTCGGCGCGGGCGAGTTCCCGCCGCTGCCGGAGCGCCTCGACGTCCTCGTGCACTCCGCCGGGGTCGAGCAGGGCACGACCGTCGCGGACACCCCGCGCGAGGTGTGGGAGCAGGTCTTCGCCACGAACGTGTTCGCGGTCGCCGAGCTGACGCGGCTCGCCCTCCCGGCCCTCCGCGCGGCGCACGGCATCGTCGTGCCGATCAACAGCGGCTCCGGGTTCCACTCCGGCCCCGGAGGTGGCGTGTACGCGGCGTCGAAGTTCGCGCTGCGGGCGTTCGCCGATGCCCTGCGGGAAGAGGAACGGGCGAACGGCGTCCGGGTGTCGAGCGTGCACCCTGGCCGGACGGACTCGGACATGCAGCGGGCGCTGACCGAGAAGCTCGGCGAGGACTACGACACCGACTACTACCTCGCGCCCTCGGACGTGGCCGACGCCGTCCGGACCGTCGTCGACCTGCCGGAGCGGGGCACGATCGAGTCGCTGGCGATCCGGCCGACGCGGCGGCGCTGACCCGCTGCGACGGGGGCGGGTCAGCGGAGCTCGATGCGCGTGGTGAGGTCGAGGCGGTCGAGGAACGTCTCGTCGTGACTGACCACGACGAGGGCTCCCCGGTACGCCCGGAGCGCGTCCACGAGCTGGTCGACACTCGTCAGGTCGAGGTCGTTCGTCGGCTCGTCGAGCACCAGCAGCTGCGGCGGGGGATCCGCGAGCACGAGGCTCGCCAGCGCCACCCGGAACCGCTCCCCGCCCGAGAGCGCGCCGGCCGGGCGGTCGACGGTGTCCCCGCGCACCAGGAACTTCGCCAGCCGGTTCCGCACCTCCGCCGGCGGGACGTGCGGGGCATCCCGCCGGACGTTCTCCAGCACCGACAGCGCGTCGTCGAGTGAGTCCTTCCGCTGCGGCAGGTAGCCGATGCGGTCGACGTGCGGGACCGCAGTCGTGTCGGGCAACGGGTGCGCCCGCGCGCCGGGCACCCCGACGAGCTGCTCGAGCAGCGTCGTCTTGCCGACGCCGTTGTCCCCGGCGACCGCGATGCGCTCCGGACCCTGCACGATCGTCGCCCGCCCGCGCAGCGTGATCGTCGCGATCTGCCGCGACGCCGGCACGTCCGGGTCGGGGAGCGTCACGTGGATGGACTCGTCCGCGCGCAGCCGCCCCTCTGCCTCGCGCTTGGTGGCGAGTGCGGCGGCCTCGTCCTCGGCGTACCCGGTGCGGAGCCGCCCGGCGGTCTGTTCGCCGCGCTTCCGCATCTCGTTCGCGAAGATCTTCGGCATCCCCTCGGCGGCCTTCACCCCGGACCGGGCCCGACGGGCGATCTTCGTCTCGGCCTCGATGCGCTGCCGCTTCTCGGTGCGGTGTCGCTGCTCGGCGACCCGGACCTCGCGTTCGACGGCGGCCTGCTGCACCGCGAGGTGCTCCTCGAACGCGCTGAAGGTCCCGCCGAACACGGTCATGCCGCCCGCGCGGAGCTCGGCGACCTCGTCGACGTGTTCCAGGAGCTCGCGATCGTGGCTGACGACGACGAGGGTGCCCGGCCAGTCGTCGACCATGTCGAGCAACATGCTCCGCGCACGACGGTCGAGGTTGTTCGTCGGCTCGTCGAGGAACGCGATCGGGAGCCCCCGCAGCCGGATGCCGGCGACCGCCACGAGGACGGCCTGACCTCCGGACAGGGTGCTCACCGGACGCTCGAGGTCGCCGCCGATGCCGAGGCCGATGCCGTCGAGCGCCGCGGCCGCACGTTCCTCGAGGTCCCAGTCGTCGCCCACGGCGTCGAAGTGCTCCGGAGCGGCGTCGCCGCCGAGGATCGCGCGGAGGGCCGTCAGGGTCGGACGGATGCGGAGGAGGTCGGCGACCGCGTCGTCGTTCTGCGGTTGCAGGCGTTGCGGCAGGTGGTCGACGGGGCCGGACGTCGTGATGGTGCCCGACGTGGGGTGGAGCCGACCCGTGACCAGCCGGACGAGGGTCGACTTGCCGGCACCGTTCCTCCCGACCAGGCCGGTCCGGCCACGGCCGAAGGCGGTGGTGAGGTGGCTGAGCGCGGCGGTGCCGTCGGGCCACGCGAAACTGAGGTCGTTCAGGACGACGGACGGACTGATGGGCATACGGGTGCCTCCCCGGTGGTCGATGCTGGGCGCACGACACCGGACCCGCCACGGGAGGGCGGAGCGCCCGACGGGGCGCGACGATCACGGTGTCAGCGCGAGGGCTGAGCAGATCCGGTGATCGACAGCAATTCGTCCACTTCCGTCGGGGAGCCCTGCGTGACCGCCATCCGCACCGCCGGTCGGTCGTCCCGCACCGGTGGCCTCGCGATGACGACGAGGACCAGGCCACGGTACGCCGGGAGTCTCCGGCCGCGCAAGGCCCACGAGCCGTGACAGGCTGGGGGCATGCCGGAGAACCTGCTGCCGAACCCGACCGCGAATCCCGAGACGCTCCTGCCCGCCGAGCCGGAGGTGACCGCCGCCCTCGCCGCCGACGCCCCCGTCGCGAGCGTCGTGGTGTCGCACCCAGCGTCGAGCCTGGCGTGGGCACTGCTCGCCGACGAGGCGTGGGAGCGTGGGGCGACCCTCGAGTCCTACGCCTACGCGCGGGTGGGGTACCACCGTGGGCTCGATGCGCTGCGGAAGGCGGGCTGGCGCGGCGCCGGGCCGGTGCCGTGGTCGCACGAGCCGAACCGGGGCGTGCTGCGGGCGCTGTTCGCGTTGCGGCGGGCGGCTTCGGCGATCGAGGAGCCGGGCGAGCCCGAGCGGCTGACGGAGTTCCTCGATGCGTCCGACCCGGCGGCGATCCCGGCGCTGAGCGCGTAGCGCGCGAGCGCAGGCGCAGGCGGTTCGTCGCTCGTCTCCGCCGGTGCGCGCGCATCTTTCGGGCTCGCTGACCGTTCTGGTTCGTGAAACCCGGGAATCGCGAACCAGAACGGTCACGAACCCCGCGGAACCTCCCTCCGCCTGCGCAGCGGGCTGGCTCGCGCCCGGCTGGCGCACGACGAAAGTCACCTCGAACCGCGCTTCCGCCTGGTTCGAGGTGACTTCCGTTGTGCGAGCCGCGGCGGCTAGCGCGCGGCCGCGGCCGCGGCGCGCCGCCGCGCGAGCAGCACCCACGCACCCGCGGCGAGCAGCAGCGCCGCCACGGCCCCGGCGACGAAGACGGCCGGCCCGGACACGCCCGTGTACGCCAGCACCCCCCGCGCGCTCGCCCGCTCGGCCACGGCGTCGGACGCCCCGCGGTCACCAGCGCCTGAGGCAGCGCCCGGCCCCGCGCCCGAGCCGGCCCCCGCGCCCGAGCCGGCCCCCGATCCCGCGCCGCCGCCCGAGCCCGAGCCCGAGCCCGAGCCCGGGCCCGGCGTCGGCGGTACGACCACCGACTCGACGGGCTCCACGACGACCCGGACGACCGCCACCACGGTCTGCCCCGCGTGCGTCGTCACCTGGTACCGCACTGCGGTCGCCGGTCCGGAGAACGACGGCTCCGGGGTGAACGTCACCTGCACGCCCTCGACCGTCCAGACGCCCTCGCCGGGGACCCGGAGCCGCTTGCCGTCCGCCGAGAGCTCCGCCCCCTCGATCCCGTCGCCGCTCAAGCGCAGGGAGTCCGGGTCCGCCGAGCTCCCGTCGAGCGGGTCGTTCCCGAGGACGTCGATCGTCACCGGCTCGCCCTGCTTCGTCGTGCCCTCGTCGTCGACCGCGACGGCCTCGGGCAGGACGACCTCGAACGCGGTCCGGTCGGCGTTGTTCGACAGGTCGACGTCGGTCACCGAACCGTCGAGCGCGATCGCGGGGCGGGCTGCGTCGAGGCGGTCGGTCGTGAAGTCCGTGACGCTCTCGACGGGCATCGTGTGGAGGCCGGAGCGGGTCGTCACCGGCACCGTCCCCCGCACCGCGATCGTGACCGCACCACCGGGCGGGCCCGACCAGTCGGCGGCGACCGCACCCTGTCCCGCAGCGGCGCCGCACGTCGCCCCGGCCTCTGCACGGCACGTCCACCGCACGTCCGTCAGCGGCAGTCCCTCGGTCACCGCCACCGTGCGCGCGACGGCGTCGACCGCTCCGCCGATCGTCGCCGGCCCGTCGTTCACCGACCGCAGCTCGAACGTGACGTCCTCGCCGGGGGTGACCGGCGCGTTGGTCAGCGTGTGGGCGGTCGTGACGACGTCGGTCGGCTGCGTCGCCCGCAGGTTCCGGATCTCGTGGAACTGCGTCCGGCCACCGGTCGATGCGCTGAAGCCGAACCGCACCTGTTCCGGCAGCGCCGTGGCGGGCAGGTCGGCGCTGACGACCTCGCGCAGCTCGCCCGCGTCGGCGCCGGGGGCGGTCGGCTCGGACATCGCGACGAGCACCCGGATCCCGCCGGCGTCGGTCGGCAGCAGATCGATCTGCACGTGGCGGTGCGTGGCCGCCTCGGCCGTGGTCTCGCGGTCTTCGAGGAACCCGTCGCCGAGGTCCCCGGTGGTCGCGAGGACCGGGTAGCACTCGCGCTCCGGACCCCGGACGGTGATCGCGTTCGGGACGACGTCGGGACGCGCGAAGTTGCCGAACCGGTCGAACCCGATCCCGACGACCCCGCCGTCGAGGCCTTCCTCGCAGGGGCGGGTGCCGTCGTGGTAGCCGAGGCCAGCGCCGACCGGACCGATCGCGTCGAGCGGGACGGCGGCGTCCTGCAGGAAGAACCCGATCCCGTCGGCGTACCCGGTGTCCGTCGTGCTCCACATCCGCTGGTCGAACTCGACCGTGAGGCCGTGGCTCGAGTCGTAGGGCGACTCGTTGTACACGGCGGAACTCACCCGCTTCGTGTCGTCGGTCAGCCGTAGCCACCGTCCGGTGGCACTGTGGTCGACGATCGCTGCCTGTCCGTCGTCCGTCGCGATCCGGGTCCAGCCGGCGGGCATCGTCGTGCCGACCGGCAGTCCGACGAAGGGGTCGGTGACCGGGAACGGCGCGACCGCGTGCGCGGGGGACGTCGTGGCGACCGCGGTCGCGAGGCCGCCGCCGACCACCACGAGGGCGGTCAGGGCGGCGCTCGCGACGGCGCGCCTGGGAGTGCTGTGCATGGGGTCCTCTCTGCTGGTGGAGAAGACCCTTCCGGACGCCCGACACGGGCGCAAGGAATATGTATCAGATATACGACTTCCGGGCTGCGCTCAGCCGAGCACGACGCTCCACGAGAACGCCTGCGGCCAGAGCTGGTGCTCCGGCAGCACGTCGAGGCCGCACGCCCGCGACCCCAGGCCGTGCTGCGCGGCGTCGAGGTACAGGTACAGGTGCTCCGAAACAGGCAGCTCGTAGGGGTGCATCGCGCGACCGATCTGCTGCGCGGTCCACGGCGACAGGGTGAACCCTGCACGGTGCGAGCCGACGGTCGACACGGTGAACGGCCCGACCGACAGCTCGCGCAGCGACGGCCGGTGCCCGGTCTCCTGCGGCATCGAGTACTCGACGCCGAGCGACCGCACCGGTGCCGAGAAGCGTCCGACGCGGGCGGCGTGCGACGAGTCCGCGTACGACTCGAGCGGCCCCGTGCCGAACCACGACGCGTCCGAGTCGGCCAGGGACGCTGGCAGGTCGAACCGAACCCCGATCCGTGGCCACGTGACGTCCCACGCGCCGAACGGCACCGCGTCGGTCTGCAGCAGCAGCCCGGCGTCGGTCAGGGTCCAGCGGTGCGTGACGTCGACGCCCCACCCGCTGTTCGCCGCCGCGACGCGGACCCGCTGCTCGAGCCCGGAGTCCGTCCGCGACACCGACACGAGCCGGTGCGTGAGCCGGTCCAAACCACGTTCCCGCCAGCGTTTGGCCGACGGGGGAGCGTCCGGGTCGCCCACGCCGTGCGTCAGCACCGGGTCGGCCGTCTCGTACCCGCCCTGTGAGGCCAGACTGTCGTTGTCGGTCGGTGCGCGCCACAGTTCGAGCCGCGGCCCGGCCACCTCGTGCCCCTTCCAGGACACCAGGTCCCCGCGGGCCGAGAACGTCCCGTCCCCGAGTCGGTCGCCGTCCCACCCCTGACCGGAGGCCCGTGGCACGTCCGCCTCGCGCGATGCGACGAGCGTCTGGGTGCGTGCCAGGACGTGGCCGGTGTCCGCCCACGAGGTCGGCCCCGCCAGTTCCGCCGTGACGTCGAACCACAGCTCGTCACCGGGGGCGAGCGCCGCGGTCGCGGCCTCGAGTACCTCGTTCGGCACCGGCACCGTGGCGGAGGACCGCGCCGCGATGACACCGGGCGTGAACCGGCCCTCGTGCTCCACCACACCGTTCCGGGACAGCGTCCAGTGGAACCGCAGTCCCGCGGTCGAGGCCGAGTGGTACCGGTTCTCGATGAGCACGGTGGTGTCCGACGCGGACATCCGGATCGGCGCCACGACGGCCGCGAACTCCGCCAGCCCCGGCGTCGGGGTGTCGTCGGGCAGCACCAGGCCGTCCATCACGAAGTTGCCGTCGTGGACGACCTCGTGGAAGTCGCCGCCGTACGCGTGGTAGGGCCGTCCGTCGGGGGTGTGCGCGAGCAGCCCGTGGTCCCGCCACTCCCACACGAACCCGCCGTGCAGCCGCGGGTACTTGTCCACGAGGGCCTCGTACTCGGCGATCTGGCCGGGTCCGTTGCCCATCGCGTGCACGTACTCGCAGTGGATGAACGGCTTCGATCGCTGGCGAGCCGCCTCGGCCGGGCCGCAGCCGAGCAGGGGCGTTTCCGGACCGCCGCCGATCGACTCGGTCTCCTGCAGCGACGGGTACATGCGGGAGTACACGTCGGTGTAGGCGCCGGTGTAGTCGCCCTCGTAGTGGACCGGACGTTCGTCGTCGCGGTCGTGCACCCACTGCGACATCGCGGCGAGGTTGCGGCCGGTCCCGGACTCGTTGCCGAGCGACCACATCACGATCGACGCGTGGTTCTTGTCGCGCTCGACGGTCCGCGCGATGCGGTCGAGGTACGCGTCGCGCCAGGCCGGGTCGTCCGACGGGTTGCCGACCCAGCCGGTGAAGATGAACCCGTGCGTCTCGAGGTCGCACTCCAGGATCACCCAGAAGCCCAGCTCGTCGGCGAGGTCGAGCACGCGGGGGTGGGGCGGGTAGTGCGACGTCCGGATGGCGTTGACGTTGTTCCGCTTCATGAGCGCCATGTCCGCGCGTGCGTGCTCCTCGTCGAACACCCGACCGCGCACGGGGTGGGTCTCGTGCCGGTTCACGCCGTGGAACACCACGCGCTCGCCGTTCACCAGGAACCGATCGCCCTCGATCGACACGGTGCGGAAGCCGAGCCGCAGCGACACGCTCTCACCGCCGGCGCTCCCACCGGCTGCGGTCCCGGTGGACAGCGTCGCGTCGTACAGCGTCGGGAGCTCGGCGCTCCACGGCTCGACCCCCTCGACGGTGATCGGTCCGACCTCGTCGGCGGACGCCCACGAGACGTCGACGCCGAGCGCGGGCACCGTGAAGCGCACCGGGAACGCAGCATCGACGGTCGGGAACGAGATCGTCCCCGTGCCGGTCGACGGTCGGCCGGACGCTGCCGTGCCCGCGGTCGCGGCGGATCCGAGCGTCGAGGTCCACCCGGCGCGGACGAACACGTCGTCGATCGGGGCGGTCGGCCGCGCCAGCAGCGTGACGTCGCGGAAGATCCCGGGCAGCCACCACTGGTCCTGGTCCTCGAGGTACGAGGCCGCCGACCACTGGTGCACCCGGACGCGGACCTCGTTCGACCCCTGTCGCAGCACGGACGTGACGTCGAACTCCGTCGCGAGCCGCGACCCGGTCGACCATCCGATGAGGACGCCGTTCACCCACACCCGGAAGTGCGACTCCACACCGTCGAACCGGAGCAGCACCCGGGCCGCGGCGTCGAAGGACGTCGGGACGTCGAAGGTGCGGCGGTAGTCGCCGGTCGGGTTCTCCTCCGGCGGGTGCGGCGGGTCGATCGGGAACGGGTACTGCAGGTTCGTGTAGCTCGGCGCGCCGTGCCCGTGCAGCACCCAGTGCGCCGGCACCGGGATCGTGCCCCACTCGTCCTCCGGCCCCGGTTCCGGGACGTCCGCGACGGGCGACCACCGGAAGTCCCATTCCCCGTCCAACGACAGGGCGGGAGCGTCCGTGTGCAGCCAGGCCCGTGGGGCCAGCCGGGTGTCCGAACCGGGGGCGGTGGAGGAGAGTGCGGCGATGGTCAACCCTTGACCGATCCTTCCGTGAGGCCCCCGCGCCAGAAGCGCTGCAGGACGATGATGGCGATGACGAGCGGGATGACCGAGACGAGCACCCCGCCGGTGGTGAGCTGGTAGAACTCCGGCAGCCGGTCCACCTGCGAGCGCCAGTTGTTGAGTCCCAGTGTGATCGGGTACAGCTTCTGGTCGGCCAGCATGATGAGCGGCAGGAAGAAGTTGTTCCAGATGCCGACGACCTGGAACAGGAACACGGTGACGAGTGCCGGCGTCATCTGCCGGAGCACGATCGTGTGGAAGATCCGGAGCTCGCCGGCCCCGTCGATGCGTGCCTGCTCGAGGAGCGCCGTGTCCACCGACGCCGCGGCGTACACCCGGCAGAGGAACAGGCCGAACGGCGAGACGAGGCTCGGGATGAGCACGCTCCAGTACGTGTCGGTCAGGCCCAGCGTCGAGAACAGCAGGAACAGCGGCAGCGCCGTCGCCGTCCCCGGCACGAGCACGCCGCCGAGGATCGTGCCGAACACGAGCTGCCGACCCCGGAACTCGTACTTCGCGAGCGCGTAGCCACCCGCCGCGGCGAAGTACGTCGCGAGGACGGCGCCGACGCCCGAGTACAGGATGCTGTTCGCGATCCAGCGGACGAAGATGCCGCCGTCGTACGTGAACACCTGCTGGAGGTTGCTGAACAGCGCGAAGTCGCCGCCGAACCAGAACCCGTTCGTGGCGAACAGCGCGCCGGTGGTCTTCGTCGCGGCGATGATCACCCAGTACAGCGGGACGAGGAAGTAGATCGCGACGATGACGAGGATGCCCGTCACGACGATCTGCGACTTGCCGGAGCGGTCGAGCTTGCGGCGCTGGTGCGCCGAGATCGACGTGGTGTCCACCGGGACCGCGGTCTTCGCGGTGGCCGGCGCTTCGATGGCTTCGCTGCTCATTCGTCCGCCCCCTTCGTGACGGTGGTGCCGTGGTCCGGACCGGAGCGGCCCTGGAGGTGCGGTGCGGCCTGGGTGGTGACCGTCCCGGCCGACGCGACGCGCGTCTGGAGCGCGGCCCGCGCCTCCTGGCCGTCCCGCTTCGCCCGCTTGCGGCGATCCCGCTCGTCCTTCGGCGGACGGTTCGTCAACGCGAGGAACGCGAACGACAGGATGAACGCGGCCAGCGCGATGATGACCGCCTGCGCACTCGCGACGCCGTACTCGTTGAACGCGAACGCGTTCGTGTAGGCGGCGTAGTTCGGCGTGTACTCGGTGTCGATCGCAGGGGCGACCGTGGACAGGATCTGCGGCTCCGCGAAGAGCTGCAGCGTGCCGATGATCGAGAACACCGTCGTGAGCACGAGTGCCGGCGCGATGAGGGGGATCTGGATCCGCCACGCGACCTGGAACGCGTTCGCGCCGTCCACCTTGGCGGCCTCGTAGACCTCGCCGGGGATGGACTTCAGCTGCGCCACGATGATGAGCATGTTGTAGCCGGTGTACGTCCACGTGACGATGTTCGCGATCGACCAGAGCACGCTGTTCGCACCGAGGAAGTCCGGCTGGAGCCCGATCCCCTGCAGCAGCGACACGATCGGCGACAGGCCCGGCACGTACAGGAAGGACCACAGGATCGTCGCGATGACGCCGGGGACGCCGTACGGCATGAAGTAGATCGCACGGAAGAAGCCCGGCCAGCGGGCGCTCGCCGACTCGAGCAGCAGCGCGAGGATCGTGCAGGCGATGATCATCACCGGGACCTGCACGATGCCGAACAGCAGCATGCGGCCGATCGAGGCGACGAAGCCGGCGTCCTGCAGGGCGATCGCGTAGTTGTCGAACCCGGCGAACCTGCCGACGACGCCGTCCTCGCCGAACAGCCCCTCGCGGTCGACGGTCGTGAACGACTGGAACAGCGCGCTGATGATCGGGATGATGAACGTCAGCACGAACAGGGCGAGGAAGGGTGCGAGCAGGATCCACGGGGCGCGCTTCTGGGCGACCGTGGCCTTCGTGCTCGTGCGGAAGCCGTTCTTCGGCTGCGTCGTGGTCATCGTGCCGTCCTCACGCTGAGGCCCTTGTCCTTGAAGGACTGGACGATCTCCTTCTGGGCGAGCTCCACCGCGTCGGTGAGCTTCAGCCCACTCGTGAGCTTGCGGCGGAACTGGTTCTGCAGACTCGTGAACGCCGACTGCGTCACGGGCGACCAGGACCACTCGACGTTCTGCTCCTGGGCGGCGGGGACGAAGACGTCCTCGTTGTAGTTCTGCCCGGAGAACCACTTGCTCGGCTGCTCGCGCTGCGCCCCGATGTAGTCCTTCGCGGGCGACCACCCGATGCCGCAGTACTTGATCATCGCGTCGATGCCCTCCTTGGAGGTGGTCATCCACGTGATGAACTCGAGCGCTTCCTTCGGGTGCTTCGCGTTGGCGAGCACCGCGGCCGTCGAACCGCCGATCGCGCTCGACCCGAACCCGGTGTCGCCCCACTTCTGCATGGGTGCGACCTTCCACTTGCCCTCGCCGCCCTGGACGGACTCGATGAGGGCGTCGCCCCAGCTCGCGCTCGTGACGGCCGCGATCTTGCCGCTCGCGGCCGAGGCGTACCAGCCGGGGGAGTAGGCGCCGGCGCTCGTGTCGACGAGCTTGTCGTCGATCACGCCGTCGAAGAACTCGGCGACCATGAGGGTCTTCTCGTCGGTCATGTCGACGACCCACTCGTCGCCGTCGACCTTGAACCACCGGGCGCCGGCCTGCTGCGCGTACGCGGCGAAGGGGGAGGCGTCCGAGACCGGGAAGACCTCGAGGTAGTTCTGCGCGCCGGTCTTCCGGACCTTCTCGGCGAGGTCGCGCCACTCGTCCCACGTCGTCGGGGGTTCGCCGCCGGCCTGCTCCAGGAGCGCCGTCTGGTAGTAGAAGCCCATGGGGCCGGTGTCCTGGGGGATGCCGTAGATGCCGTCCACGAACGAGACCTGCGCCCAGGCGGCGTCGTCGTACTTCGACTCGTAGTCCTTCGCGCCGTAGCGGGCGAGGTCGACCAGGCCGTTGGCGAGCATGAACTCGGGGATCTGCCGGAGCTCGACCTGCCCGATGTCCGGGCCGCCACCGGCCGCGAGCGCGGAGTACATCTTCTGGTACCCGCCGCTGTTGCCGCCCGGGATCCAGTTCGCGGTCACCTGGATGTCCGGGTGGGTCTTGTTCCAGACGTCGCAGACCTTCTGCAGGTCCTTCAGCCAGGCCCAGTAGGTCAGTTCGACCTTCTGCCCGCTCGCGGCGGCGGGGATCAGCGCCGCCTTGTTCACGTTGGTCGAGCCCGGCACCGCGCAGCCGGCGAGCAGTCCGGTCGCGGCCGCGCCGAGGCCGAAGCCCAGCAGTTGTCGTCGGGAGATGGGCCGTCGGTTCGGTGGAGGCGTCATTGCCGGGACTCCGGTTCGTCGTCGAGCGGGATGCCTCCAACCCAACCACAAAACCGAGCGCAGCTGTACTTTCACGAAGACTCTGGACGTTCCCTCCGGACGTGGAACACCGTGCCCCGCCGGGGTGGAGTGTGGGCCAACACGAAACGTCGGGGTCCGTGACAGCCCCGGCATCCGTCCGAGAGGAGCTGCCATGACGTCGACCAACGCGACGAGCGAACTGCACGGGATCCTGGGACAGCGGCTGGAGGGCGGTGGGACCTGGGCCTGGGCGTACGCCGACGTCTCCGGCAACGTGGAGGACCCCCGACGGCAGGCGGCACTGAAGCTGCGTGCGGTCGAGGAGGCCCTCCGTGCGCAGGGTGCGACCGACGACGTGGTCGACCTCGTCGCCGGCGAGTTCGAGCAGGAACCCGGCGTCCCCTCGCCCGTCACTCGGTACGTGCTGGTCCACGACGGTGCGCTCGTGCTGAGCGAGGTCCTGCCCGGGCACCTGCACGGCGCGGAGTCGGTCGGCGTCGGTGCCGTCCCCGACCTCGTGCCGCTCGTCGCCCACCGGCCCGTCGACCTGCCGTTCCTGGTGGTGCACGCCGGCAAGGAGGGCGGAGCCTTCCGTGCCTACCGACTCGGCCACGCGCCGCTCGACGCGACCGGCGGTGAGCAGCAGGTCCAGGGGCGCAACGACACCCTGCACTACGCCAAGGCCGGGACCGGGTGGAAGCAGCCGCACTGGCAGCAGCACACCGAGGAGATCTGGAAGCAGAACTCGTCGGAGACCGCCGCCGCCGTGGACGAGGCCGTCCGGACACTCCGACCCGGACTGGTCGTGGTCGCCGGGGACGTCACCGCGCGGGAGCTCCTCGTGAAGGCGCTGTCGTCGGAGACCCGTGCGCTGACCTCCGTCTTCCCGGGCGACCCCCGCGCCGACGCCTCGTCGAAGCAGGCGTTCGTCGAGCACGTCGAGACCGCGCTCGCCCGGGTCGTCGCCACCCGCCGCCACGACCTCGAGGACCTGCTCCGCACCCACGTCGGTCGGGGCGACAACCTCGCGGTGACCGGGCTCGGAGCAGTCGTCGGGGTGCTGCAGCAGGCGCAGGGATCGGTCGTCGCGCTCGACGCCGTGGCGGTCGGGGAGCGGACGCTCCTCGCGCTCGCCGGTGCCCCGTGGGTGGCGACGGCGCCGGAACAGGCTGCCGGGACGCCCGTCATCGGAGCGGTGCCGGCGGTGTGCGCGCTCGTGCGTGCGGCGGTGCTGACGGACGCGGAGCTCGTGCTCGTCAACGCGGCGTCGCTGCCGGGCGGGGTCGCGGCGGCGGCGTTGCTGCGGTGGCCGGTGGGGCCGGCCGTGCCCGCCTGATGCGGTGAGCACCTGACGGACGGGGGGCGGGGGGGGGGGGGGGGCCCCCCCCCCCCCCCCCGCCCCCGGGCCGGGGGGGGGCCCCCCCCCCCCCCCCCCGTCCGTCCCGCGGTCAGTCGTGGGAACGATCGCGCCGGGGCACCAGCGGCAGCGCCAGCAGCGGCAACACCCCCACGATCGAGAACGACGCCGCGAACCCGAGCGCCCCGACGAGCGCGCCGACCCCGGGACCCACGGCGCTCGCCGCGATGAACTGCCCGGTGTTCTGCGCCCCGAGCGCCCGCCCGGACCAGAACGGCCCCGCGGCCTCGGCCACCGACGTGTACGCGAGCCCGTTGTCCGCGACGGTGACGCTCGTCGCGACGACGAGGAACACCGCGGCGGCGGCGAGGTGCGTGGCGTCCACCACCGCCAGCAGCCCCATCACCACGGCGGCGCTCACCGCGACGATCCGCAGCGGGCCGACGCGCGAGGCGGCGCGGTCGCTCCAGGCGCCGACGAGGATCCTCCCGACGGCGCCGACGAACTGCGACGCCCCGACGAGCAGTCCCGCGGCCGGGGTCGACCAGCCGATGCCGACGAGCCACACCAGGCCGTACGTGGACAGCGTGAACTGCGGCACGACGAGCAGGACCGACACCGCGTGGATCCGCCACAGGAACCCGTTCGCCCGGTACGGGTTCGCGACGTGCTCCACCGGGGCGTCCGCACGCGCGGGGCGGGGCGGGTTCGCGATGCCGATCGCGCACAGCACGGCGAGTACGGCGCACAGGACGACTGGCAGGACGAGGGCCGCGCGGATGCCGTCCGCCTCGGCGAGCTGCGGGACCGTGACGGCCGCGAGCGTCACCCCGAGCGGCTGCGACATCTGCCGGATGCCCATCGCGAGGCCGCGCCGCTCCTTCGGGAACCACCCCACCACGACCCGACCGCTCGCGGCGTTCGTCGAGGCGCTCGTCATGCCGGCGGCGAGGAACGCCAGGCCGAGCAGCACCGGGTCGCCCGCTGCCAGCCAGGCCCCGACGACCGCGAGGGTCGTGAGCACGAGCCCGCCCGCGATGACGACGCGCTCGCCGACGCGGTCGGTGATGGCACCCCAGGCGATGAGCGTCAGGACCATGCCGAACGTCGGTGCGGCGGCCAAGAGCCCGGCGAGGGTGAGCGTCGTGCCGTGGGCGTGCAGGTACGGGATGAGCAGCGAGGGGGCGGACACCACGAGGGTGCCGGCTGCCTGGGCGGCGACGCCGAGGCCGAGCATCGTCCAGGCGCGGGAGGTGGCGGTCACGAGATCGTTTCAGTGTGGAACGGATTGGTATACCATTACGGTATACCATCCGGTCCGGATCGCCGCTAGGCTGGATCGCCGTGACCGAGACGACCGATGCAGCGCCCGTGTCGCAGACGAGCCAGCTCTACGACAACCTCCGAGCCGCGATCCTCACGCTCGAGATCGCCCCGGGGGAGCGCATCTCCGAGCGGGGGCTCGAGGCGCGGTTCCACGCCTCACGGACCCCCGTGCGCGCAGCCCTGTCGCGGCTGGAGCGCGAAGGGCTCATCCTGCACGAGGGCCGCTCGTGGACGGTCACCCCGATCGACCTCGACGAGATCGCCTCGCTCGCGGAACTCCGCGGCGTCCTCGAACCCGCCGCCGCCCGGCTCGCGGTGGCACGCGCGTCCGAGGAGCAGCTCGCCGAGGTCCGCGGCCACCTCGACTCCCTCCGGCCGACGCCCGACCAGCAGGCCGGCATCCGGATGGGCTCGACGTTCCACCTCGACCTCGCCGCGCTCGGCGGCAACCGGTTCATCACCGACGCCATCGCCGACGCACTCACCCGTCTGGAGCGCACGCGCTGGATCGAGGTGCGCACGCCCGAGGCCCGCGACGCCGCGTGGGAGGAGCACAGCGCCATCATCGACGCCGTGCGCTCCGGGGATGCGGACCGCGCGGCCGAGCTGCTCGCGGCGCACGTCGCCGGCACGAACGACCGGCTGCTGGCGTGGATCGCGCAGGAGCGCCGGCGTCTGCGTGGCGCCGGCATGGCGATCGTGGGCAGCACCGAGCGCTGACGCGACGGCCGTGCCGTGGACGCGCCCACCTGCAGAGGGCGCGGTGCGGGGCGGACCCGCACCGCGCCTCCGGGAAGGCCGCTACGGTTTCGTCGCCGCGTCCTCGGCCGCGTCGATCTGGTCGAAGATCCAGGCGTTGCCGCCGTCGGAGTGGTCGAGCAGTGCGTCGCGCACCTCGGCCTCGTCGGTGGTGAGCCGGATCGCGCTCTTGCTGCCGGACCGTGTCGATTGGGACATCGTGTCTTCTCCTGTGTGTGTGGGCACCGTCGTTGGTGCGCTTCCTCACGGGACGTGCTGAGGTCGTGACAGTGTCGCGCGCGCTGTCCGGATCGCGCAAGGGGTTTCCGTCACATGTGGGAAAGTCCCGGCCGGCACCATGCCTAGGATGGTCCGGCCGCGCGGCTCGCGGCACGACACCAGCGGACGTCGGACAGGAGGGACGGGCTTGGCCGAGCAGCGCACCGCACCTCCCACGGTCTACGACGTGGCCTCCGCGGCGGGCGTCTCCATCGCCACCGTCTCCCGCGTGCTCCGCACGCCGGACGCCGTCCGCGAGGGCACGCGCGACCGGGTCCAGGCGGCGATCCGGACGCTCGGGTACGTCCCCTCCGGGAACGCACGGGCCCTCGCGGGCAAGCGCACCGGCGTGGTCGGACTGCTGCTGCCCGGGTTCGACGTCGTGCCGGACGAACGCCCCGACCTCGTCACGGACGGCGGCGTGCGGGTCGTCGACGACCGGCGGCACGTGACGCAGCCGTTCTCGTCCAACCTGTACTTCGACGAGGTCCTGCGCGGTGCCGAGACCGAGGCCTGGCAGCGTGGTCTGGCGCTGATGGTGGCGGCGGGGC
Source organism: Curtobacterium sp. USHLN213 (assembly GCF_037144815.1). Lineage (NCBI taxonomy): Bacteria > Bacillati > Actinomycetota > Actinomycetes > Micrococcales > Microbacteriaceae > Curtobacterium > Curtobacterium sp. USHLN213. Next base: position 87,851 of record NZ_JBBCYQ010000009.1, on the reverse strand, counting down.
GGGGGTCCTCGCGGGACGTCATCGTGAACGACGTCGCCGGCCGGGTCGACGGTCTCGCAGTGCTCGCCCAGACGGTGCCGGACGACCTGCTCGAACACGTCGCCCGACGGATCCCGGTCGTGGTGCTCGCCGACGACCGGCGCTCGCACGGGTTCGACTCGGTGAGCGTGGACAACGCGGCGGGCATGCGGACACTCGGCGCGCACGTGATCGGGCGGCTCGGCATCCGGTCGTCGCTCGTGTACCTGGCGGGGCCGATCGACTCGCCGGACGACATCGAACGCTCCGCGGGGTTCCGCCAGGCGCTCGAGGACCACGGGGTGCCGGCGTCGTCGGTGCGTGTCGTGCACGGCGACTTCGGGCGTGCGCGGGCTCGGGAGCTCGCGGCACAGCTGCTCGACGGGGACGCCGTCCCGCGGGCGATCGTCTGCTCGAACGACCAGTCGGCGCTCGGGGTGCTCGACGCCGCGGGGGCGCGTGGTGTGCGGGTGCCGGAGGACCTCGTCGTGACGGGCTTCGACGGCATCGACGCGGGTCGGTTCTCGTCGCCGCGGCTGACCACCGTGCACCAGCCGATGGGGGAGCTCGGGCGTGCGGCGGTGCGGGCGATCGTGGACCGGCTGGAGCGCCGCGAGGGGCCGCCGCGGGCGATGCGCCTGCCGGTCGAGGTGCTCCTGCGCGAGAGCTGCCCGCCGGCGCTGTAGGTGGCGGCTGCGCCTGCGTCGGTGTGCGCGGTCCCGCGGCGCCGCGTCGCCGCGTCGCCGCAGCGAGCTCCCGCGTCGCCGCAGTGTGCGAGGTTCCGCGCACCGTGGGGCGCTCGCGCCCCCGCACGCTGGTCGGAACCTCGCACACTGCGGTCCGGACCGCGCGCACACGTGCCGCCCCGCGAAACAACCCGCCCGGTTGCGCGACGCGATGTAAGCGCATACATTGTCTCCGTACCGACTCGACACGGAGGTCGACCGAGCAATGACGCTTCCCCCACAGCGCGTCCCAGCGCGCACCCCGGGCACCCGCCGGGGACGGAGAGGCCGCCTCATCGCGGCCATCGCCGGCATCGCGGTCGTGGCCCTCGCGGCCACCGGCTGCAGCATCCAGGTCCGGTCCCAGCCGGACCCGAGCATCGGCAAGGACACGATGCTCATCAACGCGGACCACGGCAACCCGCTGTTCGACCGCAACTTCAACCCGTACATCGCGAACGCCCGCACGGCGAGCAAGTGGATGTACGAGCCGCTCATCGAGATCAACCCCCTCGACGGCAAGGGCACCCCGTGGCTCGCGAGCAGCTGGGACCAGCCGGACGCGCGCACGATCGACATGACGATCCGCAAGGGCGTCGAGTGGTCGGATGGCTCGCCGTTCAGCGCGAAGGACGTCGTCTTCACGTTCGACCTGCTCAAGAAGTTCCCGGCGATGGACGTCAAGGGCGCCTGGCAGCACATCGACAGCATCGAGAGCACGGACGGCCACGTCGTCTTCCACCTCAAGGGCGACGACGTGCCGAGCCTCAACATCATCGGCGCGACGTACATCCTCGGTGAGAAGCACTACGGCGGCGTGAAGGACCCGACGACGTGGCGTGACCCGAACCCCGTCGGGACCGGTCCGTTCGTGCTCGGCAACTACACCGACCAGCAGTACTCGATGGACAAGAACCCGAAGTACTGGCAGGCCGACAAGATCGCCATCAAGCACCTGATCCTCCCGGCGACGAACACGCAGCTCGACACCGTCACGCGCGGCTACGACTGGGCGTACTCCTTCATCTCCGACGTGAAGGGCACCTGGGGAGCGGCGTCGAAGACGAACACGTGGTGGTTCCCGGCCGGCGGCGTCATCGGCCTCATCCCGAACCTGACGAAGGCGCCGTACAACGACGTCAACGTCCGGAAGGGCATCTCCCTCGCCCTGGACCGCGACGACATCGCCGAGACCGCGTCCGAGGGCAACCTGGCGGCGGCGGGCCAGACCGGCCTGATCCTGCCGAACCAGGAGAAGTACCTCAACCCGGACATCCCCGACCAGGGCATGATCGCGCAGGACGTCGACGCCGCGAAGCAGGCGTTCGCGAAGTCCGGCTGGACCGAGCAGGACGGCAAGATCATGAAGGACGGCAAGCAGCTGTCCATCACGATCATGACCGCGAACGGCTACTCGGACTGGCTCCGCGCCGCGCAGACCGTGCAGCGCAACCTCACGGCCATCGGCATCAAGGTGTCGATCCAGGCGCCGCAGCCCGCCGGTTACCAGTCGAACATCAACAACGGACAGTTCGACATGGCGATGGGCGGCATGGGCAACGGTGACGTCTACCAGGCGTTCAACTCCTTGCTCAGCAGCGACTTCTACCAGCCGGTCGGCAAGTCGACGGTGAACAACTTCGAGCGGTACCAGAACGCCGACACGCAGAAGCTCCTCGACGAGTACAAGGCGACGACGGACACCGCGAAGCAGCAGGAGATCCTGAACCAGCTGCAGGAGATCGTGTACGACGACCTGCCCGTGATCGGCATGTACTACGGCGGACTCTGGGGCCTGTTCAACACCGGCAAGTTCGTCGGCTGGCCCAGCGCCGAGGACCCCTACATGGCGCCGCAGAACTACGACTCGGCACCGCTGCTCATCTTCTCGAAGCTGCGGCTCCGCGACAGCGCAGCCGGCCGGGCGATCATCAAGGCCGAAGAGGACCAGAAGTGAAGTACATCCTCCAGAAACTCGTCCTCTTCGTCCTGACCCTCTGGGCCGCGGTCACGCTGAACTTCGTGCTCCCGCGACTCATGCCCGGCAGCCCGACCGACGCCGCCCTCGCGAAGCTCAGCCAGAACGGCCCGGTGACCGACGCCACCAAGAAGGCCATCGAGGCCCAGCTCGGCGTCCCGAGCGGCAACCTCTGGGACCAGTACGTCAGCTACCTGCACCAGGTCATCACCCTCGACTTCGGCACGAGCTACACGTTCTACCCGCAGCCCGTCGGGGACCTCGTCGCCCAGGCCCTGCCGTACACGCTGATCCTCGTCGGCGTCGTGACGATCCTCGCGTTCGTGCTCGGCACCCTGATCGGTGTCGGCGCGGCCTGGAAGCGCGGCACCTGGCTGGACTCGCTGCCGACCCTGTCGGGCTCGTTCATGTCGACGTTCCCGTACTTCTGGACGGCGCTCCTGCTGCTGTTCTTCCTCGGCTACGTCCTGCACTGGTTCCCGACCACGGGCGCCTACTCCGCGACGACGACCCCGGGCCTGAACGGTGCGTTCCTCGGGGACGCCCTGCAGCACGCGGTCCTGCCGGCGATCACGATCCTCGTGACGAGCCTCGGCGGCTGGATCATCGGCATGCGCAACGCCATGATCAACACCCTCGGTGACGACTACGTGACCTTCGCCGAGGCGAACGGCCTCCGTGGTCGCACCGTGGCGATCCGGTACGCGGCCCGCAACGCGATCCTGCCGAACCTGACCGGCTTCGGTCTGGCCCTCGGTGGTGTGGTCGGCGGTTCGGTCCTGGTCGAGCAGGTGTTCGGCTACCCGGGCATCGGCTACCTGCTGTTCAACGCCGTGATCGGGCAGGACTACCCGCTCATGCAGGCCCTCTTCCTGATGATCACCGTGTCGGTGCTCATCGCCAACTTCATCGTGGACGTCCTCTACGGCGTCCTGGACCCGAGGACGCGCCGATGACCACGATCGCAGTTCGCACGCAAGCAGAAGAACCGACCGCCCCGAGCAAACTCCGAGCCGCCGCCCGCCAGTTCGGCGTCGTCTGGAGCAACACCAAGGCCCGGATCGGCATCATCATCCTCGCCGTCTTCGTGATCGTGGCGATCTTCGCCCCGCTCCTCGCCCCGTACGGCGCGAGCCAGAACGGGTTCGCCCGGAGCGCCGACGCCACCGGCGCGCACTGGATGGGCACGACCGCCGCCGGCGAGGACGTCCTGTCGCAGATCATCTACGGCGCCCGGATCTCCGTGCTCGTCGGTGCCGTCGCGGGGCTGCTGTCCACGCTCGTCGCCGTCGCGATCGGCCTGAGCTGGGGCTACGTCCGCGGCTGGATCGCCGAGGTCATCGGGTTCATCGTGAACCTCTTCCTCGTCATCCCCGGCCTGCCGCTCATGATCGTCATCGCCGCGTACCTGCAGAACGGCGGCATCGCGGTCATCATCGCGGTGATCGTGGTCACCGGCTGGGCCTGGGGCGCGCGCGTCCTGCGCAGCCAGACGCAGTCCCTCCGCGGTCGTGACTTCGTGACCGCGGCCCAGTTCTCCGGCGACGGCGCGACGCGCATCGTGTTCCGCGAGATCCTGCCGAACATGACGAGCCTCATCGTCGGCTCGTTCTTCGGCGCGGCCACGAGCGCGATCCTCGCCGAGGCGGGCCTCGAGTTCCTCGGACTCGGCGACTCGTCCATCGTGAGCTGGGGCACGATCCTCTACTGGGCGCAGAACTCGAACGCCCTGCTGACCGGTCAGTGGATCCTGCTGTTCGCCCCGGGTCTCTGCATCGCGCTCCTCGCGATGAGCCTGACCCTGATCAACTTCGGCGTCGACGCCGTGTCCAACCCGCGACTGCGCGAAGGCGCGCGTCGCAAGCGCAAGGAGGCCACCGCATGAGCGGCTCGCGTTCCGAACCGATCGACGGCCTGGAGGCGCGGGACGGCGCCGCCACGCGCTTCCCGTCCGACGCCACGAGCGCCACGCAGGACGTGCTGCTCGACGTCCGCGACCTGTCGGTCGTGTACGAATCGGCCGGCCAGGAGGCCGTCCAGGCGGTCGACCACGTGTCCTTCCAGCTGCGGAAGGGCGAGTTCGTCGGCCTGGTCGGGGAGTCGGGTTCCGGCAAGTCGACCCTCGGCTACGCGCTGACCCGGCTGCAGAAGCCGCCGGCGCGGACCAACGGCGGCAACATCTTCTTCGGCGGCCACGACATCCGCGACCTCGACGAGGAAGCCCTCCGGCAGCAGCGCCAGGGCGGGTTCGCGATGGTGCTGCAGTCCGGCATGAACGCGCTCAACCCGGTGCGGACCATCCGCAACCACTTCATCGACATCTTCAAGGCGCACGGCCACGTGTCGCGTGATCGCTGGGACGCCCGGATGAAGGAGCTCATCGAGAAGGTGAAGCTCCCCACCGCCATGCTGGCCCGGTACCCGGGAGAGCTGTCCGGCGGCATGCGGCAGCGCGTGTCGATCGCCCTGGCGCTCTCGCTCGAGCCGCAGCTCATGGTGTTCGACGAGCCGACCACCGCGCTCGACGTCCTCGTGCAGCACGCCGTGATGGACACGATCATCGAGCTGCAGCAGTCCGAGGGCTTCACGGCCATCCTGATCAGCCACGACCTCGGCATCGTCCTCGAGGCGACCGAGCGCGTGCTCGTCATGCACGAGGGCCGCATCGTCGAGGACAGCGGCTCGAAGGAGATCCTCCGCGACCCGCAGGACGAGTACACGCAGATGCTGCTGTCGCACTACGCCGACCCACGGGCGTCGGTCGTGTCGCTGCCGGGGTTCCCGGACCGGGCGGTCCGTGCTGCTTCAGGCGAGAAGCGGCAGGAGACGACCTCGTCGTTCAGCACCGTCGGCTCCCGCGAGCGCAGCGCCGCCCGCAACCCGATCGTGGTCGAGCACCTCGTGAAGACCTACCCGGCACCCCGTCGCGGCGAGCAGCCGGTGCAGGCGGTACGCGACGTGTCGTTCACCCTCGAACCCGGGCAGTCGCTCGCCCTCGTCGGCCAGTCCGGTTCGGGCAAGTCGACGATCGCGAAGATGCTGACCGGCGTCGAGAAGCCGACGACCGGCACGGTCCGGTTCGGCGACACGGACGTGGCGAAGCTCGGGAGGCGGGGGCTGAAGGACCTCCGCTCCGAGGTGCAGATGGTGTTCCAGGACCCGTACGCCGCGCTCAACCCGCTGCACACGGTCGAGTACACGCTGTCCCGCCCCGTCGCGAACTACACGAACCTGCGCGGGCGCGATGCCCGGAAGCGGGTGCTCGAACTGCTCGAGACCGTGGGCCTGACCCCGGTGGAGCAGTTCGCGCAGAAGCTCCCGCACCAGCTCTCGGGTGGCCAGCGCCAGCGCGTGGTCATCGCCCGGGCGCTCGCGTCCGACCCGCAGGTGATCATCGCCGACGAGCCGGTCTCGATGCTCGACGTGACGCTCCGTGCCGGGGTGCTCGCCCTGCTCGAGGACCTCCGCGAGCAGTGGGGCGTCTCGCTCCTCTACATCACCCACGACCTGCTCAGTGCGCGCCTCATCACGGACGACATCATGGTGCTGCACGACGGCGCCGTGGTCGAACGGGGCCGCACGGCCGAGGTGCTGCAGCACCCGCAGGACGACTACACGGTGGCGCTGCTCGACGCGGTGCCGAACCCACGACGGGCGCTGCTGGCATGAGCACGCTCCGCGACTTCCCGACGGTCCCGCCGTTCGGCCACCTGCCGACCCCCGAGGGCGTCGACGTCGTCGGCATCGACCTCCCCGTCGGCCGGCTCACCGCCTACCGCGTCGTGCCTCCCGGGCCGTCGAAGGGCACCGTCCTCGTCGTCCCCGGCTACACCGGTTCGAAGGAGGACTGGCGCACGTTCATGCCGCTCCTCCGGGACGCCGGCTGGACCGCGGTGGCGATCAGCCGCCGCGGCCAGGCCGATTCGGCGCGCGCATCGGGGCCGGACGGCTACACGCTGGCGGAAGAGGCCGCCGACGTCGTCCGGGTCGCACGGCTGCTCGACGACGGCGCTCCCGTGCACCTCATCGGCCACTCGCTCGGCGGCGTGATCGTCCGCGAGGCGGCCATCGCCGACCCGAGCGCCTTCCGCGACGTGGTGCAGTTCTGCTCCGGACCGTACGGCTGGCCCTACCGCAAGGTCGCCGAGTTGACGATCCTGCACGACACCGGCGGCAACCTCCGCCAGCTGTTCGACTCCACCAACCCGCTCTGGGCGTACCGGCCCGACGAGGAACTCCCCGACGACCCCCGGTTCGTCCGTGACCGCTTCGACGCGCACGACCCCGCGAGCGTCGTCGCCGGCGGGCACATCCTCGAGGACCACACCGACTCCTCCGCCGCACTCCGCGCCACCGGGCTCCCGGTGCTCGTGACCCACGGCGAGTGGGACGGCGCCTGGCCGATCCCCTGGCAGCGGCAGATGGCGGAGGACACCGGCGCCGCCTACGAGGTCATCCCCGAGAGCTACCACGGCCCGCAGGTCGAGAACCCGTCGGCGACGCTCCACACCTTCGACCGCTTCCTGTCACAGCACTGAAAGGCACGATCATCACCACGCTGCAGTTCCCGAAGGGCTTCCTCTGGGGTGCCGCCACCGCCGCGCACCAGATCGAGGGCAACAACGTCAACAGCAACTGGTGGGTGCACGAGCACGAGCCCGACACCACCATCGTCGAGCCCTCGGGCGACGCCGCCGACAGCTACCACCGGTACCGCGAGGACATCCGCATCGCGGCCGACCTCGGGCTGAACTCCTACCGGTTCAGCATCGAGTGGGCGCGGATCGAACCCGAGCGCGGGTTCGTCAGCCGGGCCGAGATCGACCACTACCGCCGCATGGTCGAGACCTGCCACGAGTTCGGCATCGAACCGATCGTCACGCTCATGCACTTCACCGTGCCGCGCTGGTTCGAACGCGACGGCTTCTGGCGCGCCCCCGACGCCGCCGACCTCTTCGCCCGCTACACCGAGGCTGCGCTCCCCGTCGTGCAGGACGGCGTCCGCTACGTCTGCACGATCAACGAGCCGAACATCGCGGCGATGCTCGCCGGCGGTGAGGACGCGGCGAACCTGGTCGCCTACGGCCTGCCGAACCCGGACCTCGGGGTCGCCGACGCACTGCTCGCCTCGCACAAGCGTTCGCGGGAGGTCCTGTCGCAGGTGTCCGGCCTGCAGTCCGGCTGGACCATCGCGACGCAGGCGTTCCGGTCGAACGGGGAGCCCGGTGCCGACGAGATGCTCCGCGAGTACGGGTACCCGCGCGACGACTGGTACCTCGAGAACGCCGCCGGCGACGACTTCCTGGGCGTGCAGGCCTACACCCGCACCTTCATCGGACCGTCGGGCCCGCTCCCGGTGGCCGACGACGTCGAGACGACCCTGACCGGGTGGGAGTTCTACCCCGAGGCCTCGGCCGACGGGCTCCGCAGCGCGTGGGAGCTCTCCGGGCACGTGCCGCTCATGATCACCGAGAACGGCATCGCCACCGCCGACGACTCCCGCCGGGTGGCCTACACGCAGGGCGCCCTCGAGGGGATCCACTCCTGCATCGAGGACGGCATCGAGGTCCTCGGCTACCAGCACTGGTCGTTGCTCGACAACTACGAGTGGGCGTCGGGCTTCCGTCCGACGTTCGGGCTCGTGTCGTGGGACCCGGTGACGTTCGCCCGGACGCCGAAGGACTCGGCGCGGTGGTACGGGCGGGTCGCCGCCGCCAACGCGCTCACGGTCTGAGACCCAGCCGAAGAGCGGACGGGAGGCGCGGGGGCCCCGGGGCCCCCCCGCCTCCCGTCCGTTCCTAGTCGCCTTCGGTCGTCTCGTGAGCCGGCCGGTCGAACCAGGCCAGGAGGATCTCCTCCGCCCGGCCTGAGCCGCGCTCGTGAGCGATGTCCATCGCGGTGCGCCCCTCGGCGTCCTCGACCCGGACGTCGGCACCGCGTTCAAGCAGTGCCTCGGTCGTGCCGCGGTTGTCGAACCAGACGGCCGCGTGCAGCGGCGCGAAGCCCCACCGCGGGTCGACCTCGTCGATGCCAGCGGGGTCCTGACCGATGCCGTCGAGCGCCAGCGAGAGGCCGCCGACGTCTCCGTGCGCCGCAGCCCGCACCGCCGGGGTCGCCCACTCGACCCAGCCGTCCGGGACCGGGCCGTGCCAGCCGTGGGCAGGGCGTGCCTCGAGCGCTGCCCAGTCCTCTTCGGCGACCGGCCGCACCTCGATCACGACGTCGCGGAAGTGGATCGCGAGCTCGCCGGTGGGGGAGACGAGCAGGCGCAGTTCCCAGACGTCGGCGTCCACGTGTGCGATCTCGCCGCGGGAGACGTGGACGTCACCGGCCAGCAGGTCGAGCGCCGCCGTGTCGGACGGATCGAGCACGGCGCGGTCGAAGCGGAGGGACACCCGCGCGTGGTTCCACCGGCGCCAGAGGCCGTCCGGGGTGTCGAGCACCTCGTCGTTGCGGACGACGAACACGGCGTGGACGGTGTGGGTCGGTGTCGCGTCGACGCCGGCGTCACCGTGGCGGCCGGCCTCCTCGATGCGCCAGCTCTGGATGCGGGACTCGCTCCACGTGACGGACGCGAGGGCGGCCACGGACGGCGGGGCGTCGGTCACCAGGCGTGCGAGGTGCTCGGGGTAGCCGTCGACGTCCTCGAGGGAGACGTACCCGACGGCGGGCCAGCCCACTCGACTCCATCGCACGGTGACGACCTTAGCGGCAACCTGATTCGACCCTGTGTATATGACATGCAGAAAGCTCGGATCGGACGGTCTGATCATCCAGGCTGGGGACATGCGCCGACTTCCTCGCGACCCGATCCGCCTCCTCTCCTCGTACCTCCGCATGGGGTCGGCGGCGATCCGGGTCCGCTTCGGTCGCCGGTCGCTGGTCGCTCCCGGGGGGCCGGTGGTGTCACTCACGACCTTCGGCGTGCGGGCGAGATCGGTCCACCTCACGCTCGCCTCGATCGGACGCGGCTCCGTCCGACCTTCGCGGCTCATCGTCTGGATCGACGATGCGGAGCTCGTCAGTTCACCGCCTCGGGGTCTGTCCAGGCTTCGCCGTCGCGGGGTCGAGGTGCGGCTCTGCGACGACCTCGGGCCGCACAAGAAGTACTTCCCGTACGTGTCGAGCATCGCCCGGCACCGGCTCCCGATGGTCACCGCCGACGATGACGTGCTCTACCCGCCGCGATGGTTGGAGACGCTCGTCGCGGACCACCGTCGGCACCCGGACGCGATCGTGGCGCACCGGGTGAACCGCATCGTGGTGGACAGGGCCGCCGTGGCGCCGTACGAGCGCTGGGGGCGGGCGACCTCGGAGCGACGAACGCCGCGCAACTACGCGGTGGGTGTCAAGGGGATCCTCTACCCGCCGGAGTTCCTCGACGTGTTGCGCGAGCGGGGTGACGGGTTCATGGATGTCGCTCCCGGCTCCTCGGACACCTGGCTCCACCACTGCTCACTCCGCGCCGGCGTCCCGGTGCTCCCCGTCGTCACACTGTGCGGAGCGCGATTCTGGCCGATCAGAGGTCTCCGCCCCTCGCCCGCGTTGCTCGACCAGAACGTCCGGGCGGGTCGGAACGACCGCGTCCGCGCGGCATTGTGGTCATCCGCCGACCTGCAGATCGTGCTCCAAGATCACTGGGATGTCTGTTGATATAACACATTTCATGTTGTAATGAAGAGAACCGACGGGAAGGTGACCGAATGCTCTTCATCGCGCAACTCGTGCTGTCGCTCGTCGTCGGGGTCGTCGGACTCCGTCGCCCCACGTGGGCGATCGGCGCCGTGCTCGTCACCGCGTCGCTCCTGCCGTTCGAGGTTGTTCGCACCTCCGTCGGAACGAGCTGGCAGCCAGCCACGACGTTCACACTCGCCATCGTCATCGTCGAGTGCATCCGTGACCCGCGTGGGATCGCACGGATCGTCGCGCAGCACTTGGTTGTCTGCGTGATGCTCGGGACGTTCCTCGTCATCGCGTTCGCCACGTCGTGGTTCACCGGACGCGCCGGCGACCTCGGCACACTGGTGCTCCAGATCCTCGGGCCAGCACTGCTCTTCCTGTGGATCCGGAGCCGCGGCATGGACGACGCCGATTTCCCCCGCCGCGCTGCACGGCTGCTGGTCCTGATCGGGAGTGCCCAAGCCGCGCTCGTGCTGACCGTCTGGGCCGGCGCTGTTCCCCAGCCGTGGCTCACCACGCTCGAAGGCCTCCGGTGGTGGAAGACCGATCCCGGACGCATGGTGGGGACCTTCGACCACCCCCTCGTCGCCGCACTCTGGATGTCCGCTGCGGTCCCGCTCAGTGCTGCACTCCGCTCGGGGTGGCTGCGCCTGGCTGCGCCGGTCCTGCTCATCGTGGGGATCGCCCTCACCGGATCCCGGTTCGCGCTGCTCGCCGCGATCGTCGCGGTAGCGGTGATGATCCTGCGGGCCCGCGTCGGTGTCCTGGCGAAGGCAGGGGCTACCGCGCTCGCGTCGATCGGAGCTGTCGGGTTCCTGGCGAGCGAAGCGAGCATGACCGTCACGGAGCGATTCGCCGACGACGGGGGATCGTCGTCGGCCAGGCTCAAGACCGTCGGCCTCGCGGTGGAGCGCTGGGCCGACACCATGATCGTCGGCCAGGGCTTCGGTGCGAGCGAGCAGGTCACCCGCAACGCGCTCATCGGCACGACCTTCGAGAACCCGTTCCTGATGTTCTCGATCGACTTCGGACTCTTCGCGACCCTGCTGTTCTTCGGGGCCCTGATCACCCTCGCACTCAGCGGTGCGCGGGGCGACACCATTGGTGCGCGGGGGGCTCGGCTCGGCTCCCTCGTCGTCCTGACATCGATCCTGGGATTCAGCTCCCTCAGCGCGAACGCTCCGACCGGCGTCCTCGTCTTGGTCCTGCTCGCACTCGTGCCGACACCCAGCGGGCACTCGGCGCGTGTGGGGCCCTCCCTCGACGGCCTCGTTCGGCCCACGCGACGTGCGACGGTGCCCCAGTGAGTGCTGGAGGACGCAATCGGGTCGGCAACATCGTCGCTGCACTGATCGGCAACGTGTTCCCCCCGATCGCTTCGATCGCCACAGCGCCGATCCTCGCGCAGACACTCGGAGTCGACGGGCGAGGAGCGGTCGCAGCGGTGACGGCGCCACTCTTCCTCGCCACGGCGGTCGCGACGTTCGGCGTCCCGGCTGCCGTCACCCGGACGATCGCACGGCACCCGTCGTCGCACGGCGGATTCGTGCGGCGTGCCGTCGCGGTCCTGGGCGGCGCAGGCGTGGTCGTCACCGCGCTCCTGATCGCCGCCGCGCCGTTCTCCGCCGCCGGAGACCGAGACCTGGTCCGCCTCGTCACCCTCGCATCGGTCATGTTGGTGCCGACGCTGATGGTGGCGTTGCTCCAGGCCGTCGCCGCGGGCATGCACCGGTGGCGGTTGGTGACCGTGGAACGAGCCATCACCGCCGGAGTGCGGCTCATCGCGCTCGCGTCGTTCGCCGCAGCCGGATCCCTCGACGTCGCCCACGCGGTCGCGGTGCTCGCCGTGGCGCCGATCATCGGAGCCGTCGCGTACGTCGGACTGCGACGCGGAACAGGAGCGGCGTGTCCCGAAGGCGCCGAGACGCCGAGCACCCGTGCTCTGATGTCGTTCGGGGCCAGGGTCTGGTTCGGATCCATTGCTGGAGTGCTCCTGACCCGCCTCGACCAGGCGTTGATCGCGCCGTTGTCCGACGCCGCGGAGCTCGGCTTGTACGTCGTCGCGGTGAACGTCGCCGACCTGCCGCTCGTCATCAGCAACGCCGTCCGGGACGTCTCCTTCGCCGCTGACGCCGCAGAGCAGGACGACGCCCGGATGCTCGCCGCCTCACGGATCTCCTCGGCCCTGACGGTCGTTGCGGCCGGTGCGCTCGCAGCGAGCGCCTGGTGGTGGGTCCCGCTCGTCTTCGGTGCCGAGTTCGTCGACGCCATGCCGGCCTGCTTGGTGCTGCTGCTCGCGACGGCGGTCGGCGGACAGGGTGCCCTCGCAGGAGTCACGCTCAGCGCGAGAGGTGCTCCAGGCCGACGCAGCGCGTCGCTCGTCGTCGCTGCGCTCGTCAACACGGCGCTCCTCGTCGCTCTGGTGCCGTCCCACGGGGCCCTCGGGGCGGCGATCGGAACCCTGGCCGGTTGCTTCGTCTCGAGCTCGCTCAACGTGCTGCAGGTGTGGCACCGCCACGGGATCCACCCGAGGTCGTTCTACGGCGTTCGACGCAGTGACATCCGGTCGTTCCTCCGAGCGATCCGTCGACTTTCGCGGCACAACACGATGTGACATACCGGAAGCTGGTGTCGAAGAACGCGGAGCGAATAGTTTCGCCTCTGCGTCGCCGCCGGAGCGGCGCGGAGAGGCACGAATGGAACACCGACCAATCCCACGAGCGACCGTCCTGAGCCGGAGGACCCTGCTGACCGGGGCCGCAGTCGGAAGCGCCTCGGTCGGTCTGAGCCTGTTGACTCGGCCGGCGAGAGCCGCGGCTTCGACGACCTACTACCTCGACCCCGCGGCTGGCGATGATGCGGACGACGGGACGGCTGCCACGCGACCGTGGGCCTCCTTGGCGCGGGTCAACGCAGCACTCGCCGCGTCGGCCATCCCGCCGGGCAGCACGGTGCGGCTCCGGCGCGGGCGTCGGCACCCGGGAGTCATCCGCCCTGGCGCGGTCGGCGCTCTGCGGTTCGAGTCGTGGGGAGATGAGCCGGAGCCGCCCGTCGTCACGGCGTACAAGTACGTTCAGAGCGCTGCGTGCTGGACGAGGGCGGGGGACGATCTCTGGTCGGTCGACATCAGTGCGGCGAACGTCGGACGGACGCACCACGGCTACGTGAGCCCGTGGACGACCGAGGTCGGGTTCCTCAAGGTCGATTCGACCTTCCACGGTGATCGCAAGACCGATGTGGCCGCGCTCGAACGGGATTGGCAGTTCCGGTCGAGGGGCTCCCTCGTCACCGTGCGCTGCGCCACGAACCCGAGCGCCGGTGGGCGTCGGGTGTGGCTCGCCGTCGCCGATCCCATCGTGGAAGTCCGGTCTCGGCTCGTCATCCAGGACCTCGCGGTCATCGGAACGGGGCGGAACGCGGTCCAGACGACGTCGGCCAGCCGGACCGAGGGGGCGGTCGTCCGGGACTGCGTCATCGGGGAGGCCGGTGGTGCCCTGGCATCGGACGGGGTGTCGCGGATGGGCAACGGAGTCCAGGTCTGGTCCGGCGCGTCCGGCGTGCTCGTCAGCGGGAACACCATCGTCGACTGCTGGGACAGCGCGATGACGATCCAGGGCCCGGGCGTCTCGAAAGGTGTCTCGTGGTCGGACGTCGAGTTCACCGGCAACACCGTCGAACGGACGATGCAGACCTTCGAGTACTGGTCGACCGGCGGAGCAGAGAGAGCCGGGTCCTCGACGTGCAGCGTGCGAGGGAACCGGGCGTACGACGCAGGCTCGAGCTGGAGCGCTGCGATCCGTCCGGACAAGGCTGGAAAGGGGAGCCACCTGCTGTTCTACGTGGACGGCGTGCGGCCGACCCTCACGGTGCGTGGGAACGTCTTTTCCGGTGCCGCTCACGCGTACCTGTACGCGCACGACGGCGTTCCCGCTGGGCTGACCAGTGACGAGAACACGATCGCGCTTGCCGACTCCGTCCGGCTGCAGTGGCAGCGGGCGGAACGCCTGCCCGAGTACCGGACATGGAGCGCGGCCACCGGTCTGGAGCGTCGATCGACCTTCACGTCCCTCCCGTGAAACCGAGACGTGCGAACGCCCGCGCCGCCCCGTCGTCTGGGGATGTCGACGCGGGCGCTCGCCTCTGATCAGGGAGTCGTTCCGCGCTGGGGACGTGTGGGCGTCGCCGGCGCGACAGGGAAGGTCGCGGAGTCCTCGTCGCGCAGCCGGCGACCGCGCTTCGGCGTGGCAGCTGAGAGGTCGACCGTCTCCTGACCGCCGTAGTAGGTGCCGTACGCGCTGCCGTACGCACCGCCGTACCGCTGGCGTCCACGGAACGCGGCCATGCTGACCACGACGCCGAGCACCGTTGCCCCGACCCGCTCGAGCCGGTCGACGGCAGCACGGAGCTGCGGCGTCCTGCTGCTCCGAGCGGACGTCACCACGACCGCGCCGGAGGTCATCGTGGCGAGCACAGCTGCGTCCGTGACCGGCAGGATCGGCGGAGCGTCGAGCAGGACGTGGTCGTACTGGGCGGTCAAGAGCTCGAGCAGCGCCTGCATCGCCGTCGAACCGAGCAGCTCGCTCGGGTTCGGCGGGACCAGTCCCGCGGGCAGGACGTCGAGCTTGGTGTGTCCCCACGGCTGCACCACGTCGTCGAGTTCGGCACGGCCGATGAGCAGGTCGGTGAGGCCGGCGGAGTTCTCCAACCCCATCACCTCGGCGACACGGGGGCGCCGGAGGTCGGCGCGTCGATGAGGACGACGCGCGCGCCGGTCTCGGCGAGAGCGATCGCGAGATTCGCGGTCGACGTGGTCTTGCCCTCGCTCGGCATCGCCGACGTGACGACGAAGCTGCCGTTGCCGGCGCCGAGGTCGACGAACTGCAGGTTGGTCCTGAGCGTGCGGTACGCCTCGGCGAGGGGACTGCGCCCATTCGCAGACACGACGAGGGGCTGACGCTTGGCCTCGGAATCGAAGCCGAGTGTCGCCAGCAGTGGGGCGTCCGTGGCCGCGGCGACGTCGCGGGGACCGTGGATGCGCGTGTCGACGAGTCCCCGGAGCAGCGCCGCGGCGAACCCCAGGAAGGCCCCGACCGCGAGTCCGACGACCATGTTCAGCGTCCGGTTCGGAGACGACGGAGCTGATGGCACGACCGCGCTCTGGACGGTCGACGCGCGCACGAGGCTCGCGGAGTCCGCGCTCGGCTTCTCCAACCGCTCGACCACCCGGACGAAGCTGCGGCCGATGCTGTTCGCGATCTGTGCTGACCGGGCCGCCGACTCGTCGCTGACCGCGATGGAGATGACGACGGTGTTGGTGTTGATGGTGGGCTGCACCCGTCGAGCGAGTCCGGCCGGCGTGATGTCCAGCGCGAGTTCCTCGATGACGGGTTGCAGGATGCTCTCCGTCAGGACGACGTCTGCGTAGGAGCGCACCTTCTGCTGGGCCGCGGAGTTGCCCTGCGAGACGTCGGTCGCTGACGCTGCGTCCGAGGTTCGCACGGAGACGAACAGTTTGGTCGTCGCCGAGTACTCCGGTGTCGCCAGCACCGCGGCGGCGAACCCTCCACCCGCGCCGAGGAGTGCGCCGATGAGGATGAGCAGCCAGCCCTTGCGGAAGGCCTTGAGCAGGTTCGTGGTCTCCACGGTGCCTCCGGTCGATGTCGAGCGGCCCTGATGCCGCTGATTAAATATATCACATGGTAGTATTACGAGCACCACGAGATCGGAGCAGCCATGACACGCACCTCCCCGACGTTCCGCCCGGACATCCAGGGCCTCCGGGCCATCGCGGTGTCGCTCGTGCTGCTCGAGCACGCGCACCTCGGTGTCACCGGCGGCTTCGTCGGGGTGGACGTCTTCTTCGTGATCTCCGGGTTCCTCATCACCGGGCACCTGATCCGTGAGCTGAGCGCTCGCGGACGCATCGACCTCCTCGGGTTCTGGGCTCGCCGGGTCCGCCGGATCCTCCCGTCGGCGCTCCTCGTCGCACTCGTGACCCTCGCCGGTGCGGCGGTCCTGATGCCTCCACTCGTGCGACAGCAGCTCGTCGAGGCCGGGATCGCAGCACTGCTCTCGATCCCGAACCTCTACTTCGCCGCCGAGGGCACGGACTACCTCACTGGCAGCGCACCGTCGCCGTTCCAGCACTACTGGTCCCTCGGGGTCGAAGAGCAGTTCTACCTGCTCTGGCCGCTCGTGCTCGCCAGCGTCTGGTGGCTCGCCCGTCGGCTGCCCGTCCGGCAGCGCTTCGCGGTCATCACGACCACGCTCACGGTCGCGGTCGTGGTCTCCCTGACACTCGGGATCGTCCTGACTTCGTACGCCCAACCGTGGGCGTTCTTCTCATTGCCGTCTCGCGCGTGGGAGCTCGGGTTGGGTGGTGTCGTCGCCATCGCGGTGCACCGCGGCGCCGTTCTCCGAGGACGCTGGACACCGATCGTCGGGTGGCTCGGGCTCGCGGGGATCCTGACCGCGGCGCTCGGGTTCGATGCGCGTACGTCCTACCCAGGGGCCGCCGTCCTGCTGCCGGTCCTCGCCACGGCTGCGCTCGTGTGGGCCGGGGCGTCGCGACACGTCGCCGGTCCCGGATGCATCCTCGGCCTGCGCCCGCTGCAGTACGTCGGCAGTGTCTCCTTCTCGCTCTACCTCTGGCACTGGCCGCTCCTCGTGATCCCGCAGGCCGCGATCGGGCTCGCGACGCCCCTGCCGCTCTGGGCACGCTGTGCCGCACTGGCGGTCGCGGTCGTGCTCGCACACGTCACGACGCGCTTCGTCGAGCACCCGCTCCGGGCAGCTGGGCGTACGGACGGACGGGCCGTGCTCGCCGGGGTGGCTTCGACCGTGACCGCGATCGCCGTGGTCCTCGCCGGGAACGCGGTCATCCCGCAGCCTGTCCTCACGAGCCAGCGGACCGCCGCGCGGACGATCCCGGCACCGGAGCCGCTCTTCACACCGTTCGTCCCCGACAACGTGCGCCCGCGACTCGACGCCGCGACGGGGGCGGCCTCCGCACCGCGCAGCGTCCGGTGCCACAACGTCGGGGCCCGTGACACGTCGGTGAACACGTGCGTGTTGGGTGATCCGTCCGGCTCGATGACGGTCGCGATCGTCGGGGATTCGCACGCAGCACACTGGGTGCCCGCCGTCGAGGCGCTCGCAGCCAGGACGGCCGGGATGCGTGTCCTCGCATTCACCAAGAACGCCTGCACGATGGTCGACGTGCCCGTGCGAGCGATGGGCCGGCACTCCGTCGAGTGCGACACCTGGCGGGGCAAGGTCCTGGACCGGTTACGTGCGGAGCAGCCCGATGTCGTCCTCGTCACCGGATCGGCTCACCTCGACCTCGTGCACGCCGAGGACCGGGCCACGCAGTGGCGCGAGGGGCTCGCCCGGACGCTCGCAGCGCTTCCTCGCGACTCTCGGGTGAGCGTCCTCCGTGACACGCCCGAGTTCGCCGAGTCCGTACCGCGATGTCTCTCGGCGAACCTCGACAACGCCGACGCCTGCGCGATCGACCGATCTGAGGGCCTCGACGACGCATGGGCTGCCATGGAGCGCGAGACCGCCGAGTCGGCGCGCCACACCTACGCCGACCTGAACGACTGGTTCTGCTCAGCGTCACGGTGCGGTGTCATCTCGGGGGACACGCTGATGTACCGGGATCACGGCCACCTCACGCGGGAGTGGGCACGTGCGATGGTGACACCGATCGGCGAGGTGGTCCAGGCCGCACGGTGAGAACGGTCACGCCCGCCGCGACGCCGTCACCGTGAACTTCGGCGTCCGCACCACCTGCCGCGTCGCCCCCACGAACCGCTCCAGCACCGGCCGGTACCGCAGGTGCGAGTTCCAGACGCACCACAGTTCCCCGCCGGACTGGAGGATCGTGGCCGCGTTCCGGAACATCGCCTCGGCCGCGTCCGTGGTCACGGTCGTGTCCGCGTGGAACGGCGGGTTGCAGAGGACGAGCTGCGCGGAGCCCTCGTCGAGTTCGTCGCCGGCGTCACTCCGGACGACGAGCACCCGGTCCGCCACGCCGTTCGCCTCGGCCGTGGCGATCGTCGACGCCACGGCGATCTGCGACACGTCCGTGGCGATCACCCGGATGCCCGGTCGACGCCGCGCGAGTGCGGTGGCGATCACCCCGTTCCCGCAGCCGAGGTCGACGGCGGTCCGAGCGCCGGGCACCGCATCGTCCATCGCGTCGAGCAGCACCCGGGTGCCCTGGTCGAGCGAGGTCCCGGCGAACACCCCGCCGTGCGCGACGAGCGTCATCCCGAGGTCGTCGACGTGCACCGACCGCGGCCACGGATTCGTCGCGTCCGCCCGGGTCGCCTGGGCGCGGAGCGGGTCCTGCGCGATCAGCAGCCGCGACTTCCCACGGCCGCGGGACGCCGTCACCTCGCCGAAGTACCGGCGCAGGACGTCGTTCTGCGAGAGGTTCATGTGCTTCGACACCCCGCCGCACAGCAGCACGACGTCGGGCGCGGCGAACCGGGCGACGGCACGGGCGAGCTCGTCGAGCCGGTCGTTCGACTTCGACAGCCGGAGCAGCACGAGCCGGACGTCGCGGAACGCCTGCTCGAGCGACGAGGGGTGGTGGAAGCCCCGGCGTCCGAAGGTGCCGGCGTTGGCCTCGAGCGCACGCACCCCGACAAGGGAGTCCTGCACGACCCGGACGTCCGACGCACCGTGCACCGTGATCGCCCCGAGGGTCAGCACGCCGTACCGGTCGTCGACGACGGCGACCTCGCCGGGCTGCCGGAGCGCGTCTCCGTGCACGTGCGGCGCCTCGTCGAGGATGAAGCGGTCCGTGCCGTCGATCGCGATGAGGTCCGGCGCGTCGTCGTCGCGGCGGCGGAAGAAGTCGGCGAAGTCCGGTGGCACGGCGCCAGCGTACCGATGGTCCCGGTGGGGACGGGTCAGCGCGGCCCGCGGTAGAGCACGATCTGCGTGTTCCGCTGCGGCCGCATGCCGGCACGGAGCGGCACTGCTCCGCCGGTGGTGGTCGCCGCGAACACGCGGGCGCCCGGCCGGTTGATGAGCTGGTCGGCGAGGGCCGTCTCCAGCTCGCTGACGCGCGCACGGAGCGCGCGGTTCTCGTTCTCGAGTTCGAGGACGCGGCGGATCCCCTCGAGCGAGACGCCCTCGGACCCGAGGCGTGCGATCTCGCGCAGCTGCGCGACGTCGTGCATCGAGTACCGGCGCGACCCGCCGCGCGTACGGCCGGGCACGACCAGGCCGAGCCGGTCGTACTGCCGCAGCGTCTGCGGGTGCATCTCGGCGAGCTCCGCCGCCATCGCGATCGCGAAGACGGGCGAGTTCTCGTCCATGTCGGTCATGGCGTGTTCCTTTCCGTCGTTCGCATGGTCTGGAAACCAGACTGGAGGCACGGCGCGCGTTCCTGACGGAGCCGCGCCGCGCCTCCAGGCCGGGTCTACTGCTGGTGTTGCGCGCAGCTAGCTGCGCGCCTTGGTGAGGAGGTCCGCACGGGGGTCCTCGTCGGGCAGGGCCTCGGCGAGGGCCTCGACCGCTTCCCGCTGCTTGTCCGTCAGGTGCGACGGCACCGCGACCTGGACGGTCGCGAGCAGGTCGCCCGTCCCGTTCTTGGTGGCGACGCCGCGGCCCTTGACGCGCAGGACGCGACCCGACGGTGTGCCGGGCGCGACCTTCAGCTTGACGGTGGAGCCGCCGAGCGTCGGGACCTCGATCGTCGCGCCGAGCGCCGCCTCGACGAACGTCACGGGGACGTCCAGGCGCAGGTTCTGCCCGTCGCGCTCGAACACCGGGTGCTTGCGGACGGTGACGGTGACCACGAGGTCACCGGCCTCTCCGCCGTCGGGCGAGGGTTCGCCGCGACCGCGCAGCCGGATCTTCTGCCCGTCCGCGACCCCCGCGGGGATGCGGACGTTCACCGGACGGCCGTTGCCCTGCGAGAGCTTGACGGTGTCGCCGGCGATCGCGGTGGTGAAGTCGAGGGTCGTCGTCGCGGTGACGTCACGGCCCTTCGTCGGCCCACCGAAGCCGCGGTAGCCGCCGGTGGTCTGGCCGAAGCCGCCGCCACCGCCGAACATCCCGCCGAGGATGTCCTCGAAGCCGCCGGCACCACCTGCTCCGCCCTGGCCGAAGCGGACACGCTGTCCGCCCCCGCCCTGGCCGAACATGCCGCCGAAGACGTCCTCGAAGCCGCCGCCCTGGCCCGGGCCACCCGCGGTGAAGCGGGCGCCGGAGCCCATGGCGCGGACCTGGTCGTACTCCTGGCGCTGCTCCTTGTCGGAGAGCACCGAGTACGCCTCGCTGATCTCCTTGAAGCGGTTCTCGGCGGCGGCGTCGCCCGGGTTGGAGTCCGGGTGGTACTGCCGCGCGAGCTTCCGGTAGGTCTTCTTCAGCTCAGCGTCACTCGCCGTCTTGTCGACGCCGAGGACCTTGTAGAAGTCCTTGTCGAACCAGTCCTGACTGGCCATGAATCCCTACCTCCTCCCCGCGCTCAGGCCGGGACCGCCACCGCGACCTTGGCCGCACGGAGGACGCGCTCACCGAGCTTGTAGCCCGGCTCGACGACGTCCGCCACGGTCTGGCCGGTGGCGCCCGGTGTCGGGAGCTGCACGATCGCCTCGTGGATGTTCGGGTCGAAGGACTCGCCCTTCTCGCCGATCTGCACGAGCTTGAACTTCTCGAAGCCGCCGCGGATCTTCTGGCCGATGACCTGCATGGGGCCCTCGGCGAGGTCACCGTGCGCCTCGGCGCGGGTGAGGTCGTCGAGCGCCGGCAGGAGTGCCCGGACGACCTCGGCGATGGCGACCTCGCGGTTGGCCTCGCGGTCGCGCTCGACACGCTTCCGGAAGTTCACCAGCTCGGCCTGCGCACGGAGCATGTCCGCCCGCATCTCGGCGACCAGGTCGCGGTCCTCCGTGCTGAGCTTGTCCTCCGCGATGCCACGGGCGGCGTCGGCGAGGAGTGCCTCGTCCTCCGGGGAGAGGTCGTTCGCCGCGTCCGCCGCCGGGCCCCCGGCGGCGGGGCCGTCGGTCGGTACTTCGACGTCGGGCCCCTCCGCCTCGATGAGGTCCTCGGGCTCGGCCGCGTTCGTGGCGTCGCCCTCGACCTGGGGCTCGTCCTCGTTCGGCACGTTGTCCTTGGGATCCGTCATCGTTACTTCTTGTCCTTGTCGTCCTCGTCGTCCACGACCTCGGCGTCGACGATGTCCTCGTCGTCCTGCGCTGCCTGGTCGGCGGTGGGCTGCTCTCCGGCCGGGGCACCTGCGTCCTGCTGGGCGTAGATGGCCTGGCCGAGCTTGCCCTGCGACTCGTTGAGCTTGTCGAAGGCGGTCTTCACGGCCTCGTCGTCCTCGCCGGCGAGCGCGGACTTGAGGGCGTCGACGTCGGCCTGCACCTCGGACTTGACGTCCGCGGGGAGCTTCTCGTCGTTCTCCTTGATGAGCTTCTCGATCGAGTAGACGAGCTGCTCGGCCTGGTTGCGACGCTCGTTGGCCTCGCGGCGGGCCTTGTCCTCGGCCGCGTGCTCCTCGGCTTCGCGGACCATGCGCTCGATGTCCTCCTTCGGCAGCGACGAGCCGCCGGAGATGACCATCGACTGCTCCTTGCCGGTGCCCTTGTCCTTCGCGGACACGTGCACGATGCCGTTCGCGTCGATGTCGAAGGTGACCTCGACCTGCGGGACGCCACGGGGAGCCGGCGCGATGCCGGTGAGCTCGAACGTGCCGAGCGGCTTGTTGTCGCGGGTGAACTCGCGCTCGCCCTGGAAGACCTGGATCGCGACCGACGGCTGGTTGTCGTCAGCGGTCGTGAAGGTCTCGCTGCGCTTGGTCGGGATCGCGGTGTTGCGGTCGATGAGCTTCGTCATCAGGCCGCCCTTGGTCTCGATGCCGAGCGACAGCGGCGTGACGTCGATGAGGAGGACGTCCTTGCGCTCGCCCTTCAGGACACCGGCCTGCAGCGCGGCACCGACGGCCACGACCTCGTCCGGGTTGACGCCCTGGTTCGGGGACTTGCCGCCGGTCAGCGACTTGACGACCTCGGCCACGGCGGGCATGCGGGTCGAGCCACCGACGAGCACCACGTGCGCGATGTCGTTGACGGAGACACCGGCTTCCTTGATGACGTCGTTGAACGGCTTCTTCGTGCGGTCGAGCAGGTCGGAGGTCATCTGCTCGAACTGGGCGCGCGAGATGGTCTCGTCGAGGTTGAGCGGACCGTCGGCCGTCAGCGTCAGGTACGGGAGCTGGATGCTCGCCGACATCTGCGACGACAGCTCCTTCTTCGCCTGCTCGGCGGCTTCCTTGAGGCGCTGCTTGGCGATCTTGTCCGTCGAGAGGTCGACGCCGTGCTCGTCCTTGAACTTCTTCACGAGGTAGTCGACGATGCGCTGGTCCCAGTCGTCACCACCGAGGCGGTTGTCACCGGAGGTCGCACGGACCTGGATCGTGGAGAAGTCGTCGTCCTTGCCCACCTCGAGCAGGGAGACGTCGAACGTGCCGCCACCGAGGTCGAAGACCAGGATGAGCTCGTCTTCCTTGCCCTTGTCGAGGCCGTACGCCAGAGCAGCAGCGGTCGGCTCGTTGATGATGCGGAGGACGTTGAGGCCGGCGATCTCACCGGCGTCCTTGGTGGCCTGGCGCTCGGCGTCGTTGAAGTACGCCGGCACGGTGATGACCGCGTCGGTGACGTCTTCACCGAGGTACTGCTCGGCGTCGCGCTTGAG
This sequence comes from Curtobacterium sp. USHLN213, assembly GCF_037144815.1. Lineage (NCBI taxonomy): Bacteria > Bacillati > Actinomycetota > Actinomycetes > Micrococcales > Microbacteriaceae > Curtobacterium > Curtobacterium sp. USHLN213. The sequence continues at coordinate 64,733 of NZ_JBBCYQ010000009.1, read as the reverse complement.
CTTGCCCAGGATGCGGGCCGAGATCTCCTGCGAGGTGTACTTCTTGCCGTCGATGTCCGTCGTCCAGTCGGTGCCGATGTGGCGCTTGACACTCGCGATCGTCCGGTCCACGTTCGTCACGGCCTGGCGCTTGGCGGTCTCGCCGACCAGCACCTCGCCGTCCTTGGTGAAGGCGACGATCGACGGCGTGGTGCGCATGCCCTCGGCGTTGGCGATGACCGTGGGCTCACCGCCCTCGAGCACGCTGACGACCGAGTTGGTGGTTCCGAGGTCGATGCCTACTGCACGTCCCATGTGATGGTGCTCCTTCTGTCGGTGCGGGTCTTGCTGAAGCCGTTGGACTTGCGTCCGATGGACTCAACTCTACTCAGGACTTGAGGCGCGTCAACTCTGGGAGCTGAAAGTTGCGTCCGAATGGCTCAAGGCGATCTCATCGCACAGTGTTGTATTTCACGTCAGTGTTTGATATTTTGGTATGGCAGCGGGGTGTCCCGCGACCACGATGACCGCGAGCCGCGGGCGACCCGATCGTCCCGAACGAGAGCGCGCGGCCCGATCCCTCGAAAGGGACCTCACCATGTCAAGCAAGAAGAAGCGCATCGCGAAGGGCCTGGGTGCTTCGGCGCTCGCCGTCGCGACCCTCGCCTCCGGCCTGTCCTTCGGCGCCACGTCAGCAAGCGCCTCGCCCACCGAGATCGCGGAGTCCAAAGCCATTCTTGACCCCAGCGATCTTGACCCGTCGACTTGGGGCCGGTTCCACGGCACCGCTTCCGGCGCCGGCTTGTGGAAGCATGTTTCGGCGTCACTCACCGGGGGCGGCGCGTTGTTCCTGGGGCACCAGACTGAAGCTAGCGCTCGCCAGGCAGTGTCGGAGTGGGCTCTTCCAGAAGCGGGGAAATGGCAGCATTTCCTGACCCGTACCGCTCCCGGTAACGCCATTCAATGCATCGAGGCTGTAGAAGCGAACAACCCCGCCCGTCTCCTATTGCGACCTGCCAGGTGCTCGGCTACGGCTATCAATCAGATGTTCTCCGTTGCCGATGGCAAGATTGTGTCCTACATCGCGCCACTCTCGTTCCTCCAGCAGCCCGAGGCGGCGATCGGGACACCGCACGGCATCATCCCAAAGACGCCATCGGGCGAAACTCCGCTCGAAGGTGAGTGGGGCGGGATGCCCATCGGCCAGTCCGCGAAGCTCGCGGGTTCGGTTGAGTTTGCTGCGGGTGTGGATGCTCGCGCGGTCGTGAAGGGTTCGACGGAAGCGTCGGGCCGGGTGGAGATCCGCCGCGGCGAGACCGTGATCGCGTCGGGCGATGCGAACGCGAACGGCGACTACTCGATCGCGATCCCCGCCCCGGACAAGGCCGGCGACGACGAGCTCACCGTCGCACTGGTCGAGAACAACGCGGACAAGAAGACGATCAAGGTCATCGCTGCCTACGGCGCCGGTGTCGCGATCACGTCGCCGGAGAACAACGAAAACGTCTCGGGCCAGTACGAGATCCGCGGCAACGCCCAGACCGGCTCGAACGTCACCGTCCGCCTGAACAACGGTGCCGAGCGCGCCGTTGACGTCAACGGCAACGGCCAGTGGTCCGCGAACGTCACGCTTCCGATGGGTGAGACGACGATCACCGCGACCCAGAAGTCCAAGGGCGCCAACACCACCACCAGTGCCGTCACGGTGAATCCGGGGCAGACGCAGGTTGAGTTGTCGGCTGATGGCCGGTTTGATGCGGAGGATCCGACGCGTCCGGCGGTGGCGTTCGGTTCCGCGCCGACGGGCTCGACGGTGGTGCTGCGGAACGCGGCCGGGGTCGAGATCGGTCGTGTGGTCGCTGCAGGGGACGCGTACCAGATCCCGATCGATCCGGCTCGCGCGGTCGGCGGGGTGAACACGTTCAGCGTGGTGATCGAGGGTGCTGAGTCTGAGCCGAAGTCGTTCGTGCTGAACTACGGGCAGGCTGGTTCGACGGTGACGGTCACGACGCCGGAGAAGAACGACACCGTGGGTGCGGGCATCGTGGAGTTCGCGGGTTCTGGTCAGGCGGATGCGAAGGTCGTCGTTCGCGGGTCCTCGCGTGAGGTCGCGTCGGCGACGGTGAACGCGCAGGGTGCGTGGTCGGCGTCGTCGGTGATGGCGCTCGGTGAGGGCAAGTACGACCTGTACTTCGACCAGGTCACCAAGGGTGGTCTGACCAAGACGGTGCGGCACGCGTTCACCGTGGGTGAGGTGACGGCGCCGATCGTGGAGCACACGGTCACCGCTCCGGGTGATGGCGAGGTCGTGGACACGCTCCGTCCGACGTTCGAGGGTCGTGGGCACGAGGGTGCTGAGATCACGGTTCGTGGTGCGTCGCGCACGATCGGGTCGGCGACGGTGACGAACGGCACCTGGAAGATCGAGACCCCGTTCGACCTGTCGCCGATGGACTACAACCTCTACGTCGAGCAGCGCGTGAACAACACGTTGACGGGGACGCTGCGGGCGAAGTTCACGGTGTCGCCGACGGCGTTCCGGCAGCTCGTGCTGACCGCGCCGGGTGCGAACGAGTCCGTCCTGCAGCTCCAGCCCACGTTCGTCGGGACCGCGACGCCGGAGGCGGAGATCTGGATCGGTACCAGCCGGACCACGGTCGCGACCGGGACGGTCAACGCCGATGGCACGTTCAGCATCGAGTCTGACATCCCGCTTGCTCGTGGGGGTACGTACAACCTCGAGGTGAAGCAGACCACGGCCGCGGGGAAGACCTCCAGCGTCCAGGCACCCTTCACCATCGACCGCAACGCCCAGTAACACCACCACCAACAACGGGAGGGCCCGAAACCCTCGGGCCCTCCCGTTCTCTGACTTCTTCTTCCTGCACACGCCCTGGCCCGAACGAAAGGCGCCGTCATGCGACCCAACCGCTTCCTCCTCCCCGTCATCACCGCTACCGTGATCGTCGCCGCACTCGCCGGCTGTGCAGCTGGTGGCGAATCGAAGTCGTCGAGCTCGGCCGATGCAGCCAAGCCGTCGCCGACCGCCACTGTCCTTCCTGCCGACGAGATCCGCGTCCCCGACACCAAGGCAGATGCCGAATGCGTCGACGGCCAGGCGGTCATCGATCAGTCCGGCGCCGAGGTGACGTTGCAGGGCGCTTGCGAGAAGGTCACCGTGTCCGGCAGCGATTCGATCGTGCACCTGGGCGCGGTCGATGTGCTGATCGTGCAGAGCTCGCTCACCCGCGTCACGGTCGAAGATGCTGGGACCGTGACGGTCCTCGGCAACGGGAACGATGTCCTGTTCGGCGGCGAGGAGCCGGAGTCCATCTCGGACAAGGGCCAGCAGAACATCATCGAAGCGCAGGCGGAGTAGTCGCTGCCGACGCCAACAAGAAGGGGGCGGCAACCGATCGGTTGCCGCCCCCTTCCTTGCGTCCTGAGATCAGGCCGGGACGTAGTCGAACGTGTCCGGGTCCGGACCGGTGCGGTGCCCCTTGTCGAGCGACGAGATCGCCGTCATGTCCTCATCGGAGAGCTCGAAGTCGAAGATCGCGAAGTTCTCCTCGACGCGGGCACGGGTGACCGACTTCGGGAAGACGATGTCGCCGCGCTGGATGTGCCAGCGGAGGACGACCTGCGCCGCGGACTTGCCGGCGTTGCCGGCGATGCGGGTGATCGTCTCGTCGTCGAGCACGAGGCCCTGCGCGATGGGCGACCAGGCCTCGGTCGCGATGCCGTGCTCGCGGTCGTAGGCGCGGAGCTCGTCCTGCGTGAGGTACGGGTGCACCTCGATCTGGTTCACGGCCGGGGTGATCGTGGTCTCGGCGGCGAGGCGGTTGAGGTGGTGGGCCTGGAAGTTGCTCACGCCGATCGAGCGGGCGGTGCCGCCGCGGTAGAGCTCCTCCATCGCCTTCCACGTCGGCACGAAGTCCGACACGGTGGGCAGCGGCCAGTGGATGAGGAAGAGGTCGGTGTAGCCGCCGAGCAGGTCGGCCGACTTCTTGCCGTTCTCCAATGCTGCCTCGGGGTCGTGGAAGCCGTTGTTGAGCTTCGACGTGACGAAGATCTCCTCGCGCGGGATGCCCGACGAAGCGATGGCCTCGCCGACCTCCTTCTCGTTGCCGTACATCTCGGCGGTGTCGATGTGGCGGTAGCCGACCTCGAGCGCCGCGAGCGTCGCTTCCTTCGTCTCGGAGGGGTCGATCTGGAAGACGCCGAAGCCGAGCTGCGGGATGGTCTTGCCGTCGTTCAGGGTGATGTTCGGAACGGTCATGGTCCGAGTCAACCAAAGGCCATCCAGCAGGCATTCCGGCAACGTTCAGCCCGGGCGAGCCGCCGCCGCCCGGCGTACCCCGCTACGCCAGCGCCGCCGCGATGTACGCCTGCAGGGCCAGCCCGTACGCCTCCGCAGCGTCGTCGGACGTGAAGGAACGATCAGCGCCGTCGACCGTCGCGACCACCGTGAACCCCGCTGACAGGGACACGAACGCCGGCCCGAGCAGCCCACGCAGCTGGTCCTCGCGCGGGAGCCAGAGGGACTCCGCGGCGTCGACCGAGTCGAGCGCCCACTCGGTCGTCCCGTTGAAGCCGAGCACCGTCCCCGAGGGGTAGTCGTGCCGCTCCACGGTCATCTCGGACACCGTGTAGACGTCGTCGTCGACGCCCGGTTTGTCGATCACGAACCGGTCACCGGTCGTCGGGTGCCACCGCAGGCCGGCGTCACGCAGGGCGGTGGCGAGTGCAACACTGATCACGTCTTCCAGCCTGCCACTCGCAGTCCTGCAAGGTCGCCGTACTAGCATCGCCGAGCACCCCGACGCGCGACCGCACCAGCGTTCCGCGCGCGCGACGCGACGACGCCCGGGCAACCGGTGCCGCGCCTCCCGGCCGAGAACCCGGCCACGAGGCGGGCCCCCGGCCGGCGTCCCGACCGCAGCGGACACCAACCCGTCCGCCGAAGAGAAGGACCCGCATGACCCTCGAACGCGAGGAACTCCGCGACGGCTGGACCGTGACCATGGCGGGTGAGGCGCCGCCAGCAGGCGCGCCGGCCGACGTCGTGGGCCGGACCATCGGCGCCACCGTGCCGGGGCAGGTCCACACCGACCTCGAGCGCGAGGGGCTGCTGGCGGACCCCACGTTCGACCGGAACGAGGACGGCGCCAAGTGGGTCGGCCGGGCCGACTGGTCCTACCAGCGCACCGTCGACGTCGACCCGCGGGGCTTCGAGCGCGTGGACCTCGTGTGCGACGGGCTCGACACCGTCGCCGAGCTCAGCCTCGACGGCGTCGTGGTGGGGACGACGCGGAACATGCACCGCCGCTACCGCTTCGACGCTCGAGACAGCACCGGCGGCGTCGGCCGCGGGGAGAAGACGCTCGAGCTCCTGTTCGAGTCGCCCTACCGCGAGGCCGGACGCGTCGCGGCGAAGGCCGGCAGCATGCCCGGTCCGTACGACGAACCGTTCCCGTACATCCGCAAGATGGCGTCGAACTTCGGGTGGGACTGGGGGCTGACGGCGGTCACGAGCGGTCCGTGGCGACCGGTCGCGATCGAGCGCTGGTCCACAGCCAGGCTGCGCGACGTCCGGCCCCTGGTCGACGTCGAGGCGGGCGAGGGCGTGCTGGACGCGCACATCACCGTCGAGCGCTCCGGGCTGAACGACCTCGACCAGGACGGCGAGGACGACGACCTCGTGCTCGTCGTGACGGTCAGCGGAGCGACGGCCGAGGGCGGCACCACCCGCCAGCGCTCCCGCGCGCAGCTGACCCCGCGCGACGACGAGACCGTGGTCACCGTGCGGGTGCCGGATGTCCAGCGGTGGTGGCCGCGTGGCTACGGCTCGCAGGACCTGTACGACGTCGTGGTCGAGCTGCAGACGGTCGACGGCGAGGTCCTCGACCGCTCGACGTTCCGCACCGGTTTCCGCTCGACGCGCATCGAGACGACGTCCGACAGCATCGGCAAGCCCTTCAACGTGCACGTCAACGGCACGCTCATCGACGTCCGCGGCGTGAACTGGATCCCGGACGACGTCATCGTCTCGCGGGTGTCGCGCGACCGGGTCGAGGACCGTCTGCGCGCGGCAGCCGACCTCAACGTCAACCTCGTGCGGGTCTGGGGCGGCGGGGTCTACGAGTCGAACGACTTCTACGAGGTCTGCGACGAGCTCGGACTGCTCGTCTGGCAGGACTTCCCGTTCGCCTGCTCGGCCTACCCCGAGGGCGAGCCGATCCGCAGCGAGGTCATCGCCGAGGCCCGGGACAACGTCGCCCGGCTCGCACGGCACCCCTCGCTCGTGCTCTGGAACGGCAACAACGAGAACATCTGGCTGCACGAGGTCGACGGCTGGGAGGCCTCGCTCGAGGGCCGCGGCTGGGGTCTGGACTACTACCTCGACCTCCTGCCGACGATCGTCGACGCGGTCGACCCCTCCCGCTTCTACACGGTCGCCTCGCCGTGGTCGGGCTCCGAGTCGCTCTTCGCGAACGACGTCGACCACGAGACGCACCACTCGTGGGACGTCTGGAACCGGCTCCCGGACACCGCCTACCGCGACTCGGTGCCGCGGTTCGTCTCGGAGTTCGGCTGGCAGGCACCGCCCGCGTGGCGCACGCTGCGCGACGCCGTGCGGGACTCACCGCTCGCAGTGGACTCGCCCGGTGTCGTCCACCACCAGAAGGTCGCGGACGGCATGGGGAAGCTCGCGCGGGGCCTCGAGCCGCGGTTCGGCTCCGTGGCGCCGGCCGAGTTCGACCGGTGGCACTACCTGACGCAGCTGCAGCAGGCGCGCGCCATCGCGACGGGCGTCGAGCACTGGCGGACGCACTGGCCCCGGAACACCGGCGTCGTCGTGTGGCAGCTGAACGACCTCTGGCCGGTCTCGTCGTGGTCGGCGATCGACTCGGCCGGGCGGCTGAAGCCGCTGGCGCACGAGCTGCGGCGGCTCTACGACGACGTGCTGCTGACGATCCGTCCGGTGTCCTCGGTCGCGGCTGCGGTCGCGTCCGGTCCGTCGGGCGGGTCCGGTCCGGCGGTCGGGTCCGCTCCGGCGGGCGGGTCCGCTCCGGCGGGCGCGTCCGGTCCGGCGGGCGGGTCCGGTCCGGCGGGCGCGTCCGGTTCTGCGGGCGATCCGTCGGGGCAGCCAGGAGGCGCGGATCGCCCGACCACGTCGGCCTCCGTCGGTGAGACGGCCGATCTGGGCGACCTGGCGGACACGCTCTCGCTCGGGGTGTCGCCCGGGTCGTTCGGCAACGCGCCCATCGAGGTCGCCGTCCGCTCGACCCGCACGGGCCACGACAGCGTCGTCCGCGTGCGGCGGGTCACCCTCGCGGGGACGGTCCTCGCCGAGGCGTCGCTGCCCGTCCGCCTCTCCGCCGCCGGTGTCGCCGTGGTGGCGCTGCCGGAGTCGGTCGGCGTGGTGGACGACCCGACGAACGAGCTCGTCGTCGCGGACATGGACTGGCGACGGGCGGTGTGGACCCCGGGACCCGACAAGGACATGCGCTGGGAGCCGGCACGGTACCGGACCGCCTTCACCGCGGCTCCCGACGGCGACGGCCTCGACCTCGTCGTCGAGGCGGAGGGCCTCGTGCGGGACCTCCTCTTCCAGCCCGACCGGGTCGCATCCGGGGGCACGGTCGACCGCGGGTTCATGACCCTGCTGCCGGGGGAGCGTGTCGCCTACCGACTGCGCGGCGTGACCGAGGCGGACATCCCGGCGCTCAGTGCGGCTCCCGTAGCGTGGACGCTCGCGGACGTGCTCGACCATTGATATGCAGAACTCCAGCGTGATATTCTGATCGGAGTGCCGTTCCGTCCTCCCGGATGACGGCGGCACCCGGTCGGTCCCCCCGGCCGGTTGCCGACAGGAGGGCTCCCGATGTCACTCGCGATGCGACCGCTGAGCGCGGTGTCCCGTTCCGTCGAGGTCGTCGGGCGTCCGACCCGCAGTCGGACCCGCCGCAGCCGTGCGACGGGCTTCGGCCTGGCCGGGCTCGACCTGGGGTTGTTGCTCGTCGCGTTCGCCGTCGCCCACGTGGTCCGGTTCCCCGGTGAGCTCCCCGCGGGTTCGAGCGCTGCCGGGTGGACCGAGTTCGTGGTCGCCCCCGTGATGATCGTGGCCTGGATGGTCCTGCTCACGGTGTCCCGCAGCCGAGACCCGCGCATCGTCGGTGTCGGCGGCGACGAGTTCCGGCGACTCATCACCGCGAGTCTCGTCACCGTCGCGACGGTGGCCGGGGTCGCGTACGCCGTCCAGGTCGACCTCGCCCGCGGCTACGTCGCCATCGCGTTCCCGCTCGGACTGCTCCTCCTCGCGATCGGTCGGAAGGCCGTCCGGACCGTGCTCGCTCGACGTCGCTGCCGGGGCGAGGGGCTGCAGGACGTCCTGCTCGTCGGCGACCTCGACGACGTGACCTACGTCGGACGGCGCATCGCGGCCACCCCCGCGGCGGGGTACCGCGTCCGGGCAGTCATCTCCGACTGCGTCCGGGCCGGGTCCCGGGTGCCCCTCGGGGACACGAGCGTCCCGGTGATCGACGGGGTCGACGCCGTCCTCGACCGGGCCCAGAGCGAACCGGTGGCCGCCGTGGTGGTCGCCGGCGCGATCCGGGGCGGGCACGAGCGACTCCGGCGGCTCGGATGGCAACTGGAAGCGCACGGCGTCGAACTCGTGGTGTCCTCGCCGCTGGCGGACATCGCCGCCGGCCGGGTGCACGAACGACCCGTCGACGGCCTGCCGCTCATGCACGTCGAGACGCCCGACTACCGGCGGCGGATCGGCAAGCGGACGCTCGACGTCGTCGGCGCCGGCATCGGTCTGCTGCTCCTCGCGCCGGTGTTCGCCGTCATCGCCCTGGTCATCCGCGCGGACGACCGTGGCCCCGTGTTCTTCCGCCAGACCCGCGTGGGGCGCGACGGGCGGGAGTTCCCGATCCTCAAGTTCCGGACGATGTGCGTCGACGCCGAAGCCCGGATGGCCGCGCTCGAGCAGGCGAACGAGGGGGCGGGGCCGCTCTTCAAGATGAAGCACGACCCGCGCATCACCCGGGTCGGTGCGTTCCTGCGTCGGACGTCCCTCGACGAGCTGCCGCAGCTGTGGAACGTCCTGACCGGTTCGATGAGCCTGGTGGGCCCCCGACCCGCCCTCCCGCGCGAGGTCGCCCTGTACGAGGACTTCGCCGACCGTCGGCTGCTCGTGACCCCGGGCATCACCGGGCTCTGGCAGGTGAGCGGCCGCTCGGACCTCGACTGGGCGGACGGTGTCCGGCTCGACCTGCACTACGTCGAGAACTGGTCCTTCGTCCACGACGTCGTCATCCTCGCCCGGACCATCCCGTCCGTGCTGCGCTCCCGAGGCGCCTACTGACCCGGTCGCGCCTGACCCGCGACCGGCACGCGCACCCCCGGGCTGCAACGGCAGTCCGGGGGTGCTGCCTGTGCGAACGGTGTCCGTTCGGGTGCCCGGCCTGGGTTTCCCGACCGGTGCGAGTTACGATGGGTGCACGACGGACTTCCGCCGCACGCGTCGACGGTGACTCGGAGACGGCGACCAGATCCAGATTCAAGGAGTCATGATGCTCGGAAACCTCGGTGGCGTACACCTGCTGATCATCCTCGGGATCGTCATCCTGCTGTTCGGTGCGACCAAGCTCCCGGCACTCGCCAAGGGCCTCGGGCAGTCGATCAACATCTTCAAGAAGGAGATGGGCGACGACGAGAAGAAGGCCAAGGGCACCGACCCCGGCGTGCAGACCACGACCGTGACGAACACCGCGGCCGAGCCGGCTCCGCAGCCGGTCGTCAACCCCGGCCCGTCGGTCCAGCCGAACTCGGACTCCAGGAACTAGGACCCCAGCCCCGTCCTGTCGGCAGCCCCCGCGACCCAATCGGTCGCGGGGGCTTCGTCGTGTCCGGCGAGTTGTCCACAGGTCCTCCCGGGGGCAGGCGGGACCGCGCGCGGTGGCGGAGGATGGGCACATGACGACCCCAGCCCCGGCGGCCACGGCCCCGCTCCGCGACGACCGCCGTGTCGTGCTCGTCGTCGCGATCCTGTCGTCCTTCGTCGTGGGACTCGACTCGAGCGTCGTGAACGTGGCGCTCCCCGCCATCCGCGACGAACTCGGCGGGGGACTGGTCGTGCAGCAGTGGACGGTGGACGCGTACCTCGTGACGCTCGGTTCGCTCATCCTCGTGGCCGGCAGTCTGTCCGACCTGTTCGGCCGCGTCCGCATCATCACGTGGGGCCTCGTGGTCTTCGGGATCGCCTCGATCGTGTGCGCGGTCGCCCCCACGGGCGAGGTCCTCATCGTCGCCCGGGCGCTGCAGGGCGTCGGTGGTGCGCTCGTGACCCCGAGTGCCCTCGCGCTCATCGTGGCGGCGTTCCGCGGTGCGGCCCAGGCGAAGGCGATCGGCACGTGGACGGCGTGGTCGAGCGCGGCGACCATCCTCGGTCCGGTCGTCGGCGGCCTCGTCGTGGACGGCATCGGCTGGCGGTGGATCTTCGTGCTGACGGCGGTGCCGATCGCGGTGACGATCCCGCTCGTGTCGCGGATCTCGGCGGACGTCCGGGTGGGGCCGCGGGCGCACGTGGACGTGGTCGGCGCCGTGCTGGCGGTCGTGGGCGTCGGTGGTGTCGTCCTCGGGTTGATCGAGCAGGAGCGCCTCGGGTGGGGCGCGCCGGTCGTCCTCGCCGCGCTGGTGCTCGGCGGGGCCGCGCTCGTGGCGTTCGTGCCGTGGGAACTCCGCGTCACCCGCAGGCACGGCGCACCCCTGGTCCCGCTCGAGCTCTTCCGCGCGCGGAACTTCACCGTCGGCAACCTCGCGACGCTGTCGATCTACGGGGCCCTCGGGATGGTGTTCTTCGTCGTGACGCTGTTCCTGCAAGAGGTCTGGCGGTTCCCGGCCTGGCTCGCCGGCCTCGCGACGCTGCCCCCGACCGTGATGCTCCTGCTCCTCTCCACCACGGTCGGGTCGCTGGCCGGGCGCTGGGGTCCGCGGTGGTTCATGGCCGCCGGCCCCGCGATCGCCGCGGTCGGGGCGCTCCTGCTGCTCTTCGCCGGTGACGAGCCGATCGGGTACTGGTGGTCGGTGCTCCCCGGTCTGGTGCTCGTCGGAGCGGGGATCGCGTTGATGGTGACCCCGCTGACGAGTGCGGTCCTCGGGTCGGTCCCGCAGTCCGAGGCGGGAGCGGGCTCGGCCGTCAACAACGCGATCGCGCGGATCGCCGGGCTCGTCATGGTCGCGCTCGCCGGGATCGTCCTCGGCGGCGCCGTGAGCGTCGAGGGACTGCACCGCGCGATGGTCGTGATGGCACTGCTGCTCCTCGCCGGCGCGCTCGTGAGTGCCGTCGGCATCCGGAACCCGCGGCGGGAATCTCCCGCTGCGAACGCAAGTTGAGTGGAGTAGACTCAACTACAGGACCACCGCAACGAAAGGACGGAACGCATGGCGAACCTCCAGGGCGCTCCTGACTCGCAAGAGCGACAGAAGACCGCCCTCGAGCAGTACGGCGTCGACCTCACGGCGATCGCCCGCAACGGCAAGCTCGACCCGGTGATCGGGCGGGACGCCGAGATCCGGCGCGTCTCCCAGGTGCTGACGCGTCGCACCAAGAACAACCCCGTGCTCATCGGGGAACCCGGCGTCGGCAAGACGGCCGTCGTCGAAGGACTCGCCCAGCGGATCGTCGCTGGTGACGTCGCCGACTCCCTCAAGGACAAGCGGCTCGTGTCGCTCGACATGTCCGCCCTCATCGCCGGCGCGAAGTACCGCGGCGAGTTCGAGGAGCGGCTCAAGGCCGTGCTCAAGGAGATCAACGACTCCGACGGGCAGGTCATCACGTTCATCGACGAGCTGCACACGCTCATGGGCGCCGGTGGGGGCGAAGGCTCCGTGGCCGCGTCGAACATGCTCAAGCCGATGCTCGCGCGCGGTGAACTCCGGCTCATCGGCGCGACGACGCTCGACGAGTACCGCGAGTACATCGAGAAGGACGCCGCCCTCGAACGGCGCTTCCAGCAGGTCTTCGTGGGGGAGCCCAGCGTCGAGGACACCGTGGCGATCCTCCGCGGCCTCAAGGAGCGCTACGAGGCGCACCACAAGGTCACGATCAACGACTCCGCGCTCGTGGCCGCGTCGAGCCTGTCGAACCGGTACATCTCCGGGCGGCAGCTGCCCGACAAGGCGATCGACCTCATCGACGAAGCCGCGAGCCGACTCCGGATGGAGATCGACTCGAGCCCGGTCGAGATCGACGAGCTCAAGCGCACCGTGGACCGGTTGCGCGTCGAGGAGTTCGCGCTGAAGCAGGAGAAGGACGACGCGTCGAAGGCCCGGCTGGAGACGCTGCGGGCCGAGCTCGCGAGCCGCGAGACCCTGCTCGGCGAACTCGAGCAGCGGTGGCAGGCCGAACGCGCCAGTCTCAACCGCATCGGTGAACTGAAGCAGCAGCTCGACGACCTCAACATGCGCTCCCAGCGGGCACAGCGCGAGGCCGACTACGAGCTCGTGTCGCGTATCGAGTACAGCGAGAAGCCCCGGATCGAGGCCGAGCTCGCCGCCGCCGAACAAGCCGAGCAGGCCGACCGGATGGTGAACGACAGCGTCACCGACGAGGACATCGCCGCCGTGATCGCGCAGTGGACGGGCATCCCCCTCGGGCGCCTGCTGCAGGGCGAGACCGAGAAGCTCCTGCACCTCGAGAACGAACTCGGCCGACGGATCATCGGGCAGCGCTCCGCCGTCTCGACCGTGTCGGAAGCGGTCCGTCGCACCCGCGCGGGCATCTCCGACCCGGACCGTCCGACGGGCTCGTTCCTGTTCCTCGGCCCCACCGGCGTCGGCAAGACCGAGCTGGCCAAGGCGCTCGCCGAGTTCCTGTTCGACGACGAGAAGGCACTCGTCCGGATCGACATGAGCGAGTACGGCGAGAAGCACTCGGTCGCGCGGCTCATCGGCGCCCCGCCCGGGTACGTCGGCTACGAGGCCGGCGGGCAGCTCACCGAGACCGTCCGGCGTCGTCCGTACTCCGTGGTGCTGCTCGACGAGATCGAGAAGGCCCACCCCGAGGTCTTCGACGTGCTCCTGCAGGTCCTCGACGACGGGCGCCTGACCGACGGCCAGGGCCGGACGGTGGACTTCCGGAACACCATCCTCATCCTGACGTCGAACCTCGGGTCGCAGTTCATGACCGACCAGTCGATCACCGACGTGCAGCGCGAGGAGGCTGTCCGCGAGCTCGTCCAGCAGGCCTTCCGCCCCGAGTTCATCAACCGACTCGACGACATCGTGGTGTTCCAGGCGCTCACGCAGGAGGACCTCGGTCAGATCGTGTCGCTCTACGTCGACCGGCTCGCACGCCGGCTGACCGACCGCCGACTGGAGCTGGCCGTCACCCCGGACGCCCGGGCCTGGCTCGCCGAGCGCGGGTACGACCCGGTGTACGGAGCGCGTCCGCTCCGTCGGCTCATGCAGCGGCAGATCGACGACCGGTTGGCGCGGGCGATCCTCGCCGGTGACGTGCGCGACGGGGACACCGTCCGCGTCGACGTCGCCGCAGGCGGCGACGAGCTGACGGTGGAGCCGTTCGAACTCGCGGAGATCGTCGAGGAGTAGGCGGCGCACTCGACGTGACGGGCGGGGCCCACGCCGCCGGTTCCGGGCGGACGCGCCAGCGGCCGCTCGGCCGTGCCGGTGGGGAGAGGAGCGGTGCCGGTTCCTGGGACCGGCACCGCGCCTCCAGGCCTACGGTCCAGGGCATGCCTGAGATCCGAGCGTTCCGTCGCCTCACCGACGCCGTCGAGCACGCGAGCGTGCTCGACAAGGCCGTCGACATCGATCGTTCCGTGGTGAACGCCCTCGCGAAGCCGAAGGCACTGCGCCAGCTGCTCCACGGCGTGCCGTTCGGGCACCCGCTGCACCCGCTCATGGTGCAGGTACCGCTGGGTGCGTGGATCTCGGCGGCGGTGCTCGACCTGATCGGCGGGAAGGGGAACGCGCGGGCGGCGAAGACCCTCGTCGGTGTGGGGCTGGTGTCGTCGGGCAGCGCCTCGGTGGCCGGCTACGTCGACTGGTCGGAGCTCGATCGTGAGCAACTCCGCACCGGTTGGGTGCACCAGGCCGTGAACTGGGTGGGCATCTCGCTGTACGGGCTGTCGTGGATGCAACGGAAGTCCGGGAACCACGGGGCAGGCAAGCTCCTCGGGTTCGCGGGGCTCGCGGTCGTCGGCGTCGGCGGGTACCTCGGTGGGCACCTTGCCTACCGGCAGCGTGCGGGTGTGAGCCAGCACGGCGAGGTGCCGTTCGACGCCTGAGCGTGGGTGCTGATCATGCCTGGTCATGACCAGTTCGTCAAGCGCCGTCGATCATCCGTTCCACATCCGTGATCCCCCGGAAACATGCGGATCGCGATTGTCCACAGCCTGCCGATTCGTGGTTGACATCCCCGCGTGATGGGTCTTTACTCACCATTACGCAACGTCCTTTCATAAAGGTCGGACCAAGGGAGTCAACGTGACACGCACGCGTTTCGCCGCACTCGGTGCGCTCGCCCTCGCAGGCGCGCTCGCCCTCACCGGGTGCTCCGCCGGAAGCAACGGAGCCTCCGACGGCGGCACGAAGTCCATCGGCACACCCGATGGCAAGGGCAAGACCCTCACCGTCTGGATCATGAACGGCGACCTCAGCCCGAAGATCCTCGACGTCGCCGAGAAGCAGTTCACCAAGGCCACCGGCGCCAAGGTGAAGCTGCAGCTCCAGCAGTGGGACGGCATCACCACGAAGCTCACCACGGCCCTCGCGCAGAAGGACGCGCCGGACGTGGTCGACCTCGGCAACACGCAGGTGCCGGTGTACGCGGCGACGGGCGGCCTGATGGACCTCTCGCCGTACAAGGACGAGCTGGCCGACGGGCAGACGTGGCTCTCCGGGCTCGAAGGCCCGGCGACCGTGGACGGCAAGCTGTACGGCGCCCCGCTCTTCGCCGGCAACCGCGCGGTGATCTACAACAAGAAGATGTGGGCCGACGCCGGGGTGACCGACGTCCCGAAGTCGTACGACGAGCTCACGGCCGACCTCGACAAGGTCAAGGCGAAGAACCCGCAGGCGGACTTCTCGGCGTTCTACATGCCGGGGCAGTACTGGTACGGCGGGCTGCAGTGGGTGTGGGACGCCGGTGGGCAGATCGCCACCGAGAAGGACGGCAAGTGGAAGGGCGCGATCGACTCCGCCGACGCCGTGAAGGGCCTCACCGCGTGGAAGGACTTCCAGAACTCGTACTCGGCGAAGTCCACGCAGGACATCAACACCGACAAGCCGGCCGAGTCCGACGTCTTCGCCCAGGGGAACACCTCGGCGATCCTCGGCTCCGCGTGGGAGATCGGTTCGATCACCACGGCGAAGCCCGAGCTCAAGGACCAGATCGGCACGTTCGCGATGCCGTCGAGCACGGCGGGCAAGACGCAGCCGGTGTTCCTCGGTGGCTCCGACCTCGGCATCCCGTCGAAGTCCGCCAACCAGGACCTCGCGCTGTACTACACGAAGATCCTCACCTCGAAGAAGTTCCAGCAGGACCAGGTGTTCGGGGTCGACGGCTGGGAGCCGAACTCCACGCAGCTGCTCGACGCGGTCGCCGGTGACGTGGACGAGCTCCACAAGCCGTACTTCGAGGCCGCTTCCACCAGCCGTCCGACGCCGGCGACCCCGGGCTGGGCGACGATCGAGGGCGACTCGACGTTCCAGACGATGTTCGCGGACGTCGCCACCGGTCGGAAGACGCCGAAGCAGGCAGCCGAGGGCTTCTCGGAGCACCTCACGACCGCGCTCAACGCGCAGCAGTAGTTCGATGACCTCCACTGCGGAGCGGGTCCCCGGTTCGGCGCAGGCCGAGCCGGGGACCCGGCGCGGGTCGACGGGGCGTCGCGGTCCCACCGGGCCGGGCGGTCGCGCAGGACGTCGATCGCTCACCTCGTCACGAGCGCCGCTGGTCCTGCTCGCACCGGCTGCGCTGCTGCTCCTCGCGCTCGTCGTCTACCCGCTCGTCCGCCTGGTGGTCATCTCCTTCCAGGACTACGGGCTGCGGGCGATCTTCACCGGGCAGGCCGGGTTCGCCGGCTTCACGAACTACACGAACGTCCTCACCGACGCCAGCTTCTGGCCGGTCATGCTGCGCACCGTGCTCGTCACGGGCGCGATGGTGATCGGGACCATCGGCATCGGCATGGCGGTGTCCCAGCTGCTGACCCGGCTCGGTGTCGTCATGCGCACGGTCGTGAGCGTCGTGCTCGTGCTGGCGTGGGCGATGCCGAACGTCGCGTCGAGCCTGGTCTGGCAGTGGCTCTTCCAGCCCTTCTACGGCGTGCTCAACTGGCTCATCACCCAGCTCGGGGTGTTCGGCGACCACACGCAGGACAACTGGGCGTCGAGTCCCGGGCAGGCACTGACGATCGTGCTCTCGCTCGTGATCTGGCAGGCGGTGCCGTTCGTCGCGCTGACGCTGTACGCCGCACAGTCCCAGATCGCGCCCGAGTACTACGAGGCCGGGGCGCTCGACGGGGCGTCCGCGTGGGCGATGTACCGCTCGATCACCCTGCCGGCGCTCGTGCCGACGCTGCTGCTCGTGACGATCCTCTCGGTGATCTGGGACTTCAACGTCTTCAACCAGATCTGGCTGCTCACCAAGGGCGGGCCCGAGGACACCACGCTCACCCTCGGCATCTGGACGTTCGTGAAGTCCTTCGTGTCGAACGCGTACGGGCAGGGTGCGGCGATCGCCGTCATCTCGACGCTGATCCTCGGAGCGCTCACCAGCTACTACATCCGCCGGCTGGTCCGGAGCGGGGAGGAAGACCTGTGACGACGACGACCACCCCGGGTGTCACCGGGGCGACCGCTTCCGAGACGCAACCCGACGTGACGGGGGCGGGGCGCGCCTCCAGGCCCGGTCCGATCGCGCCGGTGCGCGCGCGCCGACGCAGGCCGCGGGTCGTGGCGAACACGATCGCGGTGGTCTTCTGCCTCGTCTGGGTGTTCCCGATCTACTGGATGGTGAACACCGCGTTCAAGCCGTCGGACGAAGTGACGACCCTCACGCCGATCTGGCTGCCGCTGCGGCCGACGCTCGAGAACTTCACGCGGGCGCTGACGCAGGACGGGTTCCTCGTGTACCTGCGGAACTCCGCGATCGTGGTCGTGGCGGCCGTGCTGCTGTCGATCGTCGTCGGGTTCCTGGCGTCGGCGGCGCTGTCGCGCTTCCGGTTCCGTGGGCGGCGGGCGATCCTCGTGGCGATCCTCTTCGTGCAGATGATCCCGTCGGGTGCTCTGCTCATCCCGCTGTTCCTGTCGTTCCAGTCGCTCGGGCTGCTCAACAGCTACATCGGGCTGATCCTCGCCTACGTCGCGAGCGTGCTGCCGTTCTCGATCTGGGTCATGCGCGGGTTCTTCGTCGCGGTGCCGGTCGAGATCGAGGAAGCCGCGAAGGTCGACGGTGCGGGGACGTTCCGAATCCTGTGGAGCGTGCTGTTCCCGCTGGTGATGCCGGGGGTCATCGCCACGAGTGTGTTCGCGTTCATCGCTGCGTGGAACGACTACCTGACGGCGTACGTGATGCTCAAGGACCAGGGGATGTACACGCTGCCGGTGTGGCTCGCGGGGTTCTCGACGAACAAGGGGACGGACTTCGGTGGGCTCATGGCGGCGAGTGTGCTGTTCTCGATCCCGGTGGTGGTGTTCTTCCTCATCGTGCAGCGGCGGCTCGTGAGCGGGATGACCGCCGGGGCCGTCAAGGGCTGACGCGCTCGACGTCCGGGACGACCGCGCCCCGACCTGCCTCGGCGGGTCGGGGCGTCGTCGTGTCCGGGGTGTGGGTCGGGCGCGCGCGGGTGGGGGCGGGGCCGAGGTCGCACGACCTGCCGTCTGCGTTCCGCCGAGGTCGCACGATGTGCCGTTCGGGGGGCGTGCGGGCGGCAGTTCGTGCGACCTCGACCGTGGGTGGGACCGGGCTGGGTGGGACCGGGCGGGCGCTCGAGCGGGCGGGACCGGGCGGGCGCGCTCGAGCGGGCGGGACATGCCGCTCGCGTTCGTCGAGCGGGCGGAAGGTGTCGGCCGGGGGCGGCGAGCGGGACTGAAAAGGCCCGCTCGGCGGGCGGGGCGGCGAGCGGGACGGAAAGTGCCCGCTCGGCGGGCGGGCCGCGGGCACGCCCGGGCCCGCCGACCTGCGGCCGTGTTGGTTCCGGCACGGAACGGTTGCGTTTGTGTGGCATCGGGACGTACTCTTCTCGAAACCCACGGGAACGAAGGAGTTCGGGCATGTACGCAACCGAGCGGCACGACGCGATCGCAGCAGCGTTGCAGGACGCCGGCCGCGTGTCCGTGGCCGACCTCGCCGAGCACTTCGACGTCACGACCGAAACCGTCCGCCGTGACCTCGACGCCCTCGAGTCCGCCGGCCTCCTGCGCCGCGTGCACGGGGGAGCGGTCCCGGTCGGACGATCGAGCGTCGTCGAACTCTCCGTCGCCGAGCGCGAGGGGCAGCACAACTCCGCCAAGTCCGCCATCGCCCGGGCCGCGATGCGCCTCGTCCCGCCGACCTTCACCGGCTCGATCGCCCTCGACGCCGGCACCACCTGCGCCGCGGTCGCCGCCGAGCTCGCCCGGTGGGAACCCGCGACGGCCGGGGCGACCCTCACGGTCATCACGAACTCGGTCCCGATCGCCGCGACCCTGCAGCACAGCGAGCACGTCGAGCTGCACCTGCTCGGCGGCCGTGTCCGCGGGGTGACGAGCGCCGCCGTCGGGACGGCCACGGTCGAGCAGATCGGCGCGCTGCGTCCGGACATCGCCTTCGTCGGGACGAACGGCCTGTCCGCGGGCTTCGGCCTGAGCACGCCGGACGAGTACGAGGCGGCGGTGAAGGGCGCGTACGTCCTCGCGGCCCGGCGCAGCGTGGTCCTCGCGGACGCGGCGAAGCACGGGGTCGAGGCGCTCATGCGGTTCGCCCGGCTCGACGAGATCGACACGATCGTCACCGACCAGGAGCCGCCGGCCGACCTCGCCGGAGCGCTCGCCGAGGCCGACGTCGAGGTGGTCGTCGCATGACCACGAACACGAACACGACGCGCAGCACCATGAGCACCCGCATCGTCACCGTCACCCCGAACCCGAGCCTCGACCGCACGATCGAGCTCGCCGGCGAACTCCAGCGCGGCGCCGTCCAGCGCGCCACCCGCTCCACGGCCGAGCCCGGCGGCAAGGGCGTCAACGTCTCAAGGGTCGTCGTCGCGAGCGGCGGCGACACCGTGGCGGTGCTGCCCGGCGACGAGCTCGACCCGGTGCTGCTCGGCCTCGCGACGCGCGGGATCCCGACCGCGGCACTCCCGATCGGTGCACCGCTCCGCTCGAACGTCACCGTGACCGAGCCGACCGGCACGACGACGAAGCTCAACGAGCCCGGTCCGTCGCTCGCGGGTCGCCTCGAGGACCTCGCGGCCCTCGTCGCCGACACCGCCGGTGCCACCGCGACCGGACCCGTCGCACGCTGGGTGGTCCTCGCCGGCTCCCTGCCCCCGGGGCTGCCGGACGACGCCCTCGCGGTCCTCGTGCGAGCCGTCCGGCAGCGCCACGGCGACGACGTCCGGATCGCGGTCGACTCCTCGGGCGTGCCCTTCACCGCGCTGCTGCAGTCCGGCGAGCGGATCGACCTCGTGAAGCCGAACGCCGAGGAGCTCGCCGAGGTCGTCGGCGGCGACCCGGACGAGTTCGAGCGGGACGTCGACGCGGCAGCGATCGCGGCGCAGCGCCTCCGTGACAAGAACGTCGGCACCGTGCTCCTCACGCTCGGCAGCGCCGGAGCCGTCCTCGTGACGGAGGACGGGAGCTACGCGGCCGCAGCACCCCGGATCGTGGCGCGCTCGACCGTCGGCGCGGGGGACTCCTCCCTCGCCGGCTACCTGCTCGCCGAGGTCGCCGGGCAGTCGCCCGAGCAGCGCCTCGCCCAAGCCGTCGCCACCGGAGCGGCAGCCGCCGCCCTCCCCGGCAGCGACGTCCCCGCCCTCGACCACACCGACCCGTCGGGCATCGAGGTCCGAGCGCTCGAGCGAGCGCCCGAACCCGCCTGACCCACCCCCGCACACACACTCAACCCCGCAGCACCCGCGCCCCCAGCGCCATTGCAAAGGAGCAACCCATGTCCGTCAACACGAGTCCACGCCTCATCAGCGTCCAGCTCGTCGGTCTCGACGAGGACCTCGGCGCCACCTCGAGCGACGTCATCCGCGTCCTCGCCGACCGCGTCGCCGCCACCGGCCGCGCGGCGGACGGGGCGTCCCTCGCCGCTGACGCGATCAAGCGCGAGGCCAGCGTCGGCACCGGCGTCCCCGGTGGCATCGCGATCCCGCACGCCCGGTCCGCGTCGGTCTCCGAGCCGACCCTGGCGATGAGCCGCCTCGCCCGGACGGTGTCGTTCGGCGCCCCGGACGGCGACGCCGACATCGTCTTCATGATCGCCGTGCCCGAAGGGGCCGACAAGGACCACCTCACGGTCCTCTCGACCCTGGCCCGTGCGCTCATCCGCGAGGACTTCACCGCCGCCCTCCGCGCCGCCGCCACCCCGCAGGAGATCGTGGACCTCGTCGACCGCGAGGTGAGCGGTGAGGTCGCGCAGGCCGGCGTCGGCACCGCGAGCAGCGCCTCCAGTGCGACCGCCACCGGCCAGGAGGCGCGACCCGCCGCCGCCACGCACGCCGCGGACGGCGACGCGGCCGGGTCCACCGCCGGAGCACGCAAGGTGCTCGTCGGCGTCACCGCGTGCCCGACCGGCATCGCGCACACCTACATGGCAGCCGACGCCCTCGTCGCCGCGGCCCAGCGCGCGGGTGCCGAGATGCACATCGAGACGCAGGGGTCCTCGCAGGTCGAGCCGCTCGACCCGGCCCTCATCGCCCGCGCCGACGCCGTCGTCTTCGCGGTCGACGTGGACGTCCGCGACCGCGGCCGCTTCGCCGGCAAGCCCCTCGTGGCCGGCCCGGTCAAGCGCGGTGTCGACGAGCCGGACAAGATGATCGCCGAGGCCCTCCGTGCCGCCGACGACCCGAACGCCGCACGCGTGCACGGCAACGCGGCCGAGGCCGGCTCGAGCACCGCCAAGGACGAGCACTTCGGGCAGGCGCTCAAGCGCTGGCTGCTCACGGGTGTGAGCTACATGATCCCGTTCGTCGCGGGCGGCGGGCTCCTCATCGCGCTCGGCTTCCTGCTCGCCGGCTACGGCATCGCGCTGACCCACGGTGACTCGGGGCAGAACAACGCGGTCTACACGCTGACGAACTACACGCTCCTGAACCTGCCGCCGGAGGGTCTGGCGTACTACCTCGGTGCCGCCGCGTTCCAGATCGGTGGCGTGTCGCTCGGGTTCCTCGTGGCAGCGCTCGCCGGGTACATCGCCTACGCCATGGCCGACCGACCCGGCATCGCGCCCGGCTTCGTCGCCGGTTCGATCGCCGTCTTCATGAACGCCGGGTTCCTCGGTGGCCTGATCGGTGGTCTCATCGCCGGTGCCGCCGCCTACTGGATCGGCCGGATCCCGACCTGGCGTTGGCTGCGTGGCCTGATGCCCGTCGTGATCATCCCGCTGTTCGCGTCGATCATCGCCTCGGGGCTCATGCTGCTCGTGCTCGGCGGGCCCATCGCCTGGCTGATGACCCAGCTGACCGAGTTCCTCAACTCGCTGTCCGGTGCCTCGGCGATCCTGCTCGGCATCATCCTCGGCCTGATGATGGCGTTCGACCTCGGTGGCCCGGTCAACAAGGTGGCGTACGCGTTCGCGGTCGCCGGCCTCGGCGCCGGATCCGCGACGAACGTCGTCCCGTTCGAGATCATGGCGGCCGTGATGGCCGCGGGCATGGTCCCGCCGCTGGCCCTGGCGCTCGCCTCGACCGTGCTCTACCGCAAGGGGTTCACGAAGCCCGAGCGCGAGAACGGCAAGGCCGCGTGGCTGCTCGGTGCCTCGTTCATCTCCGAGGGTGCGATCCCGTTCGCGGCCGCCGACCCGCTGCGCGTCATCCCGGCGTCGATGGTCGGTGCCGCGGTCACGGGTGCGATCTCGATGGCTGCCGGCGTGACCTCGCGGGCGCCGCACGGTGGGATCTTCGTGTTCTTCGCGATCGGGGACGTGGCGATGTTCATCGTCGCGATCCTCGCGGGCACCGTGGTGTCGGCGCTCGTGCTCGTCGGGCTGAAGAAGTGGGTGCGGCGGGCGCCGGCGGCGGACGCAGGCGTGTCCGAGATGGCGGACGACCGCGTGGCCGTCGCCGTGTAGTGGTCGTCACCACCTGATTGACGGGCGCGCCCCGCTCAGCGGCACGCGAAGCGTTGCGCGGGGCGCGCCGACCGAGCCTGCGAGGGAGGGGTGCCGGCTGGCACCGCGCCTCCCGTCCGTCCGTCCGTGGTCGCGACCACCGCACTTCGTGAGCAGCAATGGTCGGGTGGGCACGTACGACCCGACCGTTTCTGCTCACGAAACGCAGCGCGCGCCAGCGCGGGCCTGCGCGCGGCGCGCCTGCGCGGGCGGCCGGGCCTCAGTCCGCGATGTTCGCGGTGACGGCGTCGATGTAGGCCGCACGCTCCTCGCGCGAGTGCGGCCGCCCCGGCACCCCCGGCCGCTGCTCCCACGGGAACGGCCCGGCGTCGTGCCGGTACTCGATCCCCATCGCCTCGAGCCGAGCGAGGTGCTCGGCGAGCCGCCCCCGGAACTCGGCGACGTCGCGCGGCCCGGTGACGTCGGCCGACCAGAGCGCCTCGGCGAGGGCGGCGACCCGCGGGAAGAGCTGGTAGTCGAGCTTGCGGGCGGTGTCCACGTGCTCGGTCCACATGTTGCCCTGGCCGCCGATCACGTGGGCGCGCTCGGCGTCGGTGAGGTCCGCCGGCACCGGGTCGAAGGCGAACACGTCGTCGACGGAGAGGACGATCGACACCGGGATGGGCTCGGTCTCGAGGTCGCTCTGCCGGTAGTCGAGGTACACCTGGTCGTCCGGGGCGGAGATCACGTCGTGGCCCCGCTTCGCCGCGGTCCGGGCGCCGGTGAGCCCACGCCACGAGAGCACGGTCGCGGACTTCGAGAGCGTGCCGCCCTCGAGGATCTCGTCCCACCCGAACGCCCGCCGCCCGTGCGACTCGACGTGGGAGGCGAGCCGACCGATGATCCACGCCTGGAGCTGCTCCTCGTCGTCGAGGCCGAGCTCGCGGATGCGTTCCTGCGTGCGGGGGTCGTCCTCCCACTGGACCTTGGGGCACTCGTCGCCGCCGACGCCGATGTACTCGGAGGGGAACAGGGCGATGACCTCGTCGAGGACGTCCTGGAAGAAGGCGATCGTGGACTCCTCGGCGTTGAGGACGTCCTCGGCGATGCCCCACTCCGTCCACACGTCGATCGGCTCGCCCGAGACGCCGAGCGACGGGTAGGCGGCGAGGGCGGCGCGGACGTGCCCCGGGGTCTCGATCTCGGGGACGACGGTGACGAACCGGTCGGCCGCGTAGGCGACGATCTCGCGGATGTCGTCCTGGGTGTAGTAGCCGCCGTGCGGACGGCCGTCGAACGCCGCCGGGTGCAGCACCCCGTCGGCGTCCGGCACGTGCGCCCCGACCTGCGACTCCTTCCGCCACGAGCCGACCTCGGTCAGGCGTGGGTACTTCCGGATCTCGATGCGCCACCCCTGGTCCTCGGTGAGGTGGAAGTGCAGTCGGTTGAGCCGGTGCGCGGCGAGCTGGTCGATCACCCGCATGACCTCGTGCTTGGTGCGGAAGTGCCGGGCGACGTCGAGCATGACGCCGCGCCAGGCGAACGCGGGGGCGTCCTCGACGGTGACCGCCGGGACCGTCCACGGGCCGGTGCCGACCCGGCCCTTGCGGTAGACGTCGGCCGGTAGCGACTGCAGGAGCGCCTGGACGCCGTAGAAGACGCCCGCCGGGCCCCCGCCGGTGATCTCGACCCGGTCGGCCGTGACCAGCAGCCGGAACGACTCGGAGCGGTCACCGGCCGGTCCGGTGGGGAGCGTGTCGTCGTCGGCGACACGGAGTGCGATCACGTCCGTGCGCGCGGTGTCGACCCCGGCCGCGTCGTCGGCGTCGCGCACCGGCAGCCCGGTCGACCCCCGCAGGGTCTGCTGCAGGTACAGTCGGACCGACTCGCTCGCGGCGTCTGCGGCGATGCGGGTCGACGGGGTGATCGCGAAGGCGCCGGCACCCGGTTCGGTGCGGCGCGGCCGTGGGATGAGCATGTCGGAGTCCACCATTCCTCAATGATCTTTCGTAATATGGAGGCTATGGCCGTGGACGAGACCGTGTCAACGCTTCCGAGCGGTGTCGTCGGCAGCACACCGGGGATGCTCCGACTCATCAACTCGCGTGCGCTCCTCGCGGAGCTCTTCCGTGACGACGGCTCGCACACCGTCACCGAGCTCGGGCAGACCGTGGGCCTGTCGCGCCCCACGGTCGAGGCGGCGCTGGCCGACCTCGTCGACGAGGGGTGGGTCACCGAGGCCGAGGCGATCGCCACGCCGAACAAGGCGGGTCGCCGCGCGAAGCGGTTCCGCGCGGACGCCGGGGCCGGATCGGTGCTCGGGGTCGACCTCGGGCTGCACGGCATCGTGGGGCTCCGCTCGGACCTCCGCGGTCGGCAGCTCGCCCGGGTCGAGGAGGTCTACACCGACCTCGCCTCCGCCGAGCAGGCGTGGGAGAGCGTGCAGGACGTCGTCCGTCGTCTGGTCGAGGGCACCGACCCGTCGCGGCTCCTCGCCGCCACCTTCGGGGTCCCGGCCGTCGTGGACCGTTCCGGCGAGATCGACTACACCGTCGCGGTCCCGCAGTGGGTCGAGCGACGGGTCCCCGGCCGGATCGGCGACCTGTTCCCCACGGCCACCACGTTCTTCGACAACGACGCCAAGCTCGCCGCCACCGCCGAGGCGATGTGGGGACGCTTCCGCGGCGTGCAGGACGGCCTGTACCTGGTGATGGGTCGCCAGATCGGCGCGGCCTACCTGGTCGACGGGTCCCTCGCACGCGGTGCGCGCGGGGCGGCCGGCGAGATGGGCGGCCTGGCATCGACCGGCTGGCCCGGCGCACCCGCCCGACTGGAGGCGCGGATCGCCCCCGGTACGGACGTCGAGTCCGTCATGGCGTCGGCCGGGCAGGGTGACCCGGACGCCGCCGCGGCCGTGCGGGCGCTCGCCGCGGACGTCGCGCCCGGGGTCGTGCAGCTCATCGCGACGATCGACCCCGAGGTGGTCGTCGTCGGGGGCGAGGTCCTGCCGGCGGCCCCGGTGTTCTGCGAGGCCCTGACCGAGATCGTCACGCCGCAGCTCCGGCACCCCGTCGAGATCGTCCCGTCGACGGTCGGCCGCGACGCCGTGGCCCGCGGCGCCCTCGCCCGTTCCCTGACCCACGTCCGGACGACGCACATGGGACTCGGCTGACGTCCAGGCTGCGTGCCGGGTCCTGACAGGGCACTCAGGCACCATCGGGGGATGACGACTGCCGTGGCTGCGCCTGCCCACACCATGACCGTCGCCGCCGGCGACTCCGCCGCGGACCCCGAGATGGGCGGGCTCTCCGGCCTCGTGCTGCAGCTCATCGACGCCCTGGGGGAGTGGGGCGTCGCGCTGATGCTCTTCGTCGAGACGGTCTTCCCGCCGATCCCGTCCGAGGTGATCCTGCCGTTGGCCGGGTTCCTGGCGGGTGCCGGCCGGATGAACCTCGTGCTCGTCCTGCTGCTCGCGACGCTCGGCTCCTACCTCGGCGCACTGGTGCTGTACTGGCTCGGCGCCGTCATCGGCTTCGAGCGGACGACGCGCTGGCTCGGCAAGCTGCCCCTCGTCGACGAGGACGACTTCCGCACGGCGGCGGACTGGTTCCACCGGCACGGCAAGAGCGCGGTCTTCTTCGGCCGGTTCGTGCCGATCGTCCGCAGCCTCATCTCGCTGCCGGCCGGAGCGGACCGGATGCACCTCGGGACGTTCTCGGTGTTCACGATCATCGCGAGCGGGATCTGGAACAGCGCCCTGGTGCTGCTCGGAGCGGCCTTCGGGACCCAGTACGACAAGGTCGAGCAGTACACCGAGTGGATCGACCGGGTCCTCTACGTGGCGATCGCCGTCGTCGTGGTGACGTTCGTCGTCCGACGGGTCCGACGCATCCGGGCCGAGCGGAACCAGCGCACCGAGCACGGCGCAGTGGCTGCCCGAGGCCGTCGTCGCGCCGAGCCCGCCGGCGACTGAGCGCTCACGCCTTCGTCAGCGCCGACTCCTTGTGGGCGGCGCGCTTGCCGGACTTCTCCGACTCGACGATCCAGTAGGGGTCGTCGTCGCTCGGCTTGAACGACTGGCCGTCGAACTCGAAGTCCGAGACCCGCTTCTGCACGAGCGTGCCGGTCGTCTTCCCCTGCGACGTGTTCCAGTGCACGGTGTCGCCTTTCGACAGCGCCATGGTGTCCTCCTTGCGTGATCGCTCACCTGTTCGGACGTCGGACTGTACCCCGATGCATCCGCATGAACACAGGGAAGTGGGCCGATCACGATGTCATAACGTCCGCGCGGATCACGGGGTGGCCGCGTACCGTAGTGGGTGAGTCACCACGTTGGCAACTGCCACGGAACACCGGCTCCGGACGGAACGACATCAGCCATGACCCTGCTGAACGACACACGGTCGGAAACGGTCCTCTCGGGCCGCTACCGCCTCGTGAAGCTCATCGGCACGGGCGGCATGGGATCCGTCTACGAAGCACGTGACGAGCACACCTACCGTGCCGTCGCCGTGAAGCTCTTCGCCACGCCCGAGTCGATGACCACGGCCGACCGGGTCCGCCAAGAGCGCGAGATCCGGCTGCTCAGCATGCTGTCGCACCCGGGGCTCATCCCGCTGTACGACGCCGGCACCCACGACTTCGAGGACGGTCCGCACCGGTACATCGTGATGGAGCTCATCGCGGACACGACGCTCCTGCGCCGGCTCGCCGGGGGCGCCCTGCACAACTACGAGGTGGCCGACCTCGGCGCCCAGCTGGCCGACGCGCTGGCGTACGTGCACTCGCGCGGCATCGTCCACCGCGACGTCAAGCCGGCGAACATCCTCATCAGCGACGAGGGCTCGTCGGGCTTCGCGCGCACCGTGAAGCTCACCGACTTCGGCGTCGCCCACTTCGTCGACGGGTCGCGCCTGACGAACGACGGCACCATCATCGGCACGGCCGCGTACCTCAGCCCCGAGCAGGTCGCCGGGGAACCGATCGGCTTCGCCACCGACGTCTACTCGCTCGGACTGGTGCTGCTCGAGGCCCTGACCGGCAAGCAGGAGTACTCCGGCACCCTCATCGAGGCGGCACTCGCACGGCTCCGCCACGACCCCGAGATCCCGGACGGCATCGCGCCGGAGTGGCGGGACCTCCTCGCGAAGATGACCGCGCGCAACCCCGACCGCCGCCCGACCGCGGTGGCGATCGCGAACGCCCTCCGCGGTGGTTCGGCCCAGATCACCGGTCCGGTGCCGCTGGGACCGCAGCGCGTGAAGCACAAGCGCGACCACCGCCTGCACCGTGCCGCGCACCGCCACGCGAAGCGCGGGACGTTCGTCACCGTGCGGCGCTGGCGGCGGCGGAACGTGCTCGTCGGGTCGTTCGCGGCCTTCGGCGTCCTGGTCGCCTGCGGGGCGTCCTACGTCGCCGGCACCCTGCACTAGGCCGGTCGCACGGCCGCCGCGCACCCCGTACCGGCGGCCGCTCCGCACCTCCGGGGTCCCTGGCAGGATGGACGGCATGACCGACCAGCGATGGATCAAGATCTGCGGACTGTCGACCCCTGCGACCGTGGACGCCGCCATCGACGCGGGTGCGGACGCGGTCGGGTTCGTCTTCGCCGCCGGCAGCCCCCGGACCGTGACGGCGGACCTCGCGAAGGAGCTCGTCGAGCGGGTGCCGGACGGCATCGACGCGGTCGGGGTCTTCCGTGACCAGGAGATCGACGAGGTCGTCGGCATCGCCTCGGCCGTGGGACTCACCACGTTGCAGTTGCACGGCGGCGAGTCGGCCACGGACTTCGCGCGCGCCCGTGACGCCGGGTTCTTCACGATCCGGGCGGTCGCGGCCGAGGACTACCTGGCCGAGACGCCGGAACAGCGCGCGTCCTACGACCACGACCTGCTCCTGCTCGACGCCGCGGTGCCAGGCAGCGGGCGGCTCATCGACCCCGCCTCGATCACGGGGAAGGTCGACGAAGCGTGGATCCTCGCGGGCGGGCTGACGCCGGCCAACGTGGTCGCGGCGATCGAGTCGCTCGACCCGGACGGCGTGGACGTGTCGAGCGGTGTCGAGTCCGAGCGCGGCGTGAAGGACGAGGCGAAGATCCGGGCGTTCGTCGAGGCGGTCCGCAGCATCCCCTGAGTGGTTCGCCGCGCCTCCCGTCCGTCGGCGCGTCAGCGCAGGGTGGGGATCAGCTCCGTGAGGAACGCGTCGGTGTCCTCCCAGCCCTCGACCGCGTGGCAGGGGACGCCGAGGGCCTTCACCGGGTAGTCGTTGCCCTCGGGGTCGAGGCGGTCGCCGACGAACAGCATGTCGTCGAGCGCGACGCTCGTGATCTCGGCCAGGCGCTGCATGCCGTACGCCTTGTCGATGCCCTTACGGGTGATGTCGACGCTCGTCGAGCCACCGGAACGGACCTCGAGGTCGGGCAGCTCGGCCTGGACGCGCCGACGGAGTTCGTCCTTCTTCGCGCCCGTCGGGTCCCACTGCTTCTTCACGTCCACCGGAGCGGACTGGCCGAGCGCGGAGAACGTGATCTGGGACCCGCGGTCCTCGAGGATGGGGCCCCACGTCTCGGACTCCCAGAAGCCGGCGGCCTTGGCCTCGGCCTCGACCGCGGCCAGGGCGCGCGCCTTCTGCTCGTCGGTGAGGTCCTCGGCGTACTGGAGCGCCCAGTCGTCGCCGGTCCACCGGTAGTAGGCGGTGCCGCAGGTCGGCAGGAGGTGCAGATCGTCGAGCACGAGCCCGTCGCGACGCCGCAGGGGTGCGACCAGCTGCTGCTCGAACTGCTGGAAGTTGCCGCCGGAGATCACCGCGACCGGCACGACCTCGAGCAGGGACGCGAAGGTCTCGAGCATCCGGGGGTCGAGCGCGGACTTCGAGGGGGCGAGGGTGTCGTCCAGGTCGAAGGCGACGAGGCGGGGCGTGGTCATGCCCCGATCCTGCCAGAGGCCCCCGATCACATGCCGGGTGCGATGCCCTGCCCGGACGGCGCTGCGTGATGTCTGCGGTGTCACGCGCGGTGCGTGGCGGGCACCCGGTCGCGGTCGTACGTGATGTCGGTGTAGCCGTGCGGCGCCGGGGAGCCGTCCTCGTCGAGGTTGACGAACACGACCTCGTCGATGGTGAGGATGCTGCGGTGCGTGAAGAGGTTCCGTGCCTCGGCCCGCATCGTCAGCGAGGTGCGGCCGAAGCGGGTGGCGACGAGACCGATCTCGACGATGTCGCCCTCGCGCGCGGACGACACGAACACGATCTCGGACATGTACTTCGTGACGACCTTGCCGTTGCCGAGCTGGATGATCGCGTAGACGGCGGCTTCCTCGTCGATCCAGCGGAGGAGGCTGCCGCCGAACAGGGTGCCGTTGGCGTTGAGGTCCTCCGGACGGACCCACTTGCGGGTGTAGAAGTTCATCTCGGGGCCGGGGGTGATCGCGTCGTGCTGCATGTCAGTACATGCTACGCCCCGCCGCACACGGCAGCGGCCGCACCCCGGTGGGATGCGGCCGCGTGCGGTGGTGCAGGACTACTCCTTGACGAGGACGACCTCGTCGAGGGGGAGACGGGTCCGCGGGGCGACCTCGCGCTCGGCAGCCTTGTCGTCGAGCTGCGACGGGTCGGCCACGGTGCCGATCGCGGTGACCGTGTAGGGCAGGAACCGCTCCGGCAGGTCGAACGCGGCACGGAGGCCCTCGGCGTCGATGCCCGCCATCTGGTGCACGTGCAGGCCCTCGGCGTGCGCCTGGACGGTCAGGGCCGCGAGGGACTGGCCGAGGTCGTACTGGGCGAAGGGACGCTCGTCGCCGTCCTCGGTCACGGTCTCGAGCACGCCGACGACCAGGGCGCTGGCGCGGAAGGCCCAGGCGGCGTTGAACCCGAGCAGGTTCTCGTTGATCTTCCGGAACGTCTCGGTGCCACGGCGGCCGGCGATGAAGCGGCGCGGCTGGAAGTTCATGGCCGACGGGGCCCAGCGAGCGGCTTCGAGGACCGCGTCGTACGCCGCGTCGTCGATCGTCGCGGTCTCGTCGTAGGAACGGGGGCTCCACCGCTCCTCGAGCAGGGGGACGAGGGGCTGGCTGGAGTCGGTCGAACGCGTGAGCGTGCTGGAGTTCGTCGAGGTCATGGTGGGCACAACGGTATTCGATGCGTTCGCATTTCCGGCCTGAGCAACGTCACATGGTGCAAGGATGGAGCCGATGGGTGGCGTGTTGACCGGGTTCGCGATCATCGGCGCGATCATCGCCGCCGGGTACGTCGTCGGACGCATCGGACTGCTCGGCCAGCACGCCCAGTTCGTGATGAGCCGGCTCGCGTTCTTCGTGCTCATGCCCTGCCTGCTCTTCCACACGATCGCCACGGCGGACATCCACGTCCTGCTGTCCCCGATGCTCTGGGTGTCCCTGCTCAGCGCGGTCGTGGTGGCCATCGGCGCCGGCGTGGTCTTCCGGGTCGTCCTGCGCCGGCCGCTCGCGACCACGACGGTCGGGGCGCTCGCCGCGAGCTACGTCAACGCGAACAACATCGGGCTGCCGGTCGCCGTGTACGTCCTCGGGCAGGCCACGGCGGTCGTGCCGGTCATCCTGCTGCAGCTCATCGTGCTCGCGCCGATCGCGCTGACGATCCTGGACACCGCGACCTCGGCGGGCGGGAGCTGGTGGCGCCGGGTCTCGGGGCCGTTCCGGAACCCGATCATCATCGCCTCGCTCGTGGGCCTGGTCTTCTCGGCGACGGGCATCGACCTGCCGACGCCCGTGCTCGAGCCGTTCTCGCTCGTCGGGGCGGCCGCCGTGCCCGTGGTCCTGCTGTCGTTCGGGATGAGCCTGCACGGTGCGACCCCGCTCCGCGACCCGGCGATCCGGACGGACGTCATCGTCGCGTCGGCGATCAAGCTCGTCGTGATGCCGGCCGTGGCCTTCGTGTTCGCCCGGTTCGTGTTCGGGCTGGGGGACCAGGACGTCTTCGTGCTCACGACCCTCGGGGCGCTGCCGGCAGCGCAGAACGTCTTCAACTACGCGCAGCGGTACGGGGCGGCGGTGCCGGTCGCGCGGGACGTGGTGCTCATCTCGACGATCGGTTCCGTGCCGGTGCTGGTCGCGGTCGCCGCGCTCCTGCACCCGTAGTCGCGTGCCGCATCGGGGCGGCGCGTACCGTGGGCGCCACCGACCGGAAGAGGAGGTCCCCGATGGACACCATGGCGATGATGAAGACCATGTCCACGAGCGAGATGCCCGTGGCGATGGACGCTGAGCTCATGCAGGACACGATGATGGCGATGAACGCCGCGTCGATGGCCGCGACGATGTGCTCCGCGAGCGACATGCAGATGGGTGCCGACATGGCCACCTGTGCCGCGATGTGCTCGAACACGGCGATGATGGCCGACACCGGCATGCGGATGATGATGCGTCCGATGGGCATGGACGTGGACAGCATGCGCGCGATGCTCACGGCCTGCGTCGCGATGGGCACGGCGTGTGCCGCCGAGTGCCGCAGCCACGCGGACATGGACGAGTCGTGCCGCTACTGCGCGATGGCGTGCGACGAGGTGGTCGCGAAGTGCGAGGCGATGATGGCCTCGATGACCGCCTGACGCGTCACGCGGTGCGCGCGGTGGTCTTCCGACCGCCGGCGCTGAGGATCTCCGCGGCCGGGTGGTGGGCGACCGGGTCGCCGACCGACACGAGCGTGTCGGCGTCCGCCACCCGCAGCTGCGTCACGCCGCCGTCGAGGAACGCGACCACCACGTCGGCGGGGCGTGTCTCGACGACGATGCCGTCCCTCCAGGCACGGGGCGTGGCGTCGGCCATGACGCGCTGGATCGGAAGGATCGTCGACGGGGTCGTGCGGGACATTGGCTTCACCTGCTCTCGAAGGGGTTCGGTGCAGGCAACGTACGTCGCTGGGTCCGCCCCGCTCAACGAGGGCGGACGCGGGGAGTAACAGAAGGCGTCAGAAGATCATCGGCCGGTCGTCGTCGAGCGAGGTCTCGAGGTCGAGGTCGACCGACACCGGGACGTGGTCGCTCGGCGCGTCGCCCTTCCGCTCGTCGCGGTGGATGCGGGCGTCCGTCACGACGTCCGAGAACGCCTGCGAGCCCATGATGAAGTCGATGCGCATGCCCTCGTTGCGGGGGAAGCGCAGCTGCTTGTAGTCCCAGTAGGTGTAGCCGTCCGGCACGATCGGGCGGACGACGTCCTGCAGGCCACGCGCCTCGAACTCCCGGAAGGCCGCGCGCTCGGGTTCGGTGACGTGCGTGTGCCCCTCGAAGACCGAGACGTCCCACACGTCGGAGTCGAGCGGCGCCACGTTCCAGTCGCCCATCAGCGCGAGCGGCTGCTCGGGGTGCGCGGTGAGCCACTCCGAGGTGCGGTCGGCCAACTGCCCGAGCCAGTCGAGCTTGTACGTGTAGTGCGGGTCGCCGACCTCGCGCCCGTTCGGCACGTAGAGGCTCCACAGGCGGACGCCGTCGACCGTGACACCGAGGGCGCGGGCCTCCACCGGCAGGTCGGGGCCCTCGTGCCCCTTGAGGAACCCGGGCTGGCCGGGGAAGTCGCGGGTGACGTCCTCGAGCGGGAGTCGGCTGGCGAAGGCCACCCCGTTCCACTGGTTCAGGCCGTGCGCCTCGACCTGGTACCCGGCGGCTTCGAACGCCTCGACCGGGAACTGCTCCGGCCTGCACTTGATCTCCTGCATGCCGAGGACGTCGACGTCCTCGCGCACCAGCCAGTCGACGATCCGACCCACTCGGGTGCGGACGGAGTTCACGTTCCAGGTCGCCACGCGCATGGGTCCGAACCTACCGTGCGCCGGCCCGGCGGGGCTCCGCGTGCCGGGCCCTGCTCCCGGGCGGTGCACGGCACGATGGTGTTCGCTGGACCACAGGACGAGACTGCATCGGAGGCACTCATGGCATCGACGACGAACCGCGTCGACGGGACCGCGACGACCGGCACCACGACGACGCAGGTCACCACCAAGGGCCGGACGATCATCGACGACACGGTCGTCGCGAAGGTCGCCGGCATCGCCGCCCGGGACGTCCCCGGCGTCTTCGCGCTCGGCGGCAACGCGGCCCGGGCGTTCGGCGCGATCCGTGACGCGATCGGCTCGAGCGCGCTCGGCCAGGGCGTCCGCGTCGAGGTCGGCGAGACGCAGGTCGCGGTCGACCTGACGATCGTCGTGGACTACCCGACGCCGATGATGGACGTCGCCACCGCGGTGCGCGCGGCCGTCACGACCGCGGTCACCGAGCTCGTCGGGCTCGAGGTCACCGAGGTCAACATCGCCATCAACGACGTGAACATCCCCGCCCTCAACGGTGTCGTCGACGACGCCGAGGGCCGCGTCCGGTGAACGCCACCGTCGTCGGCATGGGCGTCGGCGCACTGCTCGCGATCGTCGCCGTGACGCTCGGCGCCTGGGCGTTCGTCGTGGTCGCCGTCTGCATGCTCGTGGGCGGGATCGTCGCCCGCATCGTCACCGGCGACGTCGACGTGCGCCGGCTCCTCGACGTGCTGCGCGGACGCCGGAGCTCGTCGTGAGCACGCCCGCCGTCGCCGGTCCCGGCAGCGGCGGACGGGTCCCCGGCTCCGACCGGATCGGTTCGGCAGCCCTCGTGCACACCGCGCAGGCGGTCGCTGCGGAAGCGCTCCGGGTGCCGTTCCAGGAGGCGCGTGCCCGGGTCGCCGACGACGGCCGCGGTGGGCTGGCGGTCGAGATCACCGCGCCGCTCGCCGTCCCCGCGCTGGGGAGCCACGCGGTCCCCGACGAACCCGTCACCACCTCGGCGCACCGCGCCCGCGGCACGATCGCCGAGCGGCTCCGCACCATCACCGGCCGACAGGTCGAACGGGTGACCGTGACGTTCTCGTCGTCCGTCGTCGACACCCCGAGGAGGGTCCGGTGACCGAGCGTTCCCTGCCGGCCGGCCCGACCCACGACCGGGTGTACCGCCGGATCGTCCGCCGCGAGACGAACGCCTCGCGGTCGGGAGCGGTCGTCGTCGCGATGCTCGTCACCCTCGTGCTCGCCGCGGCCGCCGTGTTCGCCGCCGCACTCGTGTTCCTCGACCAGCGTGCGCTCGGTGTCGACCCCCGTGCGGTCGTGGACGCCGCCGCCCGGGCGCCCCGCGGGCTCGACGCGACCGTCGTGGTCGGCATCGCGGCGATCGTCGCGCTGGTCGGTCTCGTGTTCCTCGCGCAGGGCCTCCTGCCGCAGCGTCGCCCCCGGCACGCGATGTCGTCGTCGCGGCTCGCCGTGGTCGTCGACGACGAGGTGCTCGCATCGGCCGCCGCGCGGGCCGCACGGTCGGCCACCCGGCTCGGTCCGGACGCGGCCGTCGGCACCGTCGGCCGTCGGACCGTCGACGTCGTGCTCCGCCCACCCGCGGGTGCCGACGTCCCCGCGGTCGCCGCGACCGACGCCGTGACCGCGGAGTTCGCCGCGATCGACGCGCAGCCCGGCGTCACCGCGCGGGTCCGCGTGCAGCCGACCGGACGGGTGGACGGATGAACGCGACGAACCGCGTCGTCGGACGGACGGCGCTCGTGCTGGTCGGACTCGCGCTGCTCGTGCTCGGCGTCGGGGCGATCCTCGTCCAGACGCTGCCGTGGGCGGCCACGGCGTGGCACGAGCGTGCCGGCGTGCTCGACGCCCTCGGCGCGGATGCCCCGCGCGAGACCTCGGTGACGGCGTGGACCTGGGTCCTCGGCGGCGCGGTGGTGCTCGGGGTCCTGGCGATCGTGGTGCTGTCGACGCTCGGTGGCGGTCGGGTCGGCACCGTGGTCGAGGACGACGGGTCGGCCGGCGGGGTCGCCGGTTCGGTCCGGATCGACGCCGCCGCGGTGCAGCACGCGCTGTCGTCGGCGATCGGTGCCATGCCGCAGGTGGGCTCGCTCGCGGTCGACGTGTTCCGGGTCCGGGGCGGCCGGGCGATCCGGATCCGCGTCCGACCCCGTCGCGGAGCCTCGCCGCGCGACATCACGACCGGGGTGGAGGACATCGTCGCCGACTTGGACGCCCTGCTCGGGGACCGTCTGCCGGTCCTGCTCGAGATCGCCCGGGGTGGTGCGGGCTCCGGCCGCACGGACCGGGTGCACTGAGGTCGGCATGCCGCGCTCGATCGACGGACTGTCCCGTGCGCGGGGTGCCGTCGCGGTGCCCGCGGTCGTCCGTGGCATCGCACGGGGTCGTCCGGTGCAGGCCGTGTGGGTCAACGAGATCGGTGGCCGGACGTTCCGCATCGGTGCGGACGGCCTGGCCGAGGAGTACGTCAAGGTGCTCCCGCACGCCTACGCGCCCTGGATCGTCGGCGAGGCAGCGCGCCTGACCTGGGCCTCCCGGTACGCACGCGTCCCGGAACTCCTCGACCACGGGGTCGACGACGAGGGGGCCTGGCTCCGCACCCGCGCGCTGCCGGGGTGGAGCGCGGTCGACCCCCGGTGGCACGACGAACCGCGCACGGCCGTGATCGCGGCCGGCGAGGGACTGCGGGCGCTGCACGACACCCTGCCCGTGCTCGACTGCCCGTTCGAGTGGTCCACCGTGCAGCGGGCCGGACGGGCCCGCGCTGCCGGCGCCGACCCCGAGGCGCTCGGTCCGGAGCCGCCCGTGGACCGCGTGGTGGTGTGCCACGGGGACCCGTGCACGCCGAACACCCTGATCGGCGCGGACGGCCGGTTCGCCGGGCACGTCGACCTCGACGCCCTCGGCATCGCCGACCGCTGGGCGGACCTGGGCGTGGCGACGATGGCGCTCGGGTGGAACTACGGCCCCGGGTGGGACGGACTCTTCCACGAGGCGTACGGGCTGCCCGTCGACGAGGAGCGGACGGCCTGGTACCGGGCGCTGTGGAACCTGGACGACGACGGCATCGAGACCGCGTCCGGCATCGAGACCGCGTCCGGCATCGAGACCGCGTCCGGCACGGAGACCGCCCACGGGACGAGCGCCGGACCGGATGCCGGACGGGACGGCTAGAAGGCCACGCCCCGCGCCTGCATGAACGGCACCGGGTCGACCGTGGCGCCGTTCACGTGGACTTCGAAGTGCGTGTGGCAGCCGGTCGAGTTGCCGGTAGAGCCGACGAGCGCGATCAGCTGCCCGGCCGACACCTGCTGGCCGGGGCTGACCCGGAACCCGCCGTTCACGATGTGCCCGTAGGCCGTCTGGACCCCGCCGCCGTGGCTGATCCGGACGTAGTTGCCGTACCCGCCGTACCAGCCGGCGTAGTCGACCGTGCCGGCCGCCGCCGCGACGATGGGCGTCGAGCACCCGCTCGCGAGGTCGGCGCCGTCGTGCTTGATCACGGTGCCGTAGATCGGGTGCACGCGGTACCCGTAGGGGCTGATCACGTACCCGCTGGCCGGACGGACCCACCCGGTGCCGGAGCCGGAGCCTGGCGAACCGCTGGAACCCGAGCCGCTGCTGCCGGTACCGCCACCCCCGCCGCCGCTGCCGGCGTTGGCCGCGTTCGCGGCGTTCTGGGCGGCGATGGCCCGGAGGTAGGCCTCGCGCGCGGCCTTTTCTTCCGCCGCCTTGCGCACGGCCTCGCCCTTGGCGAACTCGGCCTCGGTCCGGACCCGGCCGGAGGTCAGCGTCGCGAGCTGGGCGTCGAGCCGTGCCTTGTTGGTCTGCTGTTCGTCGTAGGCGGCCTGCACCTTGTCCGCCGCGGCCTGGGAGGCCTGCATGCGGCGCTCGGCCTCGGCAGCGAGGTTGTCGAGCGCCTCGGACGCACGGTCGGCCTGGGCGGTGAGGGACCGGGCGACGGCGGCGTCGGCGGTGGCTGCGGCCTCGACGCGTTCGGCCTGCTCGGAGAGCTTGCTGAGCGCACCGAGGTTGTAGAGGAGGTCGCTGGCGTCCTGGCCGCCGGAGATCACGGACGCGGTGACGTCGGCGCCCCCGGACCGGGCCATCTGGGCGGCGAACTGGCCCGCCTGGGCGGCGCTCTGCTCGGCGACCTCGGCGTGGTCGTCGGCGTCGGCGCGGAGCCGCTGTTCCTTCTCGGCGGCGTCCTGCGCCTTGCTCTGCGCATCGAAGAACTCGGTGCCGAGGCGCTCGGCCTCGGCCTCGGCCGCCTTCACCTTGCTCGACAGCCCGGAGATGATGCCGCGGATCTCGGTGATCTGGTCCTGCTTGTCGGACTCCTGCCCGCGCGCGGCCATGACCTCGTCCCACGAGGGGTAGGTCGCCGCGCTCGCCACCGGCGCGTCGAACACCACCGTGCCGACGAGGCCCGCGAGCGCGAGGCCGGTGGCGGCGAGACGGAGTCGGACGGCGGCACGGGGACGGGAGTGGCTGGTGGGACGAGTCACGGGCACGAGCCTATACATCCGTTCAGGCACGATCGGCCGTCGCCGCGCGGCTGTGGACAACTTCGCAGGGCGGGCGTTCAGAAGCCGCGTTCCCGCCGGACGGCATCGGCACTGTCGACGACGTCCCGCTGCAGGACGGCGGCGCCCGACGTCCCGGCGTAGTCGTACACGTCGAACCCCGTGCAGTGCGTGATCGTCGCGGGCGGACCGAGGGAGTCCTCGACGGCGGTCGTCCAGACGTCGCCGGACCCGATCACCACGAAGGTCGGCGCGGCGTCGCGATAGGCCCCCAGGTCGACGAGCCAGGGGTAGGTCTGGAACGTGTCCCGCACCTGCAGCAGCTGCACGTTCGTGGACGCGTACGTGGCGAGTGGGCGGACCGTCCAGAACTGCCCGACCCCGACGACGTCCCGCCCGTCGGCCCAGCGGTCGAGGCAGGCCGCCGGGTCGTACCGCGCCTGTGCGACCGCGCGGGCGGTGCTCGGTGCGGTGGCGATCCCGGCGAGCAGCACCCCGGCGGCCGCGAGGGCGAGCACGGCCCGGATGCCGCGTCGCGGCCGGTGCACCTGAGTCCGGCGGACGGCGGTGCGGGCGAGCTCGGCGACCGCGACCAGGGCGAGCAGCGGTGCCGTCACGATCGGCTCGAGGTACCGCGGGGTCTCCGAACCCGCGACGACGACCCCGACCGACACCGCCACGACGGTGACGAGCGGGAGCGCTGCGGCGACGAGGACGGTCCGCGAGGTCCGGACGCGCCACGCCCAGACGGTGCCGCCGACCGACAGGAGCACCCCCACGAGCAGCAGGAGCAGCCCCGCGTCGCCCGCCGCCGACCCCGCGCGGTCGTCGGTGAGCGCGGCGAAGAACCCGAGCGTCTCGCCGGCCCGCGACGGCTGGACGTAGGTCGACGGGTCGAGTGACACGAACGGCCGCAGCGGGATCCGCAGGAGGTACCCGACGACGGACCCGAGGGTGAGCGTCGCGGCGAGCAGCCCGACAGGACGCCACGGGAGCCGGCGGGCGAGTGCCAGGAGCACGAGGGTCACGACGACCGGGGCGGCCGACCACGGGACGTACAGCGGGTTCGACGCCGTCGTGCACGCGGCGACGAGGCCGAGCACGACGAGGACCGTGACGGACGCCCGCCCGAGCCGCACTGCACGGAGCACGAGCACCGCGGTTCCGAGCATCGCCAGCACCGCGCCGTAGTAGTACGTCGTCGTGAGGAGCAGGGACGCGAGCTCCAACGAGGTCGCGGTGGCCGACGACTCGGTGAGCACCAGGAGCGTCACGAACCCGAGAGCGAGTGCGGACACCGCGATCCGGGCCGACCGCCGGGCCGCAGGCATGAGTTCGTTCGCCGCGGCCCGGACGAGCGCGTACACGGCGAGCAGCACGAGGACGCCGTTCAGCGCGAGCGCCTGCTGCGGCGTGGCCGTCACGACGGAGCAGAGGAGGTAGACCGGCAGCTCCGGGAAGAAGAACAGCGCCGGGGACATCGCCCACTCGAACGGCTGCCCGAGCTGCATCGACCGTTCGACGAGCGGCAGCAGCACCGAGTCCCCGTCGTACCAGAGCAGGGCGACCCTGGAGGTCGCGACGACGTGGCGCAGGGCGATGACGGCCAGGGCCAGCGCGACCAGGGCGCCCAGCGCCTCCTGTCCGACCGCGAGCCGTCGCGCGCGCCACCGCGAGCCGCCCGTCGGACGCACGACCTCGCTGACCGGGCGCGCGTCGGAGGACATGACCGGAGCGTACCGAGCGTGGCTCGCAGCGCACCCCACCCACACGGGGCAGCGCGCTGCGGGGACGACCGGCTACCCTTGTGGGCTGTGACCGACGCGCGCGACCAGCTCATCCAGTTCATCACGGACGAAGCGGTGTTCCACGGAGACTTCACCCTCACCAGCGGGAAGAAGGCGACGTACTACATCGACCTCCGCAAGGTGAGCCTGGACCACCGTGTCGCCCCGCTCATCGGTCAGGTGATGACCGACCTCATCGGCCAGGTGCCGGACGTCGCTGCCGTCGGCGGACTGACCATGGGCGCCGACCCCATCGCGAGTGCCGTGCTGCACCAGGCCGCCGCCCGCGGACTCGCCTACGACGCGTTCGTCGTGCGCAAGGAGCCGAAGGACCACGGCCGCGGCAAGCAGGTCGAGGGGCCGGACCTCGCCGGCAAGCGCGTGATCGTGCTCGAGGACACCTCGACGACGGGCGGCTCGCCGCTCAAGGCCGCCGAGGCTCTCGAGCGCGAGGGCGCGATCATCGCCGCCGTGGCCGTCGTCGTCGACCGCGACACCGGCGCGAAGGAGAAGATCGAGGCTGCCGGGTACCCGTACTTCGCGGCGATCGGGCTGGCTGATCTGGGGCTGAGCGCGTGACCGAGGAGCGTCCGGACGACGCGCACGAGCCCGACCAGACCGCCGGTCCCGCAGACGGGGACGACGGACTGGAGGCACGGCGCGACTCCGCCCCGGACGCTCCGTTCCACGGTCTCCGCAGTGCCGCCGACATCTTCGGTGCGCCGCGGGGCGCGGACGACTGGCCCTCGCGCCGTGAGCGGCGCGAGGCGGAGAAGACCGCGCGCGAGACCGGCGCACCCCTGCCGGACCCGTTCGAGCCGGTGGTGTCCGACGAGCCCGTGACCCCCGCGTCGCCCGCATCGTCCGCGTCGTCCGCGTCGTCCGCCGAGGACGACTCCACGCAGGCGATCTCGATGCCCGAGCAGCTCGAGGCACCGTCCGAGAACCCCCAGGCCGACGCCGAGGCCGAGCGGGCCACGCTCTCCGACCGGATCCCCGCAGCGGCCCCGGTCCCGCCGTCGTCGACCGCTCCGCACCCGTCGTCGATCAGCCTGCCGACCGCCCAGTCCCACCGCGACCAGCGTGCGGCCGAGAACCGTGCGATCGACGAGGAGCGGCGCCGCACCGACCCGTTCGGCGCCGGACGCGAGGACGTCGACTGGCTCGGTCGGGCCACGGGCTCGCAGCCGGCCGACGCGCCCGCTGCCCCTGCGGTCCCCGTCGTGCCGCAGCCGGTCGGCGTGGAGAACGTCCTGCCGGCCACCGACGAACCGCCGAGCTTCACGGAGCTGCTCCGCATCGCCGACGGCGAGGGCGAGGGCACCGGCGGGCAGGAGCGCCCGTTCGACTGGGCGATCCGGGACGACGAGGCCGGCGAGGTGCCGGCGACCCTGACCACGAACGCGTTCGACACGACGGCGCTGGCCGGCGGCTCGTGGAGCCTGGCGGACGACTCGGACGACCCGGACGACGACGTCGTCGCGGGTGCGCTGCCGACCCCGGTCGGCGGCACGCCCGTCGTCGAGCCGACCACGGCGGTGGAGCCCGGGCGCCCCGACGACGCGACGGCGGCGCCGGAGGACGAGCCGCGCCTCCAGGCCGACGAACCGACCACGGCGCTGCCCGTCGCCGGCGGCCCGTGGTGGGCCGAGCCGGACGGCACCGTGCCGCCCACGGCTGCCCCGCCGCTGGTCGAACCGGCCGCGTCCGAGGCGGAGCCGAGCGCGTACCCCGCGCACCTGCCTCCGGCGGTCGGGCAGGACCTCGACGCCGTGATGGGCATCCGCGGTCACGAGCCGGAGCCGCAGCGCGACGAGCCGGCACCGCTCCCGGCCGCCGCGCCGGACGACCTCGACCAGTCCGAGTGGGACGGTCGCGAGACCAGCGACACGAGTGCGATCAAGGACCTCTTCGGGACCGAGGCGGTCGGGCAGCTCGGTGGGACCGGGTACGACCCGCACGACACCGGAACGCGCATGATGCCGGCCGTCGGTGCCACGCCGGCGCACGCACCCGCACCCGAGCGCACGCCCGTGCCACCCGTGGCGCCGGTGCCGTCGGCCTCCGTGGGCGGCGGCGACCGCGACAACTTCATCAACGAGGGGTTCGCCAAGCTCCGGAACGAGGGACAGCGCGGCAAGCGGCTGCTCATCTGGGGCTCGGTCGCGCTCATCGTCGTGCTGCTCGTCGCCGTGTTCGCACTGACGCGGTGGATCCTCGGCAACTCGATCGAGGAGCGCACGCCGGCGCCGACGT
Source organism: Curtobacterium sp. USHLN213 (assembly GCF_037144815.1). Lineage (NCBI taxonomy): Bacteria > Bacillati > Actinomycetota > Actinomycetes > Micrococcales > Microbacteriaceae > Curtobacterium > Curtobacterium sp. USHLN213. The sequence continues at coordinate 23,097 of NZ_JBBCYQ010000009.1, read as the reverse complement.
CGACGTCAGCGGCCTCGGCGGCGGCGACCCCGAAGGAGACGCCGTCCGCCGCGGCGTCGCAGCCCTCGTCGGCATCGACCTCGCTCGAGACGCTGCAGTTCGCGACGACGCCGGCGGCCCCGGGCGAGCACGCGTGGACCGACCTCGCCGGCGGGGAGTGCCTGTCGCCGTTCACGAACGCCTGGGCGCAGACCTACACGGTCGTCGACTGCCAGACGCCGCACGTCGCCCAGCTCACCGCGCGGCTGCCCGTCTCGGCGAACCAGTGGCCCGGGCCGGACGCGCTCGCGGCCCAGGCGGCCGAGCAGTGCCAGACCTCGGCGGCGTTGAACGCCTCGGCCGCGGCGGCGTACGGCGACGTGCAGGTGCAGGGGTCCTACGCGCCCGACCAGGCGACGTGGGACCAGGGGGACACGTTCATCTCGTGCTTCGTCACCCGGTCGTCGGGCGAAACCATGACGGGGTCGGTCGCGCCGAGCGCGTGAGGGGTCGGGCCGGGCGGACCCGGGACGACATCACCGAGGTCGTACGACGTCGATGATGTCGTCCCGGGTCGACCGCGCCGGTGTCAGGCCGCGGCCGAGACCTTCCCCGACACGTCGGAGAGGGTCCGCAGCTCGTCGGCGCTGAGCTCCAGCTCCGCCGACGCCAGCAGTGCCGGCAGCTGCTCGGTGTTGCGTGCGCTGGCGATCGGCGCGACGACGTCCGGCTGCGCCTGCAGCCACGCGAGGGCGACCGTCGCGACCTCGGTGCCGCGGTCCTGGGCGATCGTGGCGAGCGCGTCGACCACCGCGAGCCCCGCCTCGTTGAAGTAGCCGGAGACCTGGCCCTCGCGGTCCTTGCCGGCGAAGTCCTCCTTCGTGCGGTACTTGCCGGTGAGGAAGCCCGCCGCGAGGGAGAAGTACGGCACGACGCCGAGGTGCTCGGTGGCGGCCAGGGGAGCGATGTCCGACTCGTACGGCTCGCGGGTGACCAGGTTGTAGTGCGGCTGGATCGCGACGGGCAGTGCGAGGCCGTTCTCCCGCGCGATGCGGATCCACTCCGCCGCCCGCTCCTTCGAGTAGTTCGAGATGGCCGTGTACCGGACGAGGCCGTCGCGCACGAGCTGGTCGAACGCGCGCACGGTCTCCTCGAGCGGGGTCGACTCGTCGTCGAAGTGCGCGTAGTACAGGTCGATCCGGTCGGTGCCGAGCCGCTCGAGGCTCGCGCGTGCGGCCGCGGCGACGTTCGCGGCGGAGAGGCCCTGGAACTGCGGGTGCTGGGAGACCTTCGTGGCGATGACGACGTCGTCGCGCTTGCCGGACGTCGCGAACCACGAGCCGACGACCTGCTCGGACTCACCGCCGGAGTTCCCGGGCGCCCAGGCGGAGTAGACGTCCGCGGTGTCGACGAAGTCGCCGCCGGCCGCGGTGTAGGCGTCGAGTACCTGGTGGGAGGTCTGCTCGTCGGCCGTCCAACCGAAGACGTTGCCGCCGAGGGCGAGGGGGAACACCGTGAGGTCACTGGTACCGATGCGGGGCATGGGGATCCTTTCGTGGTCGTGTCGAACGAACCCGCCCACGCTATGCCTCGACCCTTGGCGGGCGGTCTCCGGACGTCACGCAGGACGGTGCGCTTGCATGGAGCCATGTCCGCGCTCACCACCGCACTCGCCGACCCGCGCTCGTCCGTCCGCCTCCGCGCCGTCATGGCCGCGGGGACGCACCCGGACCCGGCGGACCTCGACGTGCTGGTGGAGCAGTGCGCCGTCGAGCCGGACTTCTTCGTCCGCGACATGCTCACGTGGGCGCTCATCCGGCTCCCCGCCGACGCGGTCGTCCGTCGGGTGCTGCCCGAGCTCGACCGACCGCTGCCGCAGGCCCGGAGCCAGGCGCTGCACACCCTCTCGAAGATCGGCGACCCCGCGGTCTGGCCGTCGGTGCGGCCCCTGCTGCGGGACTCCGACGTCGGGGTCCTCCGAGCGGCGTGGCGCACCGCGGCCGCACTCGTCCCGGACGCCGAGCGGGACGCCCTCGCCCGGACGCTCGCGGAGCACCTCGGCCGTGGCGACCAGGAGACCCGGCTCAGTCTGTCCCGCGCCCTGGTCGCACTCGGCGAGGACGCCGTGCGACCGGTCCTCGACGACGCCTCGTCGCGCGGTGCGGAGCACGTCCGTGCGCACGTGGCCGAGGTCGACCGCCTGCTCCGCGACCCGGACGCCGCAAGCGCCCTCGCCGTCGAGCGCGCCCGCCGCGAGGTCGCACTCGGCCGTACCCGCTCCGCGAAGGGGTAGCGCGCGCGGGGCGCGCTGCGCGCGCGCAGCGCGGCGTCGTTTCGTGAGCAGAAACGGTCGAGTCGGCGGAGGTGACCCGACCATTCCTGCGCACGAAACGCGGTGGGCGCGACCCGACGACGGACGGGAGGCGCGGTGCGGGGCCGCCCCGCGCCTCCAGGCCGTTCCGGGGCGGGTCGGGGAACACCCGGATTCGGGACGCCGAACAGGCCGGATCGGCTTGCGCACGCGGATCGGAGCGCGCCAAGGTGGGTGGCGAAGGGGAGTAGCTCCCAGCGCGTGCATCGACACACTGGCCATCACGACGATCGGCCCGGTGCACGTGGCCCTCGAGGCGAGCGAGACCTTCGGCCGTTCCGCCATGGCCGAAGCCGCTCGAGTGTGTGCAGCGTCATGGCTCGACCACGAGGACCACCATGACCGACACCCTGTCTCCCGCTCCGACGCCCGGCGTCGTGGCATCCCGGATGGGCGCCAGCGCCTGGGGTCGCATCGCGATCTGCATCGCCATCGCCCTGCCCGCCGTCGTCTTCCGGATCGGCGGGTTCGCGCCGAACCCCGTCGTCGACCTGCTCGTCTTCGGCGGTGCCGTCGTCGCCGCCTCGTTCCTGCTCGCCTGGGCCGCCGAGGCCGCGCAGAAGGACATCGCCGGTGCCCTCGCGATCGCGATCCTCGCCCTGATCGCCGTGCTCCCCGAGTACGCGGTCGACCTGTACTACGCGCTCCGCTCCGGGTACGACCCCTCGTACGAGCAGTTCGCCGCGGCCAACATGACCGGCTCGAACCGGCTGCTGCTCGGGTTCGGGTGGCCCCTCGTGGTGATCATCTCGCTGCTCGTGGCGCGCCGGTTCGTCCGGACCGGGTCGCTCCCCGCCTCGGCTACCCGGGTGCTCGAGCTCGAGCGTTCCTCGCGGCTCGACATCGGGTTCCTGGCACTCCTGGCCCTCGTCGCGTTCCTCATCCCGCTGATGGGCTCGATCCCGATGTGGTTCGGGTTCGTGCTGCTCGCCGCGTTCGTCTGGTACCTCTGGCGGGCGTCGAAGGTCGAGGACGGCGACGACGACGAGGAGGAGATGGTCGGCATGGCGGGCAACATCGCCTCGATGCCGCAGCGTGGGCGTCGCTGGACGATCGTGGCGCTGTTCGTCGTCGCCGCTGCCGTGATCCTGTCCTCGGCGGAGCCGTTCGCGGACGCGCTCGTGCAGTCCGGCAGCGCGCTCGGGATCGACAGCTACTTCCTCGTGCAGTGGCTCGCGCCGCTCGCCACGGAGGCGCCGGAGTTCATCGTCGCCGCGCTCTTCGCGCTGCGGGGGATGGGCGGGGCGGCGATCGGCACGCTCATCGCGTCGAAGGTCAACCAGTGGTCGCTGCTCGTCGGGTCGCTGCCGATCGCGCACGTGCTCGGCGGTGGCACCTCGGGCGGGCTGCCGCTCGACGGTCGGCAGGTCGAGGAGTTCATGCTGACCGCGTCGCAGACCGTGCTCGGCGTGGCGATCATCATCGCGCTGCGGTTCCACCGGTGGTCGGCGATCGGGCTCGCGGCGCTGTTCGCGGTGCAGTTCTTCGTGACCGACACGAACGGGCGGTGGGTGCTCAGCATCGTGCACCTCGTGGCGGCGGTCGTGGTGTTCTGGATCAACCGGCGGGAGATCCTGCCGACGATCACGGCGCCGTTCCGCCGGGCGTCGTCCCCCGTGTTGCGCGGCTGACGCGCGCGGCGCGCGGGGCGCCGGCGCGCGGCCCGCGGGCGGGCGCGCGCGGCGCCGAGGTCGCGTTTTCTGCCGGATGGCGGGCGCGCGGGCGGCGCTTCGTGCGATCTCGGCGGACGTGAGCGGCATGTCGTGCGACCGCGGTGCGCGGCCGAGGGGAGGCGCGGTGCGGGCTGGCACCGCGCCTCCCGTCGGTCCGGTGGGTGCGTTCCGGACCTCGTGAGGTCGCGTGTTCTGCCGGATGGCGGGCGCGCGGGCGGCGCTTCGTGCGATCTCGGCGGACGTGAGCGGCATGTCGTGCGACCGCAGCGGCGCGGGGCGTCAGTCGGCGTCGGGGGCGAGCCAGATCGCGGACGCCGCCGCCGCGGGCAGGTCCACGAGGGACTCCGACCCGTCCGACGACCGCCGGGACACCGCGATGACGCCCGCGTAGTCCCGCACCTGCTCCACCCGCAGGTGCGTCCCGAGCCCGACCCCGAGCTCGTCGAAGTACCGCAGTAGCGAGGGGTCGTCGTCGGACACCCGGTCGACGGTGCCGCACGCCCCGGGCTCGATGGCCCCGAGCAGGGTCCCGGGGGAGTCCGGCACGGTGCCGTCCGCGCGCGGGATCGGGTCGCCGTGCGGGTCGTGTGTCGGGTGCCCGAGGTCGGCGTCGACCCGGTCGAGGAAGGTCTCCGACACCGCGTGCTCGAGCGCCTCGGCCTCGGTGTGGACCTCGTCCCACGAGTACCCCAGCCGCTGCACGAGGAACGTCTCGATCAGCCGGTGCCGCCGGACCATCGCCACGGCGACCTGCTGGCCGAGCGGGGTGAGCACGACGCCGTAGTACGGGGTGTGCTCGATGAGGCCGTCGCGGTCGAGCTTCCGGAGGTTGCCCGAGACCGTCGACGCGGACACCTTGAGCGCTGCGGCGATGTCGCGGGTGGCCAGACCCGTCCCGCCGCGCTCACTCGCCTTCCAGACGAGCTTCACGTAGTCCTCCGCCATCGTGGACAGGGAGGGCAAGCGCATGCCCCAATGGTACAAACGGCAGGTGACCGCCGCCGACCCCTCCCGCCGCCGCCGCTGGCCCGTTCCGCCGTCGCTGCTCGTCGGCCTCGCGCCGCTCGTGGTGTTCGCGGCCGTCAGCGCCTGGCGGGCCCGGCCGAGCGACGACTACCCGACCCTCGGACAGACGGTGGACAGCGTCGTCCGGTCGCTCGTCGTCCCGGAGGGCATCGCCGCCGTCGCACTCTGCCTCGTCGTGACCGGACTCGGCTGGTGGCGCATCGCGACCGTCGACCCGACGCGCACGCGCCTGCGGTGGACGATGGTGGCGCCGATCCTCATCGCGGTCGTGTGCATCGTGCGGCTGCCGCTCGTGGACTGGTCGGCGCTGCCGGTCCGCTACTTCCTCCTGCTCGCTGTCGGGGTGCTGCTCGTCGGGGTCTTCGAGGAGCTGATGACCCGCGGCGTCCTGCTCGTGGGGCTCCGGCGGCGCCTGCCGGAGTTCGGCGTGTGGATCGCGTCGTGCGCGCTGTTCGGGGTGCTGCACCTGCTCAACGCCCTCGCCGGGGCCGGTCTGGGGGTGACGCTCGTGCAGGTCGTGTTCGCGGCGTCGTTCGGTTCGACGCTCTACGTCGCGCGTCGGCTGACCGGGAACCTGCTCCTGCCGGTGCTGCTGCACGCGTTCTGGGACTTCGGGTCGATCGGCCTCTCGGCGACGACGGACGTGCAGGACCCGTCGAAGCTCGCCGTCGTCGGCGTGATCGGCCTGCTGTCCTTCGCGGTCCTCGCGTTCGGGGTCGTCGCCGGCGGGGTGATCGCGTGGCGGGACGACCGGCCGCGCCGCCTGCGGCGCCGGTGGCGGACGGTGCCGCCCATGGGGGCGTACGCGGTGCGGGGCGACGAGCCGCGCCTCTCCCCACTCGGCACGGCCTGACCGCCGCTGACGCGTCGTCCAGGGACCGGCGAGCGTGGGCCCAGTCCGCCGTGTGGTGACGACGGACGGACGGGAGGCGCGGGGCTGCGAGTGCGCACAGGCTGCGGTCCGGTTCACCTCGGCTTGGTGCACCGTTCCCCGCTCGGCAACCACCCGTCCTTAGCGTTCGGCGCATGCACAGATCAGCACTCCGCGGGGTGACCGTCGCCGCCGTCGCGACCGCCCTCGTCGTCGGCTCGCCCCTCGTCGCCACCGCGGCGGGGTACCCGAGCGACACCGCCAAGCCCGACCTCGTCTCCCTGCTGAGCGGGTACGACCACTACTGGAAGTCGAGCGGGACGAACGACCTGCACGGCACCGTGCTCGATGCCGGGACGCTGGCGGAGAACGACCGGCTGACCTCGTGGATCAACCAGCACGCCACGAAGGCGCAGCAGCTGAAGGCGCTGCAGGACTCCGAGTACCAGAACGCCACGAACACCGCCTACGACCAGTCGATGACGGTGTCGCAGGGGCTCGGTCCGGCACTCGAGAAGATCTACGTCGAGGGTCGGAACGCCGGGAAGCTGCCGCTGACCTCGGCGGTGGTGAACTCCTCGAACGGCACGAGCGGCGCGTACGTCAGCACGGGTGACGCGAAGGCGCACTACAGCTACCCGCGGCCGTACCTGCCGGCGAGCAGCACCGCGACGCTGCCCGCGACCGACGACCAGACCGGCTGCGCCCCGGCGAAGGTGAACGCGTCGTCGCTCGCCGCGAACCGCGCCGGCAAGGCCTGGGCATCGGCGGACGGGACGCTCGACATCACGCGGGTGCCGGTCGCCACGGACACGTCGCACGAGTTCTCGCCGAACGACGTCGTGCTCGACCCCGGGTACGGCACCGCCGGCATCTGCACGGGTGGCTCGTACCCGAGCGGTCACACCACCACGGCGTACCAGGCGGGCATCACCCTCGCCACGCTCGTGCCGGAGCTGGCGCCGGAGCTGCTCGCCCGCGCTTCCGAGGCCGGCAACGACCGCATCGTGCTCGGCGTCCACTACCCGCTCGACATCATGGGCGGGCGCATCGACGGCGAAGCGGCGCTCGCGGCCCGCTGGTCGGACACCCAGTACCGCACCGAGGTCCTCGAGCCGGCGCGGAAGGAACTCGTCTCGTACCTCGAGCAGCAGTGCGGCGACACGCTCGCGAACTGCATCGCCCACTCGACGGCGTACTCGGACGACCCGTACGGCGGGGCCGCGATCCCCGGTGGCACCGCCCAGGTCGTCACCGACCGCGCCTCGGCCGCGGCGGTCTACCGCGAGCGGATGACCTACGGCTTCGCGACGACCGGCACCACCGGGCTCGCCCCCTCGGTGCCGACCGGTGCGTCGAACCTGCTCCTCACCGCGTTCCCGACCCTGACCGACGCGCAGCGCACCGCCGTGCTCGCCCAGACCGAGATCGCGTCGGGCTACCCGCTCGACCAGTCCGGTTCGGCTGCGGGCTCGTGGGAGCGCCTCGACCTCGCCGCCGCCACGAGCGCCACGGTCGCGGTGTCGGCCGACGGCACCGCGAAGGTCCTCTCGACCGGCGGCACCGCTCGCGTCGTGACCGGCGTCCTCACGGCACCGAAGGGCACCTCGGTCGCTGCCGGAGGGTCGCTCGCACTGGCCGGCACCGGGTTCACCCCGGGGGCCTCGGTCCGCGTCGTCCTGCACTCCAGCCCGGTCACGGTGGGCACGCTCACCGTCGCGGCGGACGGCACGGTGTCCGGCAGCGTCACCATCCCGGCCGGCACGGCCACCGGAGCGCACACGATCGACGTGGTCGACGCCTCCGGCGCCTCGGCGCTCGTCGCACCGCTCGCGATCACGGTGACCCCGGCCGCTGCCGGATCGGGCACGGGCACCGGTGGCACGGGAGCCGGGACCGGCGGCACCGGCACCGTCGCCGACCCGGGCACGGGCATCCACCTGCCGGTCGTCTCCGGCTGATCGCGGGCCGGCCGGCGTCCGTCCCGCGCGGCGGCGCCGGCCGCCTTCCCGTTCCCGTCACCCCTGGAGCACCCCCATGCGCACTCGCACCCTCTGGACCGCGACCGGCATCGCTGCCGCGGTCGTCCTCGCCGGGGCGGTCGCCGTCCCGTTGCTCGGGTCCACCCCGGTCGCCTCGGCACCCGTCCCGTCGGCGTCGGCGACGCAGTCCCACCTCGCCCCGGCCGTGCCGCACGTCGGGGCAGCCGCGCTCGCCGCACTGCCGGAGGCGCAGTACTCGGCGGTCATCGGCGGGCTCATGCCGTTCGACCGGACCATCACCTCGGACACCGTGTTCCAGCTCCGGGCCGACGCACCCCTGTTCGGCGCAGCGCGGACCACACCGGTCGCACGGTTCGCCGCCACCGACTTCCTCCGGCAGCCCACCACCGTCGTCGGGGTCGAGCGCGACGGGGACTGGGAGCGTGTCCTCACCCCGGCGCGCCAGCTGCTGCCCTCGGCCGCCGGGGGATCGGCGGCGGCGCAGACCTCGGCGTGGGTACCGGTGGCGTCGCTCCGGGAGGTGTCGACCCCGACCTCCCGCGTCGTCATCTCGACGACGGACCAGTCCGTGTCGATCGTCTCGTCGGACGGCGGGGCCGTGCAACGGTTCCGCGCCGGGGTCGGCACGGCGGACACCCCGACGCCGACCGGGGTCACCGGCTACCTCGAGCAGCGGTACGTCGACCCCGCCCAGGGGACCGGCGACCACCCGATCCAGCTGACCTCGCTGCACTCGAGCGCGGCCGACGAGCCGTACGGCGGGCACGACGGCGGGCTGATCGGGCTGCACTGGAACGCGACGACCTCGGGCGCGGTGTCGCACGGCTGCGTGCGGCTCGACGCCGAAGCGGTGGCGGCGGTGGACGCCCTGCCGCTCGGCACCCTCGTCACGGTCGAGTAGGGCGCCGAGCGGCGGTGATCAGCCGGTGGCACCGCCGATGATCGCCGGACGCTCGAACGGGTCCGCGGTGACGAACGTGACCGCCTGTGCGCGGAACTGGTCGACCCCCGCCGTCGGCAGCCTGACGAAGTCCGTCCACGTCTCGCCCGCGGCGACGAACCGCGAGGCCTGCTGCTCGTCCACGATCACGTGGTCGTCGGGCGTGCCCGAGAACGCCGTCGCGTCGACGACGACGGTGCGGGCCTCGGTGCACTCGATCGTCCAGTGGACCCAGCCCTTCAGGTGGTCGGCGACCATCATCGTCGTCGAACAGCCGGGGGCTGACGGGTCCCGAGGTCCGGGCGCCGAGGCGGACGCGGCGGTGGGCAGTGCAGCGACCGAGAGGCCGAGCGCCATCGTGCCGACCGCGGCGACCGAGAGGATTCGCTTCATCGTGGAACTCCAATCTGATGTTTCAGGAGTTCCGAGTCTGGTGGCGGCGACGCGGTCGAGCAACCAGGTGGCAACGCGTTGCCGCGCCCGATGAGCGGCGGCGATCACGGGGTGCGGTTCAGGGCTTGCGGCCGACGGCGAAGACCCGCCGGAACGGGTACACCGTGCCGTGCGCCCCCGCCGGGTACGCCGACCGCAGCGCCGCCGCGTACTCCGCCTCGTACGCCGCGGTCGACGCGCCGGACGGGTCCGCCGCGTCGAGCGCCTGCAGTGCCGGACGGAGCCCGGTCCCGCGCACCCAGTCGAGCACCGGGTCGACGCCCGGCAGGATCTGGGCGTAGGTGGTCTCCCACGCGCGGGCCTCGAACCCGGCGTCGAGCATGATGCCGAGGTAGCCCGCCGGGTCGAGCACCGGGTCCTCGCGGAGGACACCGGCCAACGCCGGCGCCCACGGCCCGGAGGCGGCGACGGACCGCATGAGCGCGTGCGACGGCGACCCGAAGTTGCCCGGCACCTGCATCGCGAACCACGACCCGGACGGCATCGCGTCGAGCCACCGCGGCAGCAGTGACACGTGCGACGGCACCCACTGGAGCGCCGCGTTCGTCACGACGACGTCGTCCGTGGGGCCGGGTGTCCAGTCCTCGATCGAGCCCAGCTCGAACGACAACCCGGGGCCGGTCGGCGCCGACGCCAGCATCTGCGCCGAGCTGTCGATCCCGACCACCGACGCGGAAGGCCACCGCGCTGCCAACGTGGCGGTGAGGGTCCCGGGGCCGCAGCCGAGGTCGACGACGCGACGTGGCGCCTCCTGGCCCGCACCCGCCGGCCACGCGATCTGCGCGACGAGGTCGTGGAAGGGCCGCGCGCGGTCGTCCGCGAAGGCGGCGTACCGCGACGGGTCCCAGCGCATCGCTACAGCTCCACCTCGAAGGGTTCGGTGCGGACGAGCTCGTGGACGCCGGAGATGACCTCGCTCGGGCGGAAGGGGTAGCGGTCGATCTCGGCCTGGTCGCTGATGCCGGTCATGACGAGGACGGTGTGGAGTCCTGCTTCGATGCCGGCCTGCACGTCGGTGTCCATCCGGTCGCCGATCATGCCGGTGTTCTCGGAGTGGGCGCCGATCCGGTTCATCGCCGAGCGGAACATCATCGGGTTCGGCTTGCCGACCACGTACGGCTGCTTGCCGGTGGCCTTCTCGATCATCGCGGCGATGGCGCCGGTCGCCGGGAGGACCCCCTCGGCCGACGGGCCCGTCGCGTCGGGGTTCGTGACGATGAAGCGGGCACCGTCGCGGATGAGGCGCACGGCCTTGGTGATCGCCTCGAACGAGTAGTTGCGGGTCTCACCGACGACGACGTAGTCGGGGGCGGTCTCGGTCATGATGAAGCCGGCCTCGTGCAGGGCCGTGGTCATGCCGGCCTCGCCGATGACGAACGCGGAGCCGCCGGGCATCTGGGACTTGCAGAAGTCGGCGGTGGCGAGGGCGCTCGTCCAGATGCGCTCTTCGGGGACGTGGATGCCGGACCAGCGGAGCCGGGCGCTGAGGTCACGCGGGGTGAAGATCGAGTTGTTGGTCAGGACGAGGAACTCCGTGCCCTCGTCGAGCCACTGCTGGATCAGTTCCGGCGCCCCGGGGAGCGCCTGGTTCTCGTGCACGAGCACGCCGTCCATGTCGGTCAGCCAGCACTCGACCTCGTCGCGGGTTGCCATGCCCCTCACCCTAGTGCGCGCCCGTGACGGCCCGGCTCGGCGTCGGCTCGGAGAAGGCCGGGAGGCACGGATCGGCTCCCGCGCGCCGGTCGCGGACCCGAGATGGTCGAGACACCGAACGCCGGTCGGCTTTGCCCTAGGCTTTTCGGGACACGTACTGGAAGAAGGAGGACGCCCCGTGCTCGTCGAACCCGGAACCCCGCCCGTCGCACCCCGGCCCGTCACGCCGCCGGAGCAGGCCGAGGCGACTCCGCGACGGCGCCGTGGCCGCCCCAACGTCCTCAGCCGCGAGCAGGTGATCGACGCCGCGACGGCGATCGCGAACGAGGACGGCCTCGACCGGCTGTCCTTCCGCGCGCTCGGCGTCCGGCTCGGCGTCGCGCCGATGACCGTGCACCGGACGATCGGCGGCCTCGACGACCTGCACGCCGAGCTCGTCCGCCGAACGGTCGACGAGTTCACCGCGACGTTCGTCTGGCCGGACGAGTGGCACGCGGTCGTCCGGACGTTCGCCACGACCTTCCGCGACCTCATGCTGACCCACCCCCTCGTGCTCGAGTCGCACAGCCGCCGCGGGGCCCTGGTGTCGACGGAGTCCGACGCGGTCGTGGCGAAGGTCGTCGGTGCGCTCCGGTCGGCCGGCCTGCCCGACGCCGAGGCGATGTACGCGTTCTTCGTCGTGTACGACTTCGTGGTCGGGCACACCGGTGTGCAGGTCGGCCGGGGCTCGGCCGCGGCCGGTCGTCCGGAGCGGCACGAGCTCGTGGCGGAGATCCTCGGTTCGCACTCGTACGAGGACCGGTTCGCGCTGGGGCTCGACGTCCTCATCGCGGGGATCGAGTCCCGGATCCGGTGACCGGCGACCCCGCCGTACGCTTGGTGGCGTGACCGCAGTCCCCGAACCGTCCCACGAGCGGACGACGAACGGGGTCGGGCCGCACCCCGAGCCCTGGCCGGACGACCCGCGGCTCGACCCGGAGCTCCTGGCGACCGGGGACACCCGCAACGTCGTCGACCGGTTCCGATACTGGTCGATGGACGCCATCGTCGCCGAGCTCGACACGCACCGCCACGCGTTCGACGTGGCGATCGAGAACTGGCAGCACGACCTCAACATCGGGTCGATCGTGCGGAGCGCCAACGCGTTCCTCGCCGGCACCGTGCACATCGTCGGGCGCCGTCGGTGGAACAAGCGCGGCGCGATGGTCACCGACCGGTACCAGCACGTCCGGTACCACCCCGACGTCGCCGCCTTCCTCGAGGCCATGCGCGACGAGGGTCGCCCGGTGATCGCGATCGACAACACCCCCGGGGCGTCCCGCATCGAGACGGCGCCGATCCCGGAACGGTGCGTGTTCCTGTTCGGCCAGGAGGGCCCCGGGCTGACCGACGAGGCCGTCGCCGGGGCGGACGGCCACCTCGAGATCACGCAGTTCGGGTCGACGCGGAGCATCAACGCCTCGGCGGCCGCGGCGATCGTCATGCACAGCTGGGTCGTCCAGCACGCGGAGATCGACCGCACCAGCGGGGCCGACGGCTCCGCGCTCTGAACCCTGCACCTGTCGGCCGCAGCCGGCGGGGCGGGGGTGAGCCGCGCCTCCAGTCCGCTGCCGCGTCGGCGTCAGCGCGGCGCCGTGGTGCGCCGCGCGACCAACCGGGGCTCGACCAGGACCTCGGTCGCCGCCGACGTCGGGTCGGCGATCCGCGCGAGGAGCCGCTCGCCGGCGCCGCGCCCGATCTCGACACTGCGGTCGTCGATGCTCGTGAGCCCCACGTACCGCGTCGCCGCGAGCGGGGTGTCGTCGTAGCCCATGACCGACACGTCCTCGGGGACGCGCAGCCCACGCTCGGCGAGCTCGGACAGCGCGCCGAGCGCCATCACGTCGTTCGCGGCGAAGACGGCCGTCACCTCGGGGTGCGCGTCGAGGAGTTGCGCCAGGGCGCGCGACCCGGCCTCCTCGGTGGGCTCGCCCGGGAGCACGACCGTCGCGACCTCGGCGCGGCCGTCGACACCGGCGGTGAACCCCGTGCGTCGTTCGTCGGACGCGGCCGACGAGGCGCCGACGAACCCGAGGCGCGTGTGGCCGAGGGCGAGCAGGTGCTCCGCGGCCATCGCCCCGCCCGCGCGGTCGTCGTTCGCCACGGTGTCCGCGCGGGGGATCGCGACGCGGCCGCCGGCGATGACGAGCGGGGTCGAGGCAGGGATCGCGAGGTCGGTGTCGGGTTCGCCGGCGATGACGATCCCCTCGACGCGCATGGACAGGAAGCCCTCGACCGGCGAGGCGTCGAGCCCGGTGTTGAGGAAGCGGTCCGCGACGACGAGGCGGTGGCCCTGGTCCTGCAGTGCCTCGCGCAGCCCGGTCAGCAGGTCGACGAACCACTGGTTCCGGAAGTCGTCGAGGACGACGCCGATCGTCCGGGAGCGCGTACCGGCGAGCGACACCGCGGCCGTGGAGGGGCGGTAGTCGAGCTCCTGGATCGCCTTGAGCACCGCGTCACGCCGCTGCTGGCTCACCCGCGGGGAGCGCTGCAGGACGAGCGACACGAGGGACTTCGAGACCCCGGCGCGCGCGGCGACGTCGTAGATGGTCGCGGGTTTGCCGGCTCCCATGATCTGCATCGACCTCCGTGGCTCTCCCGTCGATGGTAGCGGGGGCCGCGCGCGGGCGGCGCGCGGCCGCTTCGTGAGCAGAAATGGTCGGGTGCGTGGTGCCGGCCCGACATCGTCTGCTCACGATCTGCGCGTGGTCACTCCTCCACACGGGAGGCGCGGTGCGAGTTCTGCACGAGTGCTTCCGTTCGGGGGTGGTGCGGGAGCGCGGGGCGCGAGGGTGACCGCATGCGACCACGCCCGCTTCCGCCCGCGCTCCGCAACCGCGCGTTCGACGTCCACGCCGCGGACCGCGCAGGAGTCTCCCGACAGCGACTCCGTCGGAGCGACCTCGTCCGGCCCACCCGTTCGATCCGGTGGGCCCGCGACCGCCCACCCGACGCCGTGCACCGGATCCGAGCCCTCCGGCCGGTCCTGCTGCCCGGACAGTTCGTCAGCCACGTCTCCGCCGCCGTGCTCTGGGGGCTGCCCGTCCCGGTCGACGACGAGGCGCCGGTGCACGTCACGAGTCCGATCCCGACCGCCCAACCGCGTCGCACGGGCGTGGTCGGACACCGGATCACGCCCGACCGAGCGGACGTCGCCGAGCGGTGGGGCATGCCCGCGAGCACTCCCGCAGCGCTGTGGGTCGACTGCGGCGCGATGCTGACGACCGACGAGCTCGTCGTGCTCGGCGACGCGATCGTGACCGAGCCACGGTGTCGCACGACGATCGACGACCTCCGGACCGCACTCGTCCGGGCCGGAGCCCGAGCAGGCGTCCGCAAGCTGCGGACGGCGATCGAGCTGGTCCGGGTCGGTGCCGGCTCGCCCCAGGAGACGCGGGCGCGGCTCGCGATCGTCCGCGCGGGCCTTCCCGAACCGGAACTGCAGGTCGAGGTCCGAGACGAGGCAGGGTCCTTCGTCGGTCGGGTCGACATGGCCTACCCGCGGCTCCGCGTCCTGATCGAGTACGAGGGCGACCACCACCGCACGGATGCCGCGCAGTGGGCCAGCGACCTCCGTCGCTACCGCGAGGCCGAGCGCCTCGGCTGGGTCGTCGTCCGGTGGTCGCGCTCGGACCTCACCCGCTACCTGGCCGAGGCCATCGGACACCTGCGGTCGGTGCTCACACGCCGGGGGTAGCGTCCGGGCAATGGCGACGCTGCTCATCACCGGGGCCGCAGGACGCATCGGCGCTGCACTCCGGCCCCGACTCCTCGCGGCCGGTCACGACCTCGTGCTGTTCGACGAGCGCACGCCGGACGACCCACCGACCGGCGGTGAGCGCTTCGTGCCCGGGTCGGTGCACGACGCCGATGCCCTCGACGACGCGCTGATCGGCGTCGACACCGTCGTCCACCTGGCGGGCATCCCGACCGAGGCCGCGTGGGACGACCTCGTCGCGGCGAACCTCACCGGGACGAAGAACGTGCTCGAGCGAGCGGCCGCGGCCGGGGTCCTCCGGGTCGTCCAGGCGAGCTCGATCCACGCCGTCGGCCGAGTGCCCGAGCCGCTCGACGAACCGGGGAGCGTGCCCGGGGACCGGCTGCCCCGTCCGGACACGTACTACGGCGTGACGAAGGCCGGGATGGAACTCCTCGGCAGTCTCTTCGCCGACCGGTTCGGGATGTCGATCGTCTCGGCACGCATCGGTGCGTTCGGCGAGCAGCCGTCGTCCGGTCGTGCGCTCCTGATGTGGAGCTCGCCGGACGACCTGGTGCGGTTGGTGCTGGCGACGGTCGCGCTCCGGGACCCGGGGCACCACGTCGTGTGGGCGCTGTCCCGGAACACCGGGTCCCCGGCCGACCTCACCGCGGGGGAGCGGATCGGCTTCGTGCCGGTCGACGACGCCTCGGGCGTGCTGGACCCGGACGCCCGTGCGGCCCTGCCCGCCGAGGACCTCCGCTACCTCGGCGGCGACATGGTCGAGCTGCCGCTCGGGCGAAGCACTTCGTGAGCAGAAATGGTCGGGTTCCCTGAGGTCACCCGACCATTTCTGCTCACGAAGCGGCGCGGCGCCCGGCGCGGCGCCCGCCCCGCTACCCGATCAGGCTCGGGCGCAGGTCGCGCAGCGTCCGCGACCGCGTCTGCCGCGCCGTCACGACGAACGACACCAGGAGCGCTCCGAGCAGCCAGCACGCGAGCACGCCCGCGTCCGACCACGCCGCACCGAGGTCCCCGCCGTACATCGTCTGCCGGATCGCGTCGACCGAGTACGTCATCGGCAGCGCGAAGTGCAGCGCCGCCAACGGCCCCGGCAGCGTCTGCCACGGGAACGTCCCCCCGGCGGTGACGAGCTGCACGAGCATGAGCACCAGGCCGAGGAACTGTCCCACCGAGCCGAGCAGCACGTTCAGCGCCATGATGATCGCCGCGAACGTCGCCGATGCCAGCACCATGACCCCGATCGTCGCCCCGGCGTGCACGACGTTCAGGTCGAGGGCGAACCGGACGATGAAGAACAGTGCCACCATCTGCACGAGTCCGAGCAGCGCCGGCGTCAGCCATCCGCCGAACACCACCGCGAGGGGCTTCCGCACCGCGGTGATCGCCCGCTTCGAGATCGGCTTGAGGATGAGGAACAGCGCGTACATGCCGATCCAGGCCGCGAGGGAGATGAAGAACGGCGCGAGACCGGCCCCGTAGTTGTCCGCCGCCGCGACGTTGTCGTCCCCGACCTTGACCGGGTCCGAGATCACCGACGCCTGGTCCTCACGCTGCGACGCGTTCGACGCCGGGATCTTCGTGCGGCCCTCGTCGAGCTTCGAGGCGAGCTCGGACGAGCCGCTCTGCAGCTTCGTCAGCCCGGACGCCAACGACTTCGCGCCGTCGTCGGCCGAGGCCGCTCCGGACGCCAACGAAGCCGCACCGGACGACAGCGTGGGCGCGGCCGACGCGAGCTGCGAGGTGCCCGTGGCCACCTGCGACGAGCCCGACGCCAACTGCGCGGCACCGTCCGCAGCGGAGGAGACCCCGCCGGCCAGGGTGGGGGCCGCCGTCGCCAGGGCGGAGGTGCCGGCCGCGACCTGGGCGGACCCGTCGCGCAGCTGGTCGACGCCCTCGAGCGCGGCCTTGGCCTTCGCGAGATCAGCCTTCGTCTTCTCGTCACCGAGCTGCGCCTCGACGGTGGAGGTGATGACCGCCTGCACCTCCGGCGTCAGTTCCACGCCACGGTCCGCGGCGGCCTTCGTGATCGCCGCGGTCACGGTGTCGGGGGAGAGGCCGTTCAGCGCGTCGAGCGCCGGATCGGTCTGGTCGGCCAGTGCCTTGTTGCCGGCCGCGACCTGCTGCGCGCCCTCGTTCAGCTGCGCGGTCTGCGCGGGCAGCGACGCGGTCTGCTGCTTGGCCGTCTGCAGCCCCGAGGACAGCGTCGCCGCCCCGGAGGCGACCTGCTGGGCGCCTTGGTCGAGTGCAGCGGTCTGCGACGGCAACGCGGCGGTCCCGTCCGCGAGCGTCGCCGCCCCGGAAGCGAGCTTGCCGGTGCCGTCCGCGAGCGTGGCCGCGCCCGACGCAGCGGACTTCGCACCGGAGGCGAGCTGCCCCGCGCCGTCGACCGCGTCGCCCAGGCTGTCGCGCACGTCGGCGAGCCCCACGAGCAGGGTCTTCGCCGCCTGCTTGCCGACCCGCTCGGCGACGGCGGTGCGCATCGTCTTGCCCGCCTGCTCCGCGATGGTCGAGGCGAGGTACGAGTTCGTGTCCGCCGTCGTCATCACGAGCTCGGCACGCTTCGGGTCGTCGGACTGTGCGGAGACGAGGGACTCCGAGAAGTCGTGCGGGATCGTCACGACGAAGTCGTACGTGCCGTTCCGGACGCCGGAGCGCGCGTCGGCCGCGGTCGTCTTCGTCCACTTGAAGTCGGCGCCGTCGATGGCCTCCTTCGTGACGTCCTTGCCGTAGTCGACGTGGTCGCCGTCGAGCGTCGCCCCGGCGTCCTGGTCGACGATGGCGGCGGGGACCTGGTCGAGCTTCGCGTACGGGTCGCGGTTCGCCCAGAGGTAGGCGCCGCCGTACAGCAGCGGCACGACCATGAGCGCGATGAACGCGAGTCGTGCGAGCGGGGTCGCGGTGAGTCGCGCCAGTTCGGCGCGGACGAGCGAGGTGGTGGTCACGCGGTCGCCTCCGTGGGCAGGTGGTCGGTGTCGGACTGGAGGCGCGGGTCGTCTCCGTCAGGTCGGGCCACGTCCTCGGGGTCCTCGGTCTGGATGGTGTCGAGCAGGTGTTCGACGGTCGCGGCTGCGGCCTTGGAGGTCACGAGCACGACGGTCACGCCGCGGCGGGCGACGTCGCGGACGACCGCGAACCACCCCTCCACGGCGCCGCCGTGCCGTTCGGGCGAGGTGATGACGAGCCCGGTCACCCCGTCCCGCAGCAGGGCGAGTTCGACGAGGAGCCGGACCCGCACGTCGGTCGGGACCCGCTGCACGTGCGTGTCGGCGTAGTCCCGCAGCCCGAGCTCGTCGAGCACGGTGTCGACGTGCTCGCGGGTGGGCCGCTGTCCGGCGAAGGCGAGCTCCTCGCGCACGATGCGCTTGAGGCTCATCACGGGGAAGGGCTCGGCGATGCCCGGCGTGTCCACGAGGGCGAACGTCCTCCGGACCGCCGCGGCGTCGTCGTGCCCGTCGAGCAGCACGCGACCGGTCTCGGGCCGCATGCGCCCGCCGGCGACGAGCGAGGCGAGCACGGGTGCCTGTTCCGTCTCGACGGCGACGACACCGGGGCGGCCGGGGGCGGCGACGGCGGAGACGACGGGCAGTGCGGCGCCGGGCTCGTCGCCGATGCCGACGTGGTCGAGTTCGAGCGTCATGCGCGGTCCTTCTCTGTGGAGACCTTCGTGGTGCCGGTAGTGGAGGGGGTGGCGGCCGGCTCGGAGAGCGAAGCGGTCCGCCAGTCGATGCCGGCCATCCCGAGCGCCGAGAGGACGACCATGCGGCGTCCGTCGTCGTCTGACGTGCCGGAGCGCGTGGCTTCGTCGAGCACGGCGATGCAGGCGCCCTCGACGAGCCGGCCGAGCGTCGCGGGGTCGACGTCGTCGCGCATGGTGCCGTCGGCGATCCCGAGGGCGCACGCGTCGCGGACCTGGGCGCGCAGGGGAGCGAACACCGCGGCCACGGACTCGCTGAACGGGCTGCGGATCGCGACCCGGGCCATCGACCGGACGTGGGACACCTCGGACCACAGCGTCACCGCGATGGCGGCGAGCCGAGCGGCCGGTGGGAGTGCGCCGAGGTCCGCCGCGGTCGGCATCGCACCGGCGACACGGGCGGCCCCGGCGGTGACGACCTCGCGCACGAGGTCGTCACGGGAGGGGAAGTGTCCGTAGACCGCACGCCGGGAGAGTCCCGCGGCGGACGCGATCGTCTCGAGCGAGACGTCCGGGTCCGCCTGCAGTGCGGTCTTCGCCGCCTCGATCAGGGCAGCCCGGTTCTCCGTCGCGTCCCGGCGGGGAGCGCGTGCGGGCTGGTCAGGAGTGGTCACGCGCCCCATCGTAATAACGTGCACACACGTGTGCAAGTTATCAGTTCCGGCACCCCCGACCGGGGGTGGTCCCCCAAAGTGCCGACTGCGCTCCCTGAGAGCAAGCGCATAACTTCACAGCAATTCCATGAAGAACACGGACGGAGCCAGGAGTGCGCCTTTTGAACCGTGCAACACCGAACGACAACCCGAACCCGAACCCCCATCGCATCGCACGCGTGCTGACCGCCGGCATCGCCGCCGCGGCCCTCGCGTGCGGTGGGCTCGCCGTCGGTGGGGCGGCCTCCGCGGCCCCGTCCGGCCTCTCGCCCGCCGACCTGAAGATCGCGCAGCCGCTGCGTGACGCGAAGCCCCAGAAGACGATCGCGGCGTTCGTGCGCACGACCGGCCAGGGCGCCCTCGAGGTCGACGCGAAGGCCAAGGGCGGCGACCTGACGAAGTCGAAGACGCAGTCCTCGGCCGCGAAGCAGCGCGTCAAGGCGATCGGCTCGACCGTCGACGCGGTCCGCGCTGCCGTCAAGCAGTCCGACGCGGACGCCACCGAGCTCTACTCGACCGAGTACACCGTCCCGGGCATCGCCGTCGTCGCCGACGTCGAGGCGCTCCGGAAGGTCGCGGCGCGCTCCGACGTCGCGAGCATCATCCCGCTCACGCCGAAGAAGGTCGTCGAGCCGACGGTCAACGAGGATGCCTCGGCGGCCCCGTCCGGCGTCGACCCGAGCCTCGCGAAGCCGGGCGCGGACGGCGTCAGCCCGAAGAACGCGGCGAGCGACGTCTACACGCGGGCACTCAACGCGTGGCAGCAGACCGGCCACACCGGCAAGGGCGTCAACGTCGCCGTGCTGGACACCGGCCTCGACTACACCCAGGCGGACTTCGGCGGCCCCGGCACCACGGCCGCCTACGACGCCGCGCTCGCCTCGACGAGTGCGCCTGCTCAGGGCTCGTACGACCCGCAGAAGTTCCTCGGCGGGTACGACTTCGCCGGGCCGACCTACAACGCGGACCCGACCGACCCCGACACCTACCAGCCGGTGCCCGCGCCGGACGACAACCCGATCGACGGCAAGGGCGGCGACCACGGCACGCACGTGTCCGGCACGATCGCCGGCTACGGCCTCGACGCCGACAAGCAGACCTTCGACGGCGACTACACCAAGCTCACCACGCAGCAGGTGCAGGACATGTGGATCGGTCCGGGCACCGCGCCCGAGGCCGGCCTCTACGCCCTCAAGGTGTTCGGCGACGGCGGCGGCTCGACCGACCTCACCGGTGCCGCGCTCGACTGGGTCGGCCAGTCGCTGACCGAGGGCAAGGACATCAACGTCCTCAACCTGTCGCTCGGTTCCGACTACGGCGCACCGGACGACCCCGACAACGCGAAGATCGACGCGCTCACCGCCCGCGGTGTCCTGCCCGTGATCGCTTCGGGCAACGCCGACGACTTCACCGACATCGGTGGCTCGCCCGGGAACGCCGAGGGTGCCCTGACGGTCGCCGCCAGCGCCACCGGCCAGTCGCTCTACGACGGTGTCCAGGTGACCGCCCCGTCCGCCGTCGCGAAGACCTACCGCGCGCAGTACTCACAGAACTTCCAGGGCACGCTGCCGGTCGAGGGCGACGTCGTCGTCCCGACCACGAACGTCGACGGCTGCACGCCCTTCACGGGTGCGGACGCCGCGGCCGTCGCAGGCAAGGTCGTCTGGCTCAAGTGGACCGACGCCGCGCTCGAGTGCGGGTCCGGGGTCCGGTTCAACAATGTCCAGGCCGCCGGCGGCGTCGGCGTGCTCCTCGCGGGCACGATCAACACCTTCAGCTCGGGCATCGCGGGGAACGCGACCATCCCGGGTGCCGAGCTGACCAAGGACAGCGTGACGAGCCTCCTGGCCTCTGCCAAGGCCGGGACCCTGCACGTGAAGTTCGCCGACGAGCTCAAGGGCTTCGAACTCGCCACCGACCCCGAGGCCGTGAACACGCTCGCGTCGTTCACCAGCCGCGGTGTCCACGGTTCGTTCGGTGACATCGTCAAGCCGGACATCGCCGGCCCCGGGGTCAACGTGATCTCCGCGGCCAACGGCACCGGTGACGACCGCATGTCGATGAGCGGCACGTCGATGGCGACGCCGGACGTGGCGGGCATCGCCGCGCTGACGTTCGAGTCGCACCCGACCTGGTCGGCCCCGGACGTCAAGGCCGCGCTCATGAACACGGCCACGCACGACGTCGAGGACGGCTCCGGCACGGCGACCCTGCTGCGCCAGGGCACCGGCCGCGTCGACGCCCTGCAGGCCGTCACCGCCGACACCACCGTGAAGAGCGTGGAGAACGGTCAGCTCGTGACCGCCTCGTTCGGTGTCGTCGAGGTCGCGGGCAAGACCAGCGAGACCCGGTCGCTCCTCATCGAGAACACCGACTCCACGGCCCACACCTACGACGTGGCCTACCAGCCGCAGGTGTCCCAGCCGGGTGTCGCGTTCTCGCTCAGCACGAAGCGCGTCACCGTCGGCCCCGGTCGCGGTGCCGTCGTGGACCTGACGTTCACGGTCGCCGACCCGACGCAGCTCCGCCGCGTCATCGACCCCACCCAGGAGTCGGTGCAGCAGGGCTACCAGCGGGAGTTCGTCACCGCCGCGACCGGTCTCGTGACCTTCACCCCGACCGACAAGACGCTCGACCCGCTGCGCCTCGGCACCTACGTCGCGCCGAAGCCGGTCAGCGCCGTGCGCGGCTCGGGTGTGTCCTTCACCGGGTCCCAGAAGACCGCGAACCTCGCGCTGAGCGGCCGTACGGTCGACCAGGGCGGCCTGACCTCGGGCTACCACGCCGCGGTCGCACCGTTCGTGCTCGGCGGGACGGACGGCGTGGAGTCGTTCCCGACGGGTTCGGCGTCGCAGTCGCTCAAGGCCGCTGACGTCCGTGCCTACGGCGTCAGCTACGACAAGGCGTCGGACACCCTCGCGTTCGGTGTGCAGACGGCCGGTCCCGACGCCAACCCGGGCGCCGTGACCAACGTCGAGGTGTTCATCGACACGAACGGCGACGGTAAGGACGACTACCTCGTCTACGACGCGAAGTCGTCCGTGGTCGACGCGACGCTCGTCACGACGATCGACCTCGCCAAGGCTGCGCAGGCCGTCGACGACCCCGACATCGACCCGGTGGTCGACGCCTTCCCGCTCAACGGCGGTGCCCCCGGCCAGGACGTCAACACGTTCGACAGCGCCGTCAAGGTGCTGCCGGTGACGGCCTCGGCGATCGGCGCCGCGGGCAAGACCATCTCGTACCGGGTGGAGACCGAGTCGGCGTACGCGCCGGGTGCGGCCACCAGCGGGTCCTCGGTGGTCGACGTGACCTCGACGGCGAAGTTCAACCTCGCCAAGCCGACGCTCACGTTCGCGCAGGGTGGTCAGGGCGGCACGCTGTTCGCCGACAAGGGCACGCTCCAGGTGACCCGCGGCGCCGGTGTGGCCAGCGCCCGGATCCTGCTGCTGCACCTCGGCAACGCGGTCGGCAGCCAGGCCCAGAGCGCCGCGGCGACCTGGGTGGCCCCGGCACTGACGCTCGTCAAGGGCAGTGCGGTCTCCATCAGCGGCAAGCCGACGGTCGGCACGAAGCTCAAGGCGAACCACGGCACGTGGAGCGGCTCGGGCGTCACGTACTCGTACCAGTGGCTCCGTGACGGCAAGGCGGTGAAGAGCGCGACGAGCTCGTCCTACAAGCTCGGCACGTCCGACGCCGGCCACACCTTCTCGGTGAAGGTCGTCGCGACGGCGAAGGGCTACCAGGACGGCACGTCGACCTCGAAGTCGACCGCCAAGGTCGCTCGCCGCTAGGCACCGACACCACCACTGCGGGCCCCGTCGCACCCCAGCGGCGGGGCCCGCAGTGCGTCAAGAGGACATGTAGTTAGACAAACTAGTTATCCGGTGGGAGGGTTGCAGCATGCAGACGCAGACCACCCTGAAGCAGCTCCGGGCCAACCCGATGGAGTGGCGTCGCCGTGGGCTCACCCCGCCGGACGTCATCCAGTCGATGATCGAGGAACGCCTCGCCGAGCCGG